>DUGA01000012.1 GCA_013331615.1 Candidatus Woesearchaeota archaeon | reverse complement strand
CACTTGACAAATACAGATTAAAATTGATCATGAAGAATATCCAAGATAATAAATATAATACTACAAAGTTTGTTGTTATTTCAAAGAAAGATACAAAGAGCACAGGAAAAGATAGGACAACACTCTCTATCTATCCAAGCATTGATAAGCCAGGATTATTATATACCTTATTGGGAGAGTTTGCAAAACGCAGCATAAATCTTTCAAAGATAGAGAGCATCCCTAGTAAAGGAAAGTTTGGAGATTATTTCTTTTTGGTAGAGATATTTGGTCATAAGGAAGATGACATCATTAGAGAAGCAATTACTGCTATTGAGAAGAGCTTCACAATCAAGGTGCATGGAAGCTGTAAAAGGGAATACTAGTAGATCCTTAGTTGCATTAGTTATAAATGCCAATTATTTAATAAAATTTAAAAACACATCACTATACTAAATAGATTATGACACAGGGAATCGCACAGGTATCAGAACTTTTTAAAGGAATACAGCCAAGCGCTATCAGGACTGCGCAAATTAAATTCAGAAAGAGAAATGAGCAAGACAAGACAGCTGGAAAGCCATTGACAAAAGCAATCAATGTTGCGATAGGCAATGTCTCTTTAAAGACACATCCGTTGATGACCCAAAGATATCTAAATCCAGCAGATAAGGATTTAAGATTGGGAGATTGGCGTTATTCTGAGACTGTTGGAAGAGACTTATGCAATGAGACATTCATAAATATAATTAGATCATTTTTGCCAGATAAGATAAGCCAGAAACTAAAACTATTTGCTTTTACCACAGATGGAAGTTCTACCTTGATGAAGACAGCAATGCTAGGTGTTTGTGGAGAGCCTGGAAAAAACGAAAAGCCTTTGCTTGTTATTGATCCAATTTACACTAATTATCTATCGATCGCAAAAGAGACAGGCAGATCAATAGTTTCTGTTAGAAGAACTTTATTGGAAAACGGTAAATTTACAGATGTTAGTGTAACTGAAGTTGAAGAAGCAATCAAGAAACATAAGCCAGGCGCATTAGTGATTATTCCATACGATAATCCTTCTGGACAATTAATGAGACAAGAGATAATAAATGAATATGCTAAACTCTGCTTAAAATACAAGATTTTCCTGATAAGCGACGAAGCATATAGAGGATTGTATTATACAAGTGAAAGCTTATCTTCTTATTCACAGGCCCCTACAGTCTGGAACATGACAAATAAAGAAGTTGCAGGAATTGAAGATGCTAAAATAAGGATAAGTTTAGAAACAATGTCAAAAGTTTTCAATGCCTGCGGCTTAAGGATGGGCGCTTTGGTGACAGATAACCAATATTTTCAGGAGCAGTCAGTTGCATTCAGCACAACTTACTTATGTGCTTCTGTCCTAGATCAGCATATTGTTGAATCGTTGCATTCTCAGACAAAAGTTCAGCTGCAAGCTTGGGTTGCTCAGCAAAGAAATTATTATGGCAGGATAATGAAGCAGATGCATGCAGATTTCAATAATCTATTACCTGGCATTGTCGTATCTTTGCCTGAGTCAAGCATCTACTCAGTTGTTGATGTAAGGAAGATTGCAAAATCTTGTTTCAATGCAAAAGATTTTGTTGATTACTGCGCAAACTTAGGAAGTGTTGAGATTAATGGAGAGAAGCTTACCTTGCTTGTTGCACCAATGGCAGGATTCTACAAGACAAATCCAGGAGAAGATAATCCAGGGAGTACACAGATGAGGGTTGCATTAGTTGCACCTGAAAATGAAATGCTTTTAGTGCCAAGACTGTTTGCTGAGCTATTTAAGCAGTATGAAGCGCAGAGAAATTAATTAGAATCAAATTCTTAAATATTATCTATACATTTAAATATAAAATAAAGATAATGATAGATAAAATTATCATCCAGAGTGGGGGATTATTATCATGAGAAACTTTGAGTTCTATGGAAAGCAGGCAATAATATCCTGCAATGGAGAGATGTGCAAGACAGCTGCTGAACTTTTAAGCTCTGAGCTTTTTAAGGAAGTTTTGTCAAGGTATCTTGATGAATTAAGAAGCAAGAGTTCTAATCTTCTGAAGATATTTTCAGATAATACGATTAGACCAGATAATTCCTTACAGGAAAAAAGCATACTGGAACTGCTTCAGAAGCTTTCAGAGATGCCTATTGCTGAAGTAAGAAAAACACATCCTCAACTGGCTAAAGATACTTACTTATTGCAGCAGTTTATTGAGAACTTATACAACTATTGGAGAAGATATGAAAGGTTTCTGATATGTTATGAAGANNATAGAATGCCTTAACCATCTGGTAAGAAAAGTCTATAGAGACATAATATTTAATATAACAAATGAAAAGTTATCGGTATATAGGCAGATGCCTGCTGGCTGTCAGGTAGCAATAATCGCCTCGAAGAAAGAATGCGAACATGGAACATATAATAATCTTAAAGATGTGAAGCTTATCAGGCAGATACTGATAGAGCCTCCTTTGATTCTTGATCCGCCTTTTAACAAGCGCTCTGGGATGTTCAAGAGAGTTGACTCAAATCCGATTGAAAATATAAAATTAGACAGCAATGACTGGCTCTGCTTTCCTGCAAAAGTAGGCAACTTAGTGATACACTTATTTTTTCATAAGCAGTTTATCGGATTAGGGGCATCTGTAATAAATCTTTTTGACCTTGTGGAAGATTCTGAACTAANNATAATAATGGGAGATACTGGCGCTGGCAAATCTGAGTCATTAGAAGCTTTCAGAATGATTGGAGAAAAATATCTCAAGGAGATGACAATCATATTTGATGACATGGGATCTATAGAGATCAGTGATGAAGAGAATGATGAAGTGATAAAAGCATACGGCACAGAAACAGGTGCTTTTGTAAGATTAGATGATCTGCAGCCAGGATATACTTTGGTAAACATAGACAGGTCAATAATCATGAGCCCACATAAGATAAATGCACGTGCAGTATTGCCTATAACAACCTTAAAAGAAATTCTTCACGGCTATAAGATTGATTATTTTTTATATGCAAATAATTATGAGCATGTTGATAATGAGCATCAATTCCTTGAAAGGTTTGATTCTGTTGAGAAAGCCATTGAAATATTTAGAGCTGGCAAGAGGATGGCAAAAGGCACAACAACTGAAACTGGTTTAGTTGCTGCATATTTTGCAAATGTATTTGGACCTGCGCAGTATATGGAGCTGCATGAGAAGATTGCTAAAAGGTATTTTGATGCAATATTCAAGAACGGCATTTTTGTAGGTCAGATTAGGACAAGATTAGGCATCCCTGGATATGAGACTAAAGGCCCTGAAGAAGCTGCTGAAGCATTGTTCAAGGAGATATTGAAAGGCAGGAGATAATATAGATAAACCAGAGCAGTACATTAAAAATCCTTAAACTACACAACAACATTTAAATATATTCTAGTGTCTTTTGTGGACGTATGGCAGATAAAGAGACAAATCCTGAAATAAAGTCAATGATTGATAATTTGCACCCTTTGGAGAGAAAGGTATTTCCGTTGTTAGATAGGTTCTCAAAGCTTGAAGACTTAGTAAAAGAGTCTAAGCTTCAGGAAGTTGAAATTTTAAGAGCTTTGCAATGGCTCCAAAACAAGAAACTGATAATATTAAAGCAGGATGTAAAAGAGCTTGCAGTATTAGGGGAGAACGGCAAGAAATACAAGGAAGATAAGCTTCCAGAGAGAAGGTTTCTTGATGCATTAAAAGATGCTAAAGAGCATAACATAAATGAAGTGATAGATGCTGCAAAGATCTCAAAGGAAGAATCAAATGTTTCTATAGGTATATTAAAGGTAAAGAATGCTATCAATGTAAGGAAGGATAATGAAAAGAATGCATTGCTCGTGCAAATCTTAGATATAGGGAAAAAGCTTCTGAAAGATGGATTTGATGAAGAGAAAATCCTTGAAAGAGAATTTCCCTTTGAAGTAAAAATATTAAACGAAGAAGAGAAGAAATGCCTGCAATATCTCACAAAAAGAAAAGGTCTTGTAGAAGTTGACCTTTACAAAATAAGAACTGCATCATTGACAGAGCTTGGAAAGAAAGCACAGAAAACAGGCATCTCAGATGAAGAAGTTGTTGACAGGATAACACAGGATATGTTAAAGACAAGAAACTGGCAGGAAAAACGATTCAGAAGCTATGACATAAAAGCTCCTGTAAGTAGGGTATTTGGCGGTAGAAGACATTTCATGAATGAAGCTATAGATTATGTCAAAAGGATTTGGTTAGATCTTGGCTTTAAGGAGATGAAAGGCAATATTGTACAGCCAAGCTTCTGGAACTTTGATGCATTATTTACCCCACAAGACCATCCTGCTAGAGAGATGCAGGACACATTCTTTATCAAGAATCCGAATTTAGCCGATATACCGAGCAACGCTGCTTCAAAGGAATTAATAAGAAACATAAAAGAGACACATGAGCACGGAAGAGATACCGGAAGCACTGGCTGGAGATATAATTGGAACATAGAAGAAGCAAGAAAGAATGTATTAAGGACGCATACTACTGTATTGTCTGCGCAGACTCTTGCAAGATTAAAGGAAAGCGAGCTTCCTGCGAAATTTTTCTCTGTTGGGACAGTATTCAGGAACGAAACATTAGACTGGAAGCATCTGTTTGAATTCCATCAGACAGATTGCATTGTTGTAGATCCAAATGCTAATTTCAAGAATCTGCTAGGCTACTTAAAAGACTTTTTTAAAAAGATGGGTTATGATAAGATCAGGATAAGACCTGCATACTTCCCCTACACAGAACCTTCGGTTGAGATAGAAGTATTCCATCCTGTGCATAAGCAATGGATTGAATTAGGCGGCGCAGGAATTTTTAGGCCAGAGGTTGTTGTTCCATTACTAGGTAAAGATGTTCCGGTATTAGCCTGGGGCCTTGGATTTGGAAGGATAATCAGCGAATATTACTCGATAACAGACATAAGAGATTTATATAAGAATGATTTAAAGCAACTAAGAGATGCTAGAGCGTGGCTAAAATAGATAAAGAGCTTGGAAAATAGCAATTAAAATATATGAATTATTGTTACAATAAATATCAAAAATTTAAAAGGTGATGCCAATGAAAGACGATCATGAAGAACGGATTGCGCAATTGCAAGAAAGATTAGATGATATGAAAAAGAATATGGATGAAGTAGAGGAAGAGCTTGAGATTGAGAGAAGGGTAAAAGAAAGAGAAAAGATAAGAGAAGAGATCAGAAGAGAGAAAGGCCTGCAAAAGGAAGATAAGCATAGGGAAGATAAAAAATACAGTAAAAAAGATTCTAGATCAGAAAAGACAGAGAGAAAGGAAGAAAAGAGATCTTTTTTTGATAACGAGCCTGAAAAAAATGATGATGACAAGTTCAGATATGATGACCTAGAGCAAAAGCATTCTGGCAAATTTGATCTTAATAAGATAAAACATCTTTTGACAGCTAAGAATATGGTAACTGCATTAATAGTCATTGGTGTATTAGTAGGGATTGCTTTATTGATAAATTGGGCAATAGGATTTACATCTGACTTAAAAGCAAACGAAGGAAACCTTACTGCAATACAGCAATTAGGTGGAGATGCTAAAACAGACACAGCTGCAGCAGATGCAACAAAAAGTGCAGAGAAAAAAGAGACAGACACTAAAGCTGAAGAGACAAAAGCAGAGAATAAGACAACAACCACAGAGACAAAGACAGCCGAGACTAAAGTAGATAATAAGACTACTAGTTCAACTACTCCGCCAAGTTCAAGCAGCAGTTCTAGCTCGTCATCGACTGTAATAGGAGGAGAAGCAGGTAAATTAACTATGGAATTTGACAGCACTGGAATAGAGACAGATGAAAGCAAGGGTTATGGAAGAATATTAAGAATCAAATATAAAATTTATAATAAGAAACCTGATGCGGTCAAACCACTGACAATTGAATATATTATTACAGAAGAGGGCATTTCCACTTCACCAAAGAAATTCACTCTGCCAGTAACAATGCAGAACCTGCCTTCAAACAGTGAAGTAGCATGGACAATCGATTACTCAACTGATAACAAAGGGACATCATTATCGACTTATGCAGATACATCCAGCAAGATAAGGGTAACATTGGTATTAAGAGATGCTGCTAAGAAAGAGCTTACGAGAGTGGCAAAAGAGTTTGATGTTTAAAAGATTAAGATAATTAAGTTTGACATAAAAAATTTAGAGATACACTAAGTGAGAAGATATGCCAACAGTAACACTAAACAGGGCAATTTTTGAGAAACTTTCAGGAAAAAAGCTAAGTGAAGAAAAGCTGAAAGACAGGATAGCTTTGATAGGTACAGATCTTGAAAGCATAGATGAGAAAGAAATCCATGTAGAGGTTTTTCCTAATAGGCCAGACATGCTTTCTGAGCAGGGATTTGGAAGNNATACAATTGCAGGAAAAATTAGGCATGACTCTTACAAGAAAGAGAAAGAAAGGTGGATTAGGTTTATATCCATTAGAAAAGATAAAGTTTCCAGTCAGATTTAAAGGAATTGAACCAAAGAAAATAAAATTTATACCTTTAGGCTTCGCTAAAGAGATGGATGCTTTAGAAATATTAGAACATCATCCAAAAGGAAAAGAGTATGGGCACATCTGTAAGAGCTGGAAAATATTTTCTGTGTTTGTGGATGATAATAATGAAATAATGTCAATGCCGCCGTTGATAAATTCTAATACTGTCGGAAAGATAGATGAAAGCACTACAGAGCTGTTTGTAGAAGGCACTGGACCAAATCTTAATGTGATAACTTATGCAATAAATATAATTGCTGCTTCTTTATATGATATGGGTGCAAAAATCGAAACAATCGAGATGGTGTATGACGATAAGAAAGTTGGCAAAGATGGAAAATTTGATGTTCCTAATATGGTTCCAAAAAAGATGATGATTGATTATGAGTACATAAACAGGATGCTTGGATTATCACTGGGAAAAAAAGAGATCAATGGATTTCTCGAACAGATGGGATTTGGAATAGATAAAGCTGATAATGCAGCTGCATTAATACCTGCATATAGAGCAGACATTTTGCATCAGGCAGATCTGATGGAAGATGTTGC
Organism: Candidatus Woesearchaeota archaeon; assembly: GCA_013331615.1. Taxonomy (GTDB): domain Archaea; phylum Nanobdellota; class Nanobdellia; order Woesearchaeales; family UBA10200; genus UBA10200; species UBA10200 sp10200u. Next base: position 52,357 of record DUGA01000012.1, on the reverse strand, counting down.
AATCGCTTATGGTTATGATAACTTCACTTCAGAGATACCAAAAGTTGCTACAATTGCAGAGGAAGATGCTGAAGATAATTTTATCAGGCATATTTCAGACATATTTGTAGGATTAGGTTTTACAGAAGCAAATACTTATCATATTAGTAATAAGAATGAATTGGTTAATAAGATGGCTCTGGGAGAGAAAGATGCTTCGCAAGTTGTTGAATTAGCAAATGCTTTAACAGAAGATTACAATGCAATCAGAAACTGGATGCTGCCTAATTTGTTGAAGATCTTGAGCGAAAACAAGCACAATGAATTTCCGCAAAATGTGTTTGAGATTGGGTTAGTCGCTAGAAAAGCAGATAAGAGAAAAAAGAGTGAAGAAGAAAATATAAATGCAGGCAGAATAAACATTTCATCATTAACAACAGAAGAGACAGGCATAGAGGAGTTTAAGCATTTAGCTGCAGTCATCTGCCATAATAATGCTGATTTCACCCAGGCAAAACAGGTAATCGAGTATTTGCTAAAGTTATTGCAACTGCCAAACGAAATTATTCCAGTTGAGCATCCAAGCTTTGTGCCAGGAAGAGTTGGAAGAGTTATAGTAAAACAAAATAAAGATGACAAAGAAGGCAAAAAAGTAGCATTTATCGGTGAGATACATCCTAAAGTGCTTGCTAATTTTGGAATAGAAACTCCAGTTGTTGCTTTTGAGCTGAATGTCAGCGAAGTTTTTGAGATGCTGAACAATGGAAAATAAGAAAATTATTAAGAATATTGGTAAGATTCAGCTAGTGATAGGAATTATTATTTTATTATCAAGTGTTATTGGAAGTTATTTGATATTTAAGAACTTTTATGTTGAAACTTTAACAGGAAACACCAAAGCTTTAACAGATACATGGACCGGTGAAATAAAAGATCGCCCAGATAATGATATAGGTGTTACAGGACACGTAGCTACAAGTATTATTCTAAATGGATTAATACTAAAAACAAATTTTGTTGTTTTTGTAGTTGGAATAATAATATTAGTTGTGTTATCACTAACATTAATTTTACAGGGATTAGTGAATATATATAAAGAATAAATAAGAGATTTTTTATTGAGTTAAATTTTCGCTCCACTTCTTCAATCTCTTCATCCCTTCCTCTAATTCTTCAGGCTTTGCGCCAAAGCTCATCCTGATATGGTTCTCTCCTGCAGGCCCAAATGCTGCGCCTGGCACTGTTTCTACTTTTGCTTCGTACAATAATTTCAGGCAGAAGTCAAATGAATTTATATCTTTTAATTTTGGATTTTTTTTAGTAAGATTTTCTATCTTATACCTTGGAAAAATATAATATGCTCCTTTGGGAACCTGATATTCAAAGAGTTCAGGCATCTTATCAAGCCATGACATTACTAACTTTCTGTTGTAATCTAATTTTTTCACTAAGTCTTTAGTAAATTCATCAGAAATAGAAAGCGCTGCCAATGCTGCTTCCTGAGAGATTCTTGCTGCGCAAATGCAGAATGCATCATGAACTTTCATCATCTGGTTTATTATGCCAGAATCTGCATAGACATAACCTATCCTGTATCCAGTCATTGCAAATTCCTTTGAGAAGCTGAAGCATGCAATCAGATTGTTTTTTAGTGCAGGATTAGATGCAGGACTGTAAAATTCTGCATTGTCATAAAGCAAAAAGTCATATGGCTCATCCAAGATTAATATAAGATTATTTTTCAATACAAGCTGCTCAATCTCCTGCAGATCTTTTTTAGAATAAACTGTGCCAGTAGGATTGCTTGGATTACAGAGTAAGATGGCTTTTGTCTTTTTGGTTATTGCCTTCTTGAAAGCATTTGCATCAAGAGCCCAGCTTTTCTTCTCGATCAATGGCACAAATACAGGTTTTCCTCCTGCTAATAATATCTGCTCAATATGGGAAGAGAATCCTGGTGTTACGACAATAACTTCATCCCCTGGATTGATGACAGTCATTATTGCTGCGCCTAGGCCTTCCATTGCGCCGACTGTAACTAAGATATTTTCAGACAGAATCCCCTGCAAACCACGTTTTTTCATTACACGCTCTGCAAGCTTCTGCCTTAACTCAGGCAATCCAGGGCTTGTAGAATATTTGCTGATGTCTTTTGTCTTTAATGCAAAGATTAATTTTTCTTTTATTTCAGGAGAAGTGTCAACATAAGGCATTCCTTGGCCAAATGAGATAGCACCAGGAACCTTCTCTGCAAGTATGCGCATCTCTTTAATAGGAGAAACAACTATCTTTTTTACTCTCTCTGAGATGTTTGCAGTACGCTGGGTTAAGCCTGCTGCTTCAAGGGATGAACGTGTTTTTGCCATGCATGACCTCTTTTATTTCACCACAATCGCTGCCTTTCCAGGAGTTGCCTGCATCGCTTTCTGCTCTTTAGTATCTTCTGCTTTGATTACTTCAAATCTGCAGTTGAAGGCTTTCTCGAAAAATTGCTCTGCATCCTGCAGTGAAGAATGCTCTAACTTTTGTGAGAGGACTTCATTTGGTATTTTTCCTGAACCAACTAATCTAGGCAAAAATCTGCTTATCTCTTGGCCATATTTCTTGAACTGGTCAAGCTGCATGACTTTTTTTAATATCTCTCCTGGATTTTTAGTTTCCAAAGTTAACTTTTTAAGCTCTGCAAATAATGAATATTTCCAGGAATGCGCTACAAACAGCTGTATCAAAGCAGGTTTTTCCACTTTAGATAATTTGATTACCTCATTCAAGTCATATTCTGTGTTTCTTATTAAGCTCTCAACTGCATTTAATTCTGATTTGATTTTCTTTTCGTTATAAGATGGCCATTTTGCAAGAGAGATAAATTTCTTTCCTACTGCAGCATTCTCTTGATTTTCTCGATTTTCCTTATTTTCTTTAGATGGATTATTACCTATTTTTTGCCATATTTCTTCACAGATAAACGGCGCAAATGGAGCAAGCAAGAGCAGCTGTGTTTCAATGGCTTTATTCAACAATGCTTTATTTGGATCATTAGATGACCTTTTAAGGTACCATCTGATTGTTTGCTGCAGGTCAAAATACCCTCGCTGAATTGCACTCCTGAACAATGTTAATTCCATAAGTTCAGTTGTGTCTTTTATTATAGAGTTTAATTCAGATTCGAACCATGCATCTACTTTTGTTTTTTTCTTGTCGGTTTGTTTTGTAGCTGTACTTTTATCATCTGATTCTTGAATATAATTTGCTATGCTGAATTCATACATTGCCTGCAGCTTATTTTTCATTGATTTTGCAAACTCTGAATCAAAGTTAGGGTCATCCATCTCTTCGCCGCCGGAAAGAACTGTAATTCGAGAAGCATCTACACCATATTTATCCGGAAGATCTCTTAATAAAATAAAGTTGCCAAGACTTTTTGACATCTTTTTGCCATCTACCATGACCCAGCCATTTATCCCATAGCCTGCAGGCCATTTATCTCTTGGAAAGCATGCTGTATGGTTGAACAATGCAAATGTAAGATGGTTTTGAATAAGGTCTTTTCCTGAGCTGTTGAAGTCATAAGGATACCAATAATCAAACTCCTGCCTGATTTTATCAATATTTTTTATTTTTCTTGCTTCTTCAGAATCCTTGCCCAAAAAGATATAATCAAATACCTTATCATTCAGCAGTTTAGGATTTACTTTCTGCAATAAATGTGAGATAGTATCAAATGCAAGATAAATTGTAGAATCGCTTAAGCTTTCTATAAGCCATTTCTCATCCCAAGGCAATCTTGTGCCAAGACCTTCTTCCCTTGTGCATGCCCATTCATGGAGCCAGCCTATGGTGTACTCCAACTGAGTACGGGATTTTTCTGGATATAATTTCATCTGTTTAAGGCATTCACTTGCTTCTTTTTTCCAAACTTCATCTCCATAAGCGATGAACCATTGGTCAGCAACGATCTTTACTGTACATGGAGTCAGGCATCTGCAGACAACTTTGCCAGTTAACTCATAAAATACGTCTGCAATTCCTTTGTTTATCAAATCTTTTTTTATCAGGTCTTTTGCATCAGTAACTTTCATGCCAGAATAGTCTCTTGAGAAGTATTTACTATTATTATATCTTGAGTTCATTGTACTTTCATAGAAGCTTTTTTTATAGAGAGCTTTTTTTGCCTCTTCTATCTTAGATGATTCGTGCCTTGTTTTGATCTTGAGCTCCTCAATCATCTTTATTGCAGGAACATCGCCATATCCAGGTGTATGTAACACAGGCTTAGGAACGATCTTTTTTATTTCCTCTTGGTTCAATCCGTATTTTTCGCACTCTTTCTTATTTTCCTGAAAATCTTTCAATACGATCCAGTCATCTGGCGAATCGCTTGGGCAGCTATGGACTATTCCTGTGCCTAGATTAGGATTGCAGAATTCAGCAGGCAAAATGAGTATTTTTTCGCCAGTAAAAAGTTCTGCGTATTTGCCAATAAAATCTTTGCCGTGGACATTAGAAAGAATTTCGATTAAAAATTCCTGATTAGTAAGTTTTTCAACAGCTTCTTTGCTAAGATACCAGATTTCAGTTTTTTTGTTAGAGGTAACTTTTGCCTTGACATACTCGACATTTGGTCCGATGAATAAGTTAGTTATCCCTAAGCAAGTTTCTGGACGCAAGGTTGCTGTGACTATAAACCCATCTTGATATTTATGTTTCAATAATGTGAATTCCTGCGGAACTTCTCCTTCTCCTTCGCTTCTTGCATGGTCACTAACTGGAGCATTTTCTTTTGGACAATAAACAACAGGGAACTTTCCAACTCTAACATAATTTTTTTCTTTGAGCTTGTTAAATTGCCAGCGTACAAACTTGTCGTAATGAGGATTCAATGAAGTCGTAAAATATTCTCTTCTCCAGTCTATCGAAATCCCTATGCGTTTAAAGTCTTTCTTGAATTCTGGCATGAAATACTCTATCCAATAACCGGCATTCTCGAACTTCTTTAGATGTGCTTCATCTGTAATACCCATCTCTGCAAGAATATGAATCTGTTTCGGCTCTCTTTCTTTAACGCGCTGCGCAGCATTGACAATAGGAGAGCCAGTTGCATGCCATCCTTGCGGCATTAATACATTATAGCCTTGCATTCTTTTGAAGCGAGCAGTTGCTTCTGGTCGCATTAAAGTATAGAAATGACCTAAGTGTGGGTATGCATTGACATAAGGGTAAGTAAAATGCGTATAATATTTTTTGTATTTCTTTTTATCTGGCTTAGAATCTGCTTCAAATATCTTAGCTTTGTCCCAGGTTTCCTGCCATTTCAGCTCGATTTCCTTAAAGTTCAGTTCTGCCATGATAAAGAACGTAGAATAGAGGATAATTTATAAAGATATTGTTATAAAAATCAGATAGAATAATAGGATTATTTAGTATATTTACCTATTTTTCACAGCAAATACTACCGGAGCTTTTTTTATCGCAGTCTGTAAATATTCCACGGATTTCTGTGCCTTTATCTGGTGTGCATTGTGCAATTGAAGAAACGCATTCCCTGCTCGTTCCAGGTATTTCACACATATTCTTGAAACTATTAGCAGTATCATCTACACCGGTTCCGAATTTGCCGAATTTACCAGAGAAGACTACAACTAGCACAACCAGCACAATCAAAGCTATTGCTGCAATGATGATTATATTTATCGGCATTCCCTGGGCCTTTTTTGTATCTTGTATCATTATTGAATTTTTAATTTTCATTTTGATAATTTATACTAAGCTTCTATCTTTTGCAGCTGCTGGTACTACTTTATCTTCAAAATCTATTCCAGAAGTTAAGCCTTTTTCCTTTAATTGGTCTGTCTTAAATATTTCCTGGCAGCATTTGCTTGGTAATTCACAATCTGTTCCTGGGATTTCTACTGATCCTTCACGGCATTTTCCGCTTGCCAAAGCACCTGATGACACACATTCACCACCTCTTACTGCACAGCTTGCTGCACTGCTTCCGAATATCTTTAATTTTCCTGAAGTAATGCCTAAAACAACAACCAAGATAACTAATGCAATAACAACAACAACTATCAATTGGATAGAGAGATCTGCTTTTTTATTTGATTTCATGTTAATATAATGCTATGCAACAGAGTGTTTTTCCATCTGTTCTAGATTCGCAATCTGTTCCCAATACATCTGTATATTTTGGTTTTACACAAAATGTTACTGGCTCACAGTCTCCACCTTGCGCTTTGCAGTTAGCCGTCCCTTTCCCAAATACCTTTAATTTGCCTGATGTAATTGCAAGGATAACAACAAGGAGAATCAAAGCTATGACTGCTATGATGATAACATTTATAGGCATTCCTTGGGCTTTCTTGGATTTCATTTTAAGATAAGATAAATAAAACAATTAAGATAATTATGCGCCAACTTTTATGCAGCAAACTTGGCTATCATCTACTGCAGTAGGATCTGTTGCTTTATAGCATTTAGCGTTTACCGGTGCTTCTAAATTTGCCCTATTGCACCCATCTCTAGCTGCAATGCATGTTCCGCCTTTGGTTACGCACTTTTCGCTTTCTCCTACAAAATTGCCTATTTTGCCTGTAAATATAAGAACAAGCACGACTAGAACTAACAGCACAATCGCTGCAACTACTACGACATTTAAAGTCATTCCCTGGCCTTTTTTTGATTTAAACATAGACAACACCTCTTTAATCATAATGTTTTAGTATAAACGTATTAAATTTATATACTTGACTATTATAATATGATGTATTTAAATATTTCTATGGCTTTAGGCAAATAATGAGGATTTTGATTAGATTTTATTACATTACACACTCAACACACCTTCAGCACAATCCTAAGGTTACCTTGGGTTGTCGGCAGGGTAAATTCCTGCGGCCTTCCGATATCTTCCAAGCTGCAAGGCATTTCTGGACTGCTTGTTATGCCTTCTGTCCATGGCAATGGGTCTGATTCAACATAATATGCTGTAAATACATATGGCACTCTCCATAAAAATAAAGTATTACGAAGTATCTTTGAGACTGTTTCATTCAACATATGACAGCTGTCTGCTATGCCCATAGTGCCTTGACTATCATCATATATGCAGTCTTGATCTGGTGCAAGCTTGATGCAGCAGTCAAGCTCTTGTGAAGCTCCTGCGCAGTCTTTAAATAGAGCAGCCATGTCTGCATTATTGCATTCTTTTACATTGGTTTTAAGCATCGCATTCAAGCTATTGGATGATAGTTCTGCCTGCAGAAATGATTTCTTGACATCGCTTGGCTTTTTTAATATGATATACTGTATTGCAAACAATAATCCTACAGAGAATAATATGATTATGATAACTATTCCCATTATTTCCATCTGTGATTTTGTGCATAGATTATTTTTAATCATTTTTTGATTTTTATCTTGATTTTTTTAGTTCATTAAATTTTTTCTTACTTATCATAAGTCCCTACCTCTAGCACCCCAAATGAATATTGATTGATAGTTGCATTGAATAATGTAATTGGAATATAGATAGGTATATAGCTGAACCTTATCTCCTCGATATTTGACACTGCATTTATGTCTGGCTGATTGTCATATATGATCAATGTTGCATTGCCAGGATATTTCTCTTCGATTGCGACTCTACTATAGCCTAATATCTCAAGATAATACTGATAATTATTCTCGATAAGGGTTTTTGCGCTTTCCACTCTTAACAGGTCATAACAGTCTTGTACAGGTACATTTTCTTCTGAGCATCTTACTTCAGGCAATGCTGCCACAATTTTTGCAAGCTTTACTGCTCTCTGCTGAGCAAATTTTTCTATGTCTTGCTTTGCGCTATGGCCTCCTATCTTGCCATAGAAAATAAACCCTAATGTCAAGAGCATGAAGAATATTATCATTATTGCTACATTCTCCATCATCTTCATCTGGGCTTTTCTGTTTTTGTGCTGTAATTTTAATAATATATTTTTTGCCATATTGTTGAATCTGTAAGATACTTCTTTTGTTTTAATATACCAATGGGCATGAATTATCCTGAACTTTCTTGTTTACGCTTACTAATGCCTGCACATTAGGATAAGGATCACAATTGCCTAAATCTCCCTTACAATATTCAATAGTTTTGCTTAGACATGGAAGAGGATTAGCTGTTAAACAATTGCCTAAATTACCCAATTGTAGAGGGTCAGTAACATCATACATCCCTGAAACACAGTTGCGCTGTTTCAAAGGATGGTTATCCTGGTTAGTTGCTGCAATTATTTTTTGCATCCTATTATCATAGATTGAGGTGATATAAGAATGCCTATTTAGAGCTCTTTTGAGCATGCATTCATAGAGGTCTATATTATCTGAGATGATTGCGCCAAATAATGTAGGATATCTTTTTTCAGTCACAAACTCTGGATTGTAATCCATGTATGGTAGAGTACTCGCATCTTGTGTATTACGTGCAAGTTCAAAGTCATAAGAATTGCTTGCTGCATTTTTTGCATAAATTACAAATACAACCTTGCCAGATTCCTTGCTGTTTTGGTCTGGAACAATGCTTATATAGCTAAGGTCCTTTTTTTCAAATGATTTATCAAGCTGTCCTGATAATCTTTCATTAGAAAAACGGACAAATCTTGTCTTATAACTGTTTGTATGCTTTAATGCGTTAATCTCATTCACATGCACTAACTCTGGCTGTACATCCTTTGGCATTAAGCTGATAATCTCTTCTGCAAATGTTTTTTCATCTTGAGAATTATAAATAAAGATATACCTTACATCTTTAGGTATTATGTAGAGAAAATCTACGATCTTATATGGCATATTCCATTCCATGCTCCAGGTAACAAGCTGCTTGCCTTCTAACCTGTCTGGCACAAAGATGATTCTTGTCTTGCCTAATGACTTGCTTATCCCTGAATCAAAATCTCCTATATAATAATTATCACAGTCAAAATCAACTTCCAGATCTGGAGTGTTGATCAGGTTTGCAGTGCCAGATGCAACCTGAGAGCTAGTGAATATCGTATCTAGGCTTTCTCTTATGTTTATGTTAAGCTTAGTTGTTGAGACTGTTTTCTGCTTCATTATAAGGCCAATGAAGAATATCAATATTATTCCGCCTACAATTATTATAAAAATCCAGTTTATCTGGATCTCCACATCTGCTTTCTTATGCAGCCTCTTTTTAAGATTCTTGAACATGAGTATAAAATATAAATGATGATATCTTTAATTAGGTCATCCGAAAAGTGTTCGCCGGCAGTCGCCATTTTTAATCTATAAATTTAAGTAGCTTGTTTTTACTGTACGCATGAGACAAAAGTTTTATCTCCTTTGCCTTTAAGCTTCATCCTGACTTTTGAGTTTTTAGATTTGATGCACATCAGATACCCATCATCTGCAGTAGGGTTTTCCTTGCCGTCTCCGTTGCACGCATCTGGCTTATTTGCCGATGTTTGCGTGTCTATATCCAATGCCACTTTGCCGACATTAAAAGGCTCTATATATATTCCATTTACTAAAAACAAGTTTTTCTTTTCCTGGACGCCCTCATATAGTATAGGATTATATCTTTCAAACTCTTCATATGTAAACTCGCTTATGCTCTGGTGCGCATTAAGGTTAACTATGCATATCTCCTCATACCCTGAAGGTATGTCAAAATCTTCTACCTTGATTGTGTTGAAGTTTGAGCTCACTTGCTTAAAAGTGTTTTCAACCTCTGTCTTGAACTTTATCAATGCGACTTCATCGCTTCTTGAAGCAAAGCTTTTTACTGCCTTATACCCAAAGACGATTACCATGCCTACTACCACTAATGCTATTATATAGACAAATATCTGTGAAGCAACTTCAGCTTTTTTGCTATGTTTTTTGTTATCAAAAAGTTTTGAGGATGTCATTTTTTAATTGTCGATATACGTATATTTTAATATTAAGTTATTAGCATTCTAACCATATTGGATTAAGTTATATTAAAGTTTCGTATTTGCTTCGCTTGACAGGTAATATCTTTTTTTATCATTTTTTCCCAGCCATCATCTTCAGATAATCAATGCTCGTCTTTTTAGCGCGTAATTTAGATAATTCTTTGATACCATCATCTACGGGCTTTCCTTCTAATATGTTGCTTAATTTAGTGAAAGCAGCAGCTTCCTTGCTTGTCTCAGGTACTAGTTTCTTAGGCAGTTCCTTGAATATATCCTTTTCATCTATATCTAAGTTTCCTTTAACTGCCTGCGATAGCTTTAAGAATGCATCTGCTTTTTGCGCATCATCTTTGTTCATGCTTGCCAATTCATTGAATATTTTTTTTACTTGTGTTTCATCCTTCCCATCTTTAGCTTCATTTACTATTTTTTTGATGTCTTCTTTATGCAGAGTATATTTTTTTAATTGCTCTAATGGAACTTCTTTCCTTGTAAGGTTTTCTAATGTACCATAGGTTTTTGCTTGAAGCAAGTCTTTAAATTTAAATAATGGAGCAGTGATCATTTCTTTGATGCGGTTATTTGTGCCTGCTGACTTAGCCAATGTTTTAAGCCTTGTGATAGCTGTATTTGAATTGGTTAATTCCTCTATTTTATTATATCCAGATGATCTTTTATCTTGTATTTTTAGACGGCTTCCGATTTCTTCTTTGGTTGTCGGTTCTTTAGAGCTTAGTTCTTTAGTTTGGCTAGAAATTGATTCTGGCAAAATAATATTCTTGATTGCAGTACCTGCTTTTTTAATTGGGTGTATAAGAGAGGTATGCAATACTCCATCTGATGCATCTCCAGTCATATCTCTAGCATCTATCCTATGCGCTTTTCTTGTCGGCAGCTCAATCTTCTTGATCTCTGGCTCTTCTTTAGCAGATTCTCCGGTTCCAAACCCAGAAAATGCTCTGTTTAGTTCCTTTACTTTTCCTTGTTTTCTTTCTTCCTTTATTTTTTGCAGAGCAGCTTTTCTTTTTTGCTCTGATGTAAGCTGTTTTTTTACAAATATCTGCCTATGTTGAGCTACTGCTTTAGACTGTTGAGATAAACTTGTTTTTATGCTTTGAGGATGTTCTAAAGAACCTAATTTATATTCTTTAGAAGTTCTATTACCATAGCCAGAAGAGCTTATAGATTCTTTTAAAACAAATTTCTTATATGCTAAATATCCTATTCCTGTAGATAAAAAGAGGATTCCTATTCCTAGCAATATATACTGCAATATTGCAGATGCCGGCTTATCTTCAGCATCACAAGGGCTTGTATCTTGTTCATATTCCTTGCCGTCATTATATCCATCTTCATCTGTATCTGGGTTATTTGGATCCAGCTCAAGCTCGCATCCTTCAAAATTGCATTCTTCTGTATTAATTAAGCCATCATTATCTTTATCCTCTTCAGCATCACCTGCATTCTCACTATCTAAACCATATTTTTGCTCGCACTCATTTGACATTCCATCTTCATCCTTGTCAATGTCCTTTGTTGAGCACCCTGTCTGAGGATTTACCTTATCTCCTGCTGTAGTTTCTGGGCATTTATCAAGAGTATCTGGCACTCCATCTCCATCTTTATCTGGGATTTTTGTTGAGTCAACATCAGAGACTAATGGGTCTGTGCCTTGTAAATATTCCTGAAGATTATTTGCTCCGTCAAGGTCTGGGTTTTTACTTGCATCGCTCGGATCATTGATATCAAACTTATACTTCATCTCCCAGTAGTCTGGCATGCCGTCATTATCACTGTCTTTTAAGCATCCTGAAGAATTTACTGCCTGAGCATCAATTGCTTCTTGTATTGTTTCTGGGCAGATGTCTTTGTCATTTGGGATGCCATCATTATCATCATCTTTTTGGCTTGGAGAGCACCCTATAGAATCTGCTTTCTCAGATTTAGGAGTGTTGCTGCATTTATCTATACTATCTGGAATTCCATCACCATCTGAATCTATGTTTAGGATTATTTTTTCTTCTCCTTGATGGCTATTTCCTGCATGGTCGCTAACTTTCCAGCAGAAGATTGCAGTATTGGTAACTTTAACAGCTGCTGTATATTTTTGTGAAGCAGAACAAGAAGCGCTTAGATCAACTGCATTATAGAGGTAGCTTTCAGGATTGCATCCAGAGCCGCCTAAATCCTGGCATGTGACTGTGATATATGCTGCATTGTCCTTAAACTCTTTAGTTAGATTACTTTTTGGAGCAATAGTTTCAAGGCATTCTGCTTTACCTGGATTAGACACTTCTAATTTCTGGCTTTTTTTGCCTACAGCATCTAGGTTGCCTGCGCTGTCTTTAGCTGCCACTATTATAGTATAAGTTGTATCAGCAGATGCATTCACATCATATCTTGAAACGTCAAGCCTTACTTCAGATTTTCTTGTTTCTGACCAGTTAAAGAGCTCAACTGTATTTGCGTTTAATTTATACCTATATCCAGTGATCTCAGATATCAGGTCTTTTGCTGTCCATTTGACATGCACCTGATTTGCGATGCATGTATTTTGAGTTGTAAAATTAAGAATCTCTGGAGCCTGTGAGTCATAGAGAAGATTTAATGCAAGCTCTTTTGGCGCTTTTGCTCCGCCTGACTTTAAGAAATCACAATGCACCGTAAAATTATATCTACCTTGAGCGCTTATTCCAGGAATACTGTTCAGCTTATGGATTAATAGATTAGTGTTATGTGGTTGAATCGGGCTTCCAGGCGCTGGCAGCATGCTTATTACACACTGTGCATCCCTGTTTGTCAATACTTCAAGCTCTACAGGCAGTTTAGATATTTGCGTGAAGTTTGGCTTTAATATGGTTATCGTATCATCTGCATTCTTATCTGTCTCAAACATAAAATCATTTACATCAGAGATTAATTTTGCTTTATTCTCGCAAGCAATCTTTAAGTTATATGTTTTCTTATCTTCTAATCCTGGAAAATTCAAGCTATGGCTACGTGAAGTGCTTGCTGCTGAGAAGCTGTTATAATCATCAAATCTTGATTCCATCAGATTATAATCTGCTATGCCCGTTAGACTGTACTTGCATCTTGCTGCCTCATCTGTTGTCGCCATCACAGTTGTCTGCAATGGCTTGTTTGAGACTTTATTTCCGCCTTGGGGAGAAAGCCTAACCTCTTGTATGAATGGCTTTGTGCTATCTACATGAAACTCAAAAGCTTCTGACCTTTGATTAATCTCTCCATCTGTGCGATTGCATTTTACATATAGCTTAATTGCTATATTTGTATTATTGTCTGGAAATAATTCTGCCTTAATATCTACTGTATGCTCTAACACATAAGCTGTTTCCTTAAAAGCCGCCATCGATTGTGCAGGATTAGGATCTGCATAATTAAGATCTGTGTTTATGCTGTATCTGCATGTTGCATATGCATCTGTCTTTATCTTTACAGTAAATGGCTTGACTGAAGAATACCCAAACTCAGGCTCTACAAGAGTGATCTTAGTAGCTCTTGGAACATAATGATAGCACTGCTCATAATCCTTTTCATTGTCAAAAAAATCAATTGCCTTAAGCTTTAAGATATAATCTTTTACGCTTGGGTCTAATAGATCATTCACGCTTGCTTCATAATATTTGGAAAAATTGATCAAGAGATCTGGAACAGTTACAGGCACAGGAGTTTTAGCATTGCCTTTTATTGCTATGAGTTCAAAAAGGCTCAGGTTGCTAGGCTCATCAAAATTAACTTGGAATATAGGGCGTCTGTTTGTGATCTCTAAGCAGCTTGCTCCATGGCTTGCAGATACAAAAGCTGAAGAGATAAGCAATAATAAGATTAAAATGATTGTAGATAAGATTAATAATCTTGGAGATAAAAGAAAAAATCTTAAAAGAAATAATCTGGCTGCTGCTACTTTAACTATGCTATCAGCTAGCTTTTCACCTCTTTTTGAAAGATAATTCTTTGGCATGATTGCGCATGTTTATCTAAAAACTTTGAAATAACTAATGATATATAAGCAAAATAATAACTATTGATTATTAATAATATGTTTATCTTTAATTTATATGATCTTTATCTCAACCTCTGGTTTATGTATATCAAGCTCTACAAGCATGAAATAAAACTGTTTGTTGCCTGCATCATCTTCTGCCTGCAATAACACATGCTCTTCTTTTGTCTGTGATAATGTGTTAATGAGCTCAAGATCAACATCAAAATTCAATCCAGTGCTGTCAATGTTGACAACTTTAGTGATATACTCTGTTGCCAGCATCATGCTATACAATGATTTTGTGCTTTTGCCAGAGATCTTTACATTTACATCATTTGTCTTATACGCAGTCTCATTCTTGCCTTCTGTTGCAAATATTTTTTTGCCAGCTGCTATCGTCTTTACTGTTACATTTTCAAAATTAGGAGGAATAACATCATAATACACAGTAAGAGTGATTTCCTTAGCATTGTTTGCCTTATCTATTATAGTGATCTTCACTTCTTTTCCAGGCTTACTTGCATTGCTTATATCTAGCTCAACATTCTTGATGAACAGATATTGTGATTTTCCAGCATCGTCTGTAAGCAGATCAGTAGGAAGCTCTCTATATGTCATTGGCTCTGTCTGCTTGATATCTCCTGAAAACCTGATCTCATATACGTTATCTTCAGTATAATTGCCAGTGATATTTATTGATTTAGAGCTTGTTGGTGCTATACTATCTATCGATACATCAGGGTAAGTGGTATCAACAACAAATTTGACAAAATTAGGATACTCTGCTGATGTTATTGAATTTTTATGCATCACATCGATTGAATGCTGGCCTTCAGTCAACTCTTGCGCAGGCTGTATGTTGAAAAAATCATTTATCTTCTGGATTAATGCTGTAATAATATCAGACTTAAACTCTGCAGTTATGTTAACTTCTGGCAAAGCATCATACTGCAGCTTAAATTCTGGCTTTGTATTATTTACATAGCATTTATCGTTCTGGATGCAAGCTCCTGCTAAAGCCTCTGACCTGATATTGCTTGGCGCATCATTGTTGATAACAAAATTCCACACAAATGGCTGTGGTGAGTTGCCTAATACATCTGACACACTTGCTTTTGCAGTGTATTGCCCTTGTTGTTTTAATGGAAGTGTTATTGAGATTGTGAATGTTTTTGTTCCAATGCAGACTACAGGATCATCTGGGTCATCGCATGTATGCCTCTTGCCATCTATCTCCAATACAGCTGTCTCTCTTTTCACGCCTGAATTAAGATCAGTGAATGTTGCAAATACATTAACTCCTAAATTTGCGCTGATTTTTGAGTTTTCACTTGGCCCATAATGAAGTATCTCTGGAGCCTTAGTGTCCTTGATAACTTTCTTCACGCCTGTAGGCAATCCTAGGTTATTATTCTCATCGATTGCATATGCATAGAACCAAGTGCTGCCTTCTGGCAAGTCCATATTAGCATTGAACCATCCCAAAGGCTCTGCTCTTTCATAAACATTGACGACCAGATCTTTTTTATACTGTGACTGCGTATCAAGGTCTTCCTCTTTAACAGTTTCCAATCCATATAATGTCCTGCCGATATTTATAAATTTAGAATTTGGATCTTGCTGCTCAACTGCAGTTAAGGAGGGAGAAGATAATATAAATCCAGTTGTCGTTGAGCTTGTTAATGTATCACTATTAGTTGTTGCATCCCCTGCTGCGTTTCCTGTTATCAAGTTAAGAACTACCCTGCCGGTTGAGCTGACTATGTTTCTGTTATTGTTGTTATCATGATCGTTATTAGCATTACTATTACCTTTGTTATCTCTATCATTGTTATCATCGTCGTCATTTCTGCCTTTATTTTTATTATCTGCTGAATTAGCTGCCTTATTTGTTGCTTGTGCAGCCAAGTGGCTTTGTTTCAATGTCAACCTATTTACAATTCTTTGCTTGATAGTATCAACCTCTGTGCCATCAAGAACTTTTTCTATCTTATAGAATCTTTTTGTCGGAAGTTTGATGTCAGGGAATTCAAGATAATACTTTGTTAGGTCTAAATCTGCAGCATCCTTTAATTTTAACTTATCACCTTCAAGTAGAGCATCTAGTTTTATTCTTTTTCTTAGGACAGGATCTGGTGTCGAATAGGTTGAAAAAGATTTTCTTGAAAGAGAGGTTTGTGGTTGTGCTGTTGTAGTTTGTGGCAATGAAGTTGTTGTTTGTAATGGTTGAGAAGGTTGAGATTGATCTTGTGTTTGCTGTACTAGATTCTGTGCTCTAGAAACACCGACCTCTTGCAACGTATTCATAGTCACTCCCCTAACATTAAGAGTTTTCACTCTCACTATATTTGGTCTGTTTCCTCTTTCAATTATTATATTCCTATTAGCAACCTTATCTGCTTCAAATCCTGTCTGGTCAAATATCCCTTGTCCTGCATATCTTGTTGCTGTATTTTCATATTGGTTGAAGAGAGGAGCTTTAGGTGAAGTAGTATCAAAGGTATAATTTTGCGCTAACCTTCCCTGATTATTGAATTTATCTTTGCCTATTATCACAATCTGAACAGTATCCCTATTATCTAAATTGTTGAATTCCTCTGCCAATGGGACAGCAAAACTCCCTTCATAAACTACTCTTAAAGGATTTGCAAGCTGGTTTAGCTTTTTCTGAATTTTTATTGTTGGCGCATACTCAATGAACCCATCTTTATCATACCTTTTGATTCTGAATAATAAGACTGCATCTCCAGTTAGATTTTCTGTAGAAATAACTTCTGCCCTGTAAAACTTAGAGTTTAAAGGCTGTCTTTTCAGAATTTTTACTGCAGTATTTGCTGTAACAGAATCGTCATAAACAGTGAATATAAATTGAGGCCCTTGCTTATCTACAATTATATCTCCGCATTTTACAGGCGCAATATTGCCGCCTTTATCTTCACATGTAAAGCAAAGATGTTGGGTTTCCTGAATGCTGCCAACAGAAGTTATTGAAACAAACTTATCCCTTTGCAGATTATCACATCCTGTAATGTCTTCTGTCATGCATATCTTTTCTGAGCTTGGCTTTGCTCCAAATACCTGAGCGCTTCCTTGTATCTGCGTGTCTTGGCATAAGATGCTTAATCCGATAGTATCTCCATATTCCTTAAAAAACTGGTCATCATTAACTTTGTCAAAGTTTAACTGGCCTCCTATTTGATTAGATGCAATGACTAAAGTAATATTTGGCGGAGTCGTGTCAACTGTAAATTCAAATGCTTCAAGATCTTCTAGCTCCCCTAAAATAGAAGTGCATTTGACACCATACCCTGAACCAGAAATGTCTGGATAATGCTGGCTTTTGAAATCAGTGCCAGAAACCCTGTCTGTATTCAGCACCGTTACAGGATAAGTTAAAGTATGTATTAGCTTGTCTGTTGACTTGAACTCAGCATCAGCACCTGTAAGCGTATTCCCAGAAGGAAGACTTGCTAGTTTGCATATGCTTGAGTCTGTTGTTTTGACCTTAAAGAATACATTGTTATCATTAAAAACTCGTTTAGTCACAGGCTCAAGGACAGTTATATCACCGAATGCATCTATATGTACTGCAGTATCTCCATCGTAAAGTATTTCTGCTGAGTTAAAGCTTTTATCGTGGCAGGTTACTCTATAGCTATATAACCCATCTTTCACAACATACTGGCTGTTGAACTCATCATCATAAAGATCTTCATCTTTATCATTCTTTGTCAGGATTCTTATTGTCTTGCTTGCATCAATGCTTCCGATGCCTTTAATCCTTAAATCCTCAAAATTACAATGCACATCTTCATTACTGCTTATTGTAAACAATAGCTGGCTTTTTGTGTCTTTATTGACTGGAGTTCCTTCCATGTTTATATTTTTAATAATACTAGATGTAAGCTTAGGCGCCCATATATCAATATACACAGGCAATATTTTTACATCTTCTTGGTTATAGAATTTATCTGTTGAGAAAAATCTGATGTAATAAGTGTCTGAGTAATCTAAGTCTGGATTATCATATCCTTGCTTTTCTAAGCTTCTGATTATATCTTCTACTTGAAGCTTAACTTCTTTTTTACCACCATATGCAATCTCCCCTCCGCCTAAAGTGTTTGCCCCCGGATAACATTTAATTGCTTTGTCCTGTTTGTCTATGCAGTAAGAGAAGGTATATGCATTTTGCTCATTTGATTCAACTGCAAAAAATAAATCTTGGGTTTGCCTGTTTATCAATGATAATGCTCGAGGCCTATCTAATTTTGTCACGGTTGCATTATTATCATGCTTACATGCTTCAAGTAATCTTCCTGAATCAGGATCTATATTTCTTAATTCAACTACATCACAATCATCCACATCATTTGCATTTCCATCTTTTATACATTTATCTGCCTGCCATTTGCACCTGCCTAAACTGCATGCATCCTTGCTGTAGTTGATAATTGCATCTCTCCCTATCTTGATCTCTCCGTCTGCGCTTCCTGATACACATAACTCTTGTGTCTTGAGATCCTCGCATCTTGCTTCAGAACATTTTTTGCACGCTGCTTCCTGCTCTGCTGCAAAACATCTTCCTAATTTTGAGCATAATTTTTGGCTGCATCTTGTGTTGAAGAATACATCATTACTTTCGCTGCACATATCACAATTATCACTGCCTGTGTAATTTTCTGCATAACAATAGCCTAACCCAAACTCGCTGAAGCTTGCATTTATCCAGCTGCATGCTCCATTGCCGCGATTGCAGTTATCTGTTGTGCATGCATACTCTGACCTATAATTAAAGCAGCTCATCTTGCTTGCTTGTGACACAGGACAGCTAAGGCATTTATCAAATGGAGTTACCTGATGGTTTATTACTTCTGTCCCAAACCTTTCAACAACATCATATATCTTATTTGGATCTGCTTCATCTGATTTATAGTAATCGAAAAAACAGTTATTGCTATAGTCAACATTGCCTAAAGAATCTGTTCCTAAACATTTTTCCTTCTCGAAATACAGCCCAAACGGAAATGCATTCTGCTTTCTTGTGCTGCATTGAGAGAGGTTTTTGCAGATTGCTAATCCTGCTACATTAGGCCCTGAGCAAACTTGAGTATTTGGATCACAGCTTTCTATAACTTGCTCTATCACCCTGTTTTGGGTGTTACATACTCTCTTATCAACTAATTTATTGTTTACATTTAATGCGCAGAACTGTACAGGCTGATTATTCCTGAACATCCCTTCGCATTTAAGCTCACCAACTCTTATTCTTGAAGTGTTTGCCTCACTTAATTGCTCCTTGCCTAAGTATTGCACTTTTATTTCGTAGCTGTAAGTAGTGTCATAATTGACATCAATATCAAGATATCCATCTTTAGTGCGAGGTACAAAAGGAAGTTCAACTGGTTGTGCGCTGCCTGATAATGTAGATGAAGATGTACTGCTGCCAGAACCTGTGCTAGGCACAATAGGCACAAGTGTTCTGGTTATTCTATACCCCATTATATTATTGATACACTCGATAGGGACGCCCCATTTGAGCTTGATCTTTTTAACTTCTCCTAATGTATGATTAACTGTAAAGTTTTTTACAGGAGGCAATACTTCTGTGCAGATATCTATATCTTGCTCTAACACAAAATCTGTTAGCTTTATGGTACCAAGAGTTAAGTCTTGCTCTAATATATTAGGAGGAAGTGCTGCTGCGCTTGAGCTTGGTACACTCGTACTTGATGCTCCAGAAGTAGGAGGTTTTGAAATGATTACACTTTGCTTAAGTTGATTTCCTGTAATAGATGATGCAGTATTAGGATTTTTGCTTAACACTGTATAATCCTTAAATCCTTTTTTTGTTGCATAATAAGAACGCTGGGCACCAAACGGCACCCTTATCTCGAATTTTCCATTTTCATCTGTTGTCTCATAACAATTAGTTGGCGAACTGCAGATTGTTGCATCTTTTATCGGCGTTAGGTCAGGTGATTTTTTTACATAGCCAGTTATCTTTCCAAGCTCTGGTGCTCCAAGACAATTTTGCCTAGTGACATATAATGGTCCATCTGCTGTATCTCTGCAGCAATTATTGTTAAATGCATCTGATGAAGGCACAAGGAAAGTTCGCTCTCCACATCTGCATAAAGGCGAGTTATAAGTAAAATCATATATTGGCTTATTTGCAACACATTCCTGAACTTTATTGCATTTGCCTGCGCACCTTACATTTGTTGTTTTTGTCGGATCTGTTTCGATCGTATCAAAAATTGCAGGACATAATGACCTATATTCACAAACATCCTCTGGAGTTATGTCACATTGCAAGCAGCATTTGATACCTAGTGCATTGCAGGCATTCTCTCCTAATCTTAACAAGCTGCCCGGTGTAGTAGTTTCTTTGCATGCCCTGCAGCATGTTCCTTGCCTTGGCTGAGCTAATCTGCATGGAGTATTGCCGCATGGAGAATTTATAAAATCATTTTCTGCATTTGTAGTATATCTTCCGTGATTAATATCATTATTGTCAAGATCGCAGCAAAAATTTCCTTCTATTGTCTCTACCCCATTGCATAAGCATCCTGCATTATCAGCTGTAATCTCGCCAGAAGTGCATGGCTTTGCTCTGCATTCTCCTAATTTGCCTTTATCATCACCAAAATTATATGTTTGGCAGATTTTGTTTTTGTTCGTAGAATGGCATTGTTTTTGATAACAATCTTCATCTTCACAATCTTTTTTTGTATCTCCGTCATCATCTGCATTGTTAGTGCAATCTTCTTTTTTTGATGTTCTTGGTGGCCAGTTATTGCAGCAGATAACATTCATAGGCAAGCCTTCTGCATCTACGCCATATTGTATCATATCAATTCCGGAAAGTTTTCCATTGCATGACCTATTTACAACATCATTTGGAAAAGTACAGCCTGCTAATCCATTGCATTCGCTTCTGCACACTAAGCTGTTTTTATATGTGCATGAGCTTGTGCATTCAGTATCTTTTGGCAGGCAATATCCTGTTGACTGGCATTCTTCATTTGCTGGGCAGCAGTCATCTACTGTCCCTGGAATATTATCTCTGCCTTGGCATCTGGTATAGACAACTTCATTTAGGTTGTTTGCTAGGTCTCCGTTTTGACAGTAGTATGGCTTGTTTAATTGCGAGCATGTGCCATTTCTGATATACTCCTCAAATATTAGCGGCCTTGTACTTCCCTGCATATGGCATAGGTCATTATCCTTTGCTAGAATTACCTTAAGAACATTTTCAAACCATGGCTTTACATCAAAGTCTGTTGTCCTATTAGAGAGGTAATTTCCCTTAAACACATCTACAGTATAATTGCCTTCAAAGAGATTATCAGAGAATCTATCTGCTCCGCCAAATACTACACTTCCGTCGCTTAGAGTAAATCTTTGCAATCCTGTGTTAAGAGTTACCTTTGCTCCAACTACACCAATTTCTATGTTGCCTTTAATTTCTTTTACTACTACCCTTAATATTCCTGGCTTTTTTCTTGGCAATCTAAAATCTTGTAATACATCATTCTTACCCATAGAAGAAGGTAGTGTAACTATCTCTGATTTTGAAACATATCCTTGTGCAGAAACTTGAATTATATAATCTATTGGCTGCCCAGCTAGATGAAACAATAAGGAATATTCGCCTTTCTCATCTGATAAATAAGTTGTATCTTGGCCAATGCCGCTTACGCTTATTACTGCATTAGGCACAGGCTTTAATTGATCTCCATCTTCAGTTATAATGCCAGAGATTGTCCCAAATGATGCCCGTCCAAGCTCAAAATTTATTATCTTTTCTGCATCTGTTGAAACAAGAGTAAATGAGGTAAAATTTGAGAGATACCTTGACTTTATTACTTTTATCTTATAGGGATCTGCTTTTGGAGGCACATCTGCAATTTCAAACTTGCCGTCTGGCAATGTCTCATACTGTGCTATGCCTTCAAGGATTACAGTTGCTTTTTCCAATGGCACTCCTGATGTATCAGTAACTCTTCCTTTGACAGTCTTGCCTGCAAGTTTAGTTCCTATCCTGCAGTCTTGCTGTTGCGGATTAAAGTCATAAGTGCCATATCCTCTATCTTGACAATCGCTTTTGCACTCTGGCTCTGTGATCAGATTGAAAGCGATTTTTTGATTATCATTCTCAGTACAAAGGCAGCATCCTGTGCTGCATTTTGCTACATTATCACAGCTTACTGCGCTAAAGCTTGATGAATCTTTGCATGTCGATTGTGTTCCTGCAGTACATTCATCTGTACAACATCCGGTAATTGCGCCTGTTTTGCATTCATCCAGTGAGTTGCAGGATGTTCCTTTTCTTAAGAATTTTGATGCACAGCTTTGGTCTCCAAAACAGCAGTCAGTGATATCTGCATATGGATTTTGGGTTCCTGGATATGCTTTTTCATCAAGGCAGAAAGACGGCACTTCCGGATTTATGCAGCATGCTTGTTCATTAGTAGGCGCAAACACAATAACTGAATTCATAGCTGCAATTATCAAAGTAAATAACACTAGAAATATTACTAATCCTATCTTGTTTCTTGGCATGAACAAACCCTCTTTTTTCATTCTACTATTGAGCTAATTAAACTATTCTTCCTATATAAATGTTTCTTAGCAAAAAGGGAATTTATGATTATCAATACGCTAGCCGCCTAAAAAGTAGCGGCTGCCAATTTTTGCGAGCATAAATAATAGTAACTAAACTAAGTTGCGACGGGCAAGGCAAACCATTGGCTAAGCCGTTAGTGCGACTTCATGTCGCACACTTTTATCAAATTTTCGTAAAATTTGGGAGGAGCAACTCTTCCACCTTATCTGTAAATGCTCGCAGGCAGCCGCCGCTTTTAATCTGTAAAGATTAAGGCGCCTAGCAAATTATTTAAGTAATAACCATAATATAGATAAGTATAAAAAATCTAATCACGAATTAACAATCTCCCATTTTATATTTCCTGAGCACGCATTTCCTCTCAGCCCACAATATTGCCTAAATGTTATTTCACATGGGCTTGTATCGCAAGTTTTTAATGTAGGCTGCACAGAATCAAGAACCTGTAAACTGCCATCTCCTGCAGTAGAATCCTTCACTAATTTTGTTTTTAATACATTGACTGCATTAAAGCTGTTTGCTTCAAGATCATCTTTTAGCATTCTTGTGCTATACTCAAAACATACCTTATTTGTATCTTCTCTAATACCTTCTTTTGTGCAGCATCCTATTTTTTGGCTGCTCTGCCCAGTATGTGCTCCTTTAAAATCAAGAGAAGAAGGATTATCAAGCTGCTCAACTGTTGCTGTATCATATCCTGCCTGATTGGATTTTCTTGCATACATAAAAGGATAGGTCTGGGTAAGATCAGGATATTCAGTAGATGATGTACTGACTTCATAAGGCAAACATTCTTTCACTTTTATGTCTGTTGATTCAACACTCTCCTGGCTTTGCTCTTCAGAGATTAATTTAACACCTAAAGTGATGTTATGACTATAATATTCGCCATCATCATCTGTTTTTTGCTCTGCATCAAAGCTGAACACAGGCTTCCTTCCTGTATTTGCATAGACAATTGGGTTAAGTGTAACTGGCTTTTTTATATCTAATATGCTTCCAGCATCCTCACAAGGCTTGACAAAATCGCTAAATTTTACGATGCATTTTTCCTTAAGGAATTCATCTGTTGCCTGCTCATTTTGTCTGCTTCCATCTGTCTGCTTGATATAACTATCAAGCCAGATATAATTATATTCTGCGCCTGGATCTGGCAATAAGCTTTCTTTTCCATCAAAAAATGCAGCTTCTTCATTTGAAAGCCATTTAGTTTTCTCTCCTGTAAATTCATACAAGCTATAGGCTTTAGGCACTGCTAATATTTTTGAGCTTACCTTAACTCTTACATTTTGGAAATCTGTAAACTCTCCATCGCTTGCTTTTACAGTGATGATGTATTCTCCTTCATCATTTTCAGTAACATAATAAGATGCGCATCTGTTTTCACAGTCCTCTTCCTGCTGTTTCATGGAATCTGTTAGCTCACTAGCTATCATTTTTGCTTTTTCAAGATATCTTTCATCATCTGAGTAGCCGTCATAGCTGTAGATTAGGTTATCTTCATCTGGGTCAGATGCTCTTGGATTGAACTCAAGCTTTTGCCCAGGGCTAAGAAGGATATCATAACTTGGGTTTTTTGAGCTTTGTTTGATTACATCAAGCGCAGGCATCCTGTTCTCCCTGGTCACTGCATATTTTAATGGCTTACCGCTTAAAGTTGATTTTGCATCTGTAAATATGAAGAGATCATCGTTCTCCTTGACATTATTGACCTTTTCGATCTCAAGACCAAGCTCTTTGTTCCTGAATATTGTACTCTTAAACTTTCCTACTGCTCCATCTTCTTTTAATCTGAAATCTATGTCTCTATTGTCAAAATTCAACAGCTCCTGGACTGCATTATGCACTTTTTTCAGCCTTGCTCTCTGCACAGATGAAAACTTAAATTTTTGTATTATTGGAGAAACATCCTGGATCAATACAGTGATAGGCAAGAATAAAGTCACACTTACCTGCTCGTCCTGGATAGTGGCTGTTGCGCTTGCGTTTCCAAATGTCACATTAAATCCGGCAAAGCTTGAGAAATTGATGCATTCCACTGTCTGGTTTTCAACATATCTTTCTATCTGTTTTTGAAGAGTCAGATAACCTCCTTGCCCATCTACCACAATATTTTTTGTAATGCCATAAGTGATTTCATTGAGCTTTGTAAATCGCACAGCATCGTTCAGATACATACAAAATAATGGCGAATCTGACTCGTCTTTGCATGGATATTTTGGCAATAAGTCTTTCTGGTCTCTAGTGATCCTATATGCAATGAGATATGTTTTGTTATCGATTGTATGATTTGCATTAGGAATAGGGAAAGGTATCATGCTTCCTCTCTGTTCCTGCATTATGTAGCCGCCTTGCTTTGATAAAAACTCTAAGGATTCCTGAAATGATTTATCTAAGCATGCCTGGACAAAGAACTCGATTTGGGAAGCAGCCATCTTGTTTGTGACAAGCTTTTCCTCCTCTGCTTTCACCTGTGTCTGTGCAGACTCACTTTTGCTGAAATACACAAATCCGAATATGACTAATGCGACTACTGCCATCAGCATGAATATTGTTAGCTGGGATCTTTTTGATAGTTTTATTTTAAGCATTGCCCTCTTTTTTATCTTTTAATATGAGTTAAGATGATGCAACATCTTTATCCTGAATTTTACAGATAGTAATAAGTGGAAGTATTTATTTTCTCTTATTTTAGTAGTATATTAAACTATATAAGATTTAAGAAAAAAGAAAATTAAATAGAAGAATTATATTTTATATTTTTCCAGGGCCTTCCCAATATATGGTAGCTTTAATATTATCTGCAACCTTGAAAGAGAGTTTACCCCAAGGTAATAATTCATCATCTGCACACCTAAAATTTCTTACAAAAGCTCTGCTCCAACCCAATTCAAATTGTTGAGAAGATGTCCATCTCAAATGAGCTTCTCCTCCTGAAGTATGCCTTACATGCACAATGTTAGCTGTATCTGGCTTATCATCATGTGAAGCTGCAACCTGTGACCTCAATACTCTAACATCATCATTGCCATTATAATCTGTGATAACAACAAATGTACAATATGAACCTCTTTGAAAACAGGTAGTTTTAGAAAAATCTATTTCCATGCATGACTCTCCTGAACCATAGCCATTCTGGATTGTCCCAAGCTTTCCCCCTACCAATGTAGAGACACCTGCATTGTCTGATATATCATAACCTACTGCCCGTATTCTTCCATTGACTTGCAAATCTTTGGCAGTTAAAGTATTATCAATAACTACAGCAACAGGGATCTTCTTGCTCCAATCAATCTCATCTATACTATGTCCCATGCTAGGAGGATTTCCTCCTGTACCTGCACTATTATATGCAATTGCGAATAAAGCACCTAGAAAAACTGCAATCAAGATTGCTGTAACATACAGATGCCTTTTCAAGATATTTATAGTTATTTTCATTTTTACCACCTTCATTATTAATAATTATATATACTTTTCTATCATTTTAATCTTTTATATTCAATGTGCAAATAATTGATCATCTTAATTTTCATGTGCATTTGGTTGGGTCATACTCACATCTGTTTGTACACCTTAATTCTCCGCCTGTAAACCCTAAGCCGATCTCACTGCATGAATCTTTATCAGTAGTAAACTCCGGAACAGCGCTTGGATCGCAATCTTCTGCTGAATCTATTATCCTATTGCCGCATAATAAGCTAGAGTCATCGCAGCCTTCAATATTTATTGTGCAGTCATTGTTGCAGCCTAGTTCACCTGTTCCATAATCATGGTCTACACAAGTCTCTGGAACTCTTTGTGTTCCTGTTACCACCCATTCATCTGTCCATATAGGAGAGCCATATGGATCTGTTTTTAATGTCCCGTCTGGATTTATCGCATGCACCTGTCTTCTTTCTTTTATAGGAATTAACTTATCTGTTCTGAATACATCATCTTCTGTTCCTGCTGTTAGATCAGCTCCTTTATCACAGTCTTCATGTGTTTCAACATTGCCATTTCCGCATGTATTCCCTAAGTTAGCTCCACAGCTTGCAAATTCATATCCGCAATCACTATTACATCCTAATGTTCCTGCACCATATCCTTGCTCCTCGCATGTTGTATCTATTGGGGTTAATAACGGATCGCATTGCTCTCCATTCCACCACTGCAATTTGCCGTCTGGAACACATTTTCTATCTGTATCTTGATCTGGGATTACAGGATTACAATGGCTAGTATCATACTCGCATAAAGCAGAGCATCTTGTTATCATTCCAAATGTTCTTATAAGAGGCGTTATTGTGCTATAATTATAACAAGTATAATCTAAAACAGGATTTACTGTCGGATCGCATTTCTCATTTGCATCTATCTTATTATTACCACAGCTTCCACGGCAATTTATTGTGTTATATTTGCATGCATTAGACTCTCCTGGGCGTATGCAGCTTAACTTGCCTGTCTCATAAATTTTTCTTCCACCTTTGTTTAAATCAGTGCAAAAAATTTTGCTTTGTAGATCTCTTCCATCGCATTCTTCTCCAAATTGCGTGTCAACAACACCATTTCCGCATTTAGGAGATGTAGGCAATGCTTGTGCTTTGTCATACTGCTCTTGATCAAAGCATCCTGCAGTATCATATGTACAGCCAGATGTGCATTTTAAGTCTCCTGCAACATATTCAGGATCTAACTGGTTGCATTGTGTTTTACCACCTAGATCTTTTCCATCGCAGTCTTCATTAACTCCCTCGTCGTTTTCTGGAGATTCTCTGATTCCGTTACCGCATTTTCTAGTGCATGGTGTTTCTTGATTTGCTCTTGTCAGGCAAGTTTTTCTCATTTCATTGCCTAATGTACAGCAGACTTTCTGAGAATATGCTTTAGAATCTTCAGATGAATCGCATTCTGCCAGATGTAGGTTATTTGTTCCTGGAGATAATGTAACTAAGCAGAATTCATTTGCCATACATCTTTCTGCATATGTACATGTCATATTGCCTAGCTCTGACTGCACGCAGACTGGAGTATTATAACCTATTGATTGGCCAGTTAATATGCTGCCTACTTCTTCCTCATAGCTTGTCAAAGATAAATAAGGTTCACTTTCTAGTATTACATTCACTCCTGGAGCTTTGCCGCAATATTCATATTTAGTATATGCTGTATTGTATTGTTTTTCCGGAATTGGATTAGCAAAAGTTCCAAACCTAAAATTA
Source organism: Candidatus Woesearchaeota archaeon (assembly GCA_013331615.1). Taxonomy (GTDB): domain Archaea; phylum Nanobdellota; class Nanobdellia; order Woesearchaeales; family UBA10200; genus UBA10200; species UBA10200 sp10200u. Next base: position 24,601 of record DUGA01000012.1, on the reverse strand, counting down.
TAATCTGCATACCAAGCAACAGAAATAGGAGAAGTAGGGCTTAGAGTATGGTCTCTAGGGATATCCATATCTGCAATGCAGGTTAAGCCTGGACCACGTCCTTTACATCCTTTGCCCTCGCATCCAAAATTAGCCCATCCTGCTTCAGGTTCTCTTCCTGTATAAAACCAAGGCCTGCAGAAATACCAATCGCATACGCAGGCATTGCAGTTAGGTCCGCCGCAGTCAATAAATGTTTCCTGATTGTTCTGTATCCTGTCCCAACAGGTTTCAGCAGGAGTATAATCATAACTTATCCCTATTTTTTCTGCGTCAACTCCTGCGCCAAAGTCAAAAGTTATGTCTTGGCAACTGCCTGAAGTATGTGTTAGGGATAATTCTTTGTAACCGTCTGCAGCAGCTATATTTGATGGGTTAAACAATTGAATCTTCCATTTTACTGAGTCTGTCCATGGTGTATTAACACTTCCTGACCAAATCTTTTTGCCGCATACATTAGCTTTTACCTTAACGATTTTCTTTCTGCTGCCTAGATCCACAGATTTTCCTGAAATCGAAGTTGAAATGTTTCTTCTTGCATCTAATGATTGTAATAATTTACTTGCTGCATGTGCATTCATATTATTAGGTGCATCTGATAAGTTCAATGCAACTGTTGAATTTTGTGTGTTGCAAGTATTGCTCGTTAATCCTGTGACTGGAGTTTTAGGATAACAGATTGGTTTATATCCAGCAGGACAAGTATTAGGAGCTGCTGTAGCAGGAAGAACTGTTGCTCCATGCGCATTTAATTCTCCAGATAGGCATAATACTGCAACCTCATTTTGCATGCAAGAATTCTTTAATTCTGCATCAGCCTGCAAGAACATATTTCTTTTTTCGCAACATCCAGATTCTGATTTAAATTCTTGAAATACGCTGCATTTTTTACTGTTTTCTAAAGAACAGTCTCTATAGATGATAGCACCATCTTCCTGATTGTTTTTCCCGTCTCCGTCTATATCATCATCACATGCATCTCCTATATCATCATTATCCATGTCTTCCTGCAAAGGATTAAATTTATTATCTTGGCAGTTGTCATACTCTGTCTGGTTTAACTCGCATCCAGAGATTTTAAAGCCTGGATTTCCAAAGCCGTCATGGTCTGTATCTGTACAGTTATCGCATGCATCTCCGATGCTTCTCTCTATTTTCAGCAATTTTGGGATTCCAGCGCCTAAATCTATCTGGTCTGCATTTTTTAGCTCGTAATCTCTGGCATGATCAGTATCTCTTTGGTCATGATTAGAAACGTCAACACAGTTATCAATATTAGGCTGATCTATAAATCCATCATCATCTGCATCGCATATTTGATTTCCGCAAACTTCGACAAACTCATTCTCATCCTGCTTGGTTGGATCTGTCTGTGGATCAACATCATATGCAGTTGTTGGAGAGCCATACTGAAGGCCTTCTTTTTGGTCCATGTCTGCGCAAACGCAAGTTTCATTCATCAGATCATAACCCTCGCCAGAAACGACTGCTCCTTGTGTCAATGGTTTGTTATAAGTTTCTATACAGCTTTTTGCTATTGCTCTTAGAAGAGGATAATCGGTTAGGTCAACCTTATTATCATTGTTTGCATCCCCTAATTTTTTCTTGCATCCTTGCTGAATTCCTGTGCCCAATACAGATTCAAAATTAACCTGCTTGGAAGTAAAGCTGAACTTGCCATCTCTGCCTATTACTATCAAGCTTATATTATAATTGCCAGAAACTCGTTTTGGATTAGCATATAGGTCTGAAAGCATAAAAGTTTTGTTGTATTGCAATTCTCCTGCGCTCCCAAATATACCTGCATAATCTTCATGAGTATCTAGATTCCAGTAATATGATACAGCATCAGTATTCTTGCCAGATGTCAACCTTAATCCTTGCTGCATCAGCTCAGAAACTCTATATAACGCTAAAGGCAATAATATTTCTGCATTAGGTACAGGCAGATTAGATTGGCTAGCATCACTAGCAGCATATTGTTTAGGCCTTATCTTACCTGTCAGATCCTGCCAAAACTTAGTTGGAATGCCTTCTCTAGAATCCTTCTGCATCACCACCTTATAAATTATTTTGCTGTTAGCAGAATCACTTGTATTGATAGCAGGATAACATTGGATGTCATCTGTTATTGCCAATGGGTCATTGATATCTTTATTTACTCTTTTATCATCATATGCTTCTATTGCTCTTTGGCAGATATCTGTAGAATATCCTTCATACTCTGCTAACAAGCTGTCTTTATCTCTTTGTGTTTCTATCACGCTTCTTATCATAAGGTCCTTGCCATCTTTCTTATACTTTGCAAAATAAAATCTTGTGAAATCTTTTGGCTTTTTGATGATATCAAGATTTATGTTAGCTACTATTATTTTAGGTCTTAGGATATTCCTGATAAAGCTAATAGTTGCCTGCAAAGGATTCACTAAAAATTCGAGTATGCTAAGTGCTGTAGGCTTTGGATTAAGAGTTATGTCCTTATTGCTGAATATCACAAGCTTTGTCTTGTTGTTGACCCATATATTTCTATTGATCGCGCCTGAAGATGTATCTCCTGTGCATTTTGTAAATTCATTGCTGTTAAGTATGATGTTCTTGCATGCATCAGGATTAGGACTGAATAAAGAGATAAACTGGAATTTTTTTGCAGCTGATGATTGGCTAGATTGTGCAGCGCTTCCAAAATTTAGCTCTGCATCTATAGGAACGTCTGCAGCAGTACCTACTAGCTTTTTGCCATCGCCTGTTTCCAAAACACAAACATGAGTAGCTCCTGCTTTTGTAAGGAATACTTCAGCAGTTGCCTGCTGGTCTCCTACATACTCAGGATTGCTTTTTATATCTGGAAGAGCATTCTTATATTCATCACAATATAATGTAAAATCATCTGGAGAATTATCTAAGGTATAGTTAAGCAATGCTTCTGCAACAAGTCTTGTTCTAGTGCTCCATTGCCCATCGTCACAATAATGGTTGCCGATATACTCCTGAGATTTTATGCATTTGATGCTGTTGATGTTTGCATTCGGCACAAGACAGTAGCTTTCTGTCGGACAATATCCTTCCTGCATGCCATCCCATGATATTTTCTTGACAGGCACTCTCCAATCTACACTTCCTGTCTCATTTTCAACACATCTGTAGTTATAGCTTGGCCTTTCCCATGGCATTCCTGTCTGGTCATGCATGCATTCTGTTCCGTTCCAGCAAGTATTTTGCGGGCAGCATTCATTTTTAACTAATGCAAACATGCTTTGTGCTGTGCTGGAGAGCTTTGTTCTTTTATATGCTACTCTCTCTGCACCTAAAACTTTTGTATCTTTTACTGCATCATTTTTCCAGATACTCTTTCCATTTGCACCATTTGGCGAGCAATAATATCCTTGTGCTATGCCAATATTATTTCTGCTATTGAACGTCGTGCATAATTTGACATTTTCATCTGCATCGGTTGCTTCTATTAATGGAGTAGGAGTGATATAATCTGTATTTTTAACATCTGTAAATAATCTGTCTCCTGCATCTACATTACATGAATAGAATTTACCATTGAAGTTTAATACTCTGTTATCATCTTGCACTAAGCTACCATTCGTAACTTTTGTGCTATTCCAGCATCCTGCTTCCTTACTATATCCATCATCAGTGTAAAATTCATTTGCCTTATCTCCGCAACAATGGTCACCTGTCCACGTAAAGCCTTTTCCGAATTCTTTATCTCCTGCATTTTCACAGGATTTTTTATTGCTCGCATCCAGATTATTTTCCCAGATAGTGTCATCTTCTAAGCCTGCTATATCTGGAACGCAATAATACCTTTCTCCTAGGGTAAACTTGTCAAAGTATGCTGTGCCTGTACCTCCTTTATCATACTGCTCAACTGATAAGACAATCCTTCCATAATCAAAGTTTGCAGGAACCCCTACATTAATGCTGAATTTATTCCAGTCTGAATTATCTATTATCTCCTTAAGTACAGTAGGTAAAGGATCTTTAGGAGGATTATTTATATCGACTAGATTATTGTTTTTATCTGCATACCAGAATATCTCTGCTTTTATTTTAACTGAATTTATCTTAGAGAGCACTGTCTTGTAATAGAAAGAAACATCTATCTTCCTGTTTAGTGTTTGAGGAACCCTAAATATGTCAGAATAGACATAAATCCCAGGATAGTCATTAGCTTTNNGTTCCTCCTGAATAGTTCATATACAAGACATTGTTGGTTGCATATGCATCTTTACCGCCTGTGTTGATGCTTTCAATTTTTACTTCTGACTTCACCTTTCTTCTTGGCCGCTTTAATTCAGCTATTGGCAAAGTTGAATTATGCCAGTAATGGATGTTTGCTTTATTGTTACCATCAACTAGATCAAAATCCGAATTTTTAAGGTATAAGCTTACAGAATCTCCTAATTTTTTTTGTGCAATCTCTGTGTTATCTGGATGTGTAAAGCATGGCTTTGCTCCGCAGCATTCCACTATTGAGCCTATGCCATTATTGCCTTTACATAATACTTGATGTATTGGTGCTAGAGGGTCTGTAGGATCTGCATCATCTTGCATTAAGCGTATTGGTGTTCCAAAAAATCTTTCTCCATCAAATGCAGAGCCTGCCAAAAAAGGCTTTAATTTTGCAATTATATCAACTTCTCCATCTGCTGATGTAACACTATCTTTTTCCCCTGCCGATGTCCTGAATTTAAGCTCAACATTTGGATTGTTGCTTTCTAATATATAATCGCCTGCTGATGGTTTAAACTTTTTATCTGGAGCATTAAGAGTGATTACAGGAAAAGATGAATTGATGGTAAATGGCCCTCTGCTTCTATCTTCAAGCCAATTTGCAACATTAAGTATAAAAGTATCTGTATCGCCTACTTTTGGCTCATCTCCGATTGCAAACATATATTTTACTAGGTCTGTATCAAACAGCACTTTCCCAAGCTCATCTTGTCTTGTAGCTAAGAAGTTTATAAGACCTCCTGCTGTTTCCTGCTGCCCGATTATTTTTACAGTATAATCATCTTCATTTAATTTCTTTAATGTTGCTGCCCTAGAATTCATGTAAATACCATCCTGCACATTATTCCACACTGGATGCCTTACATCTCCAAATGAGCTTGGGGCAGATTTTTCATTATCCGCAAGCTCAACATTCTTTTTGTTGAATTCAACACCTAGATTAAGGTCTTTGGAGATTTGGTTGACGATGCTTATATAACGATATTGGATATAGTATGTATGCGGTTTTGGTCTTTTCTTTCTCTTACCGAATACCTTACGGAACCACTTTGATACTTTTGCACCCCATGTCTTTATTGTAGCTACTAATACCCCAACTACTAATCCTATAATTAATCCAATAATTAATCCGATTGCAGTACCCAGCCCAGGGATTACTGAACCTATTGCCGCTCCAATTGTTGCACCATTATACATTGCAACAGCAATAATTCCTATAGCAACTGCTAAATAAGCTCCGGCTACAACACCAGCAGTCGAAAATCCTGTCCTAGAAACATCACTTCTTTGATTATAACTAGGAGGTGAAAATGATACATAAGGCTCATCAAAATATGTGCCAGATGCCAATAATATTGAACCCCCTAGATTTCTGTAATTTCTAAGAGCAGCTATTTCCTCTGGAAGAAGTGTGTGGTCTAATCTTTCTGCATTTGGTATCCATAGCTGCGAATAAAAAGGTAAGTCAATTTCATTTAATTTATTAGGAGTAGGAGATGTCAATCTATCAAACAATAATACGTTATATCCATGATTTTTCAGAAAATTCTGTAATAATAAGAATTCTAAATTACCATAACCATCTGCTTGCACAGGCAAATAAATAAGTATTGTATTTTTTACAGGTATCTTACTTCCAGTATCAGTATCAGTAATTTGCCGATATACACTATACCTAAACTCTTCTTCATTATAGACTGAACTAGTGCTTGCTTCCCCGCATCCTACCCATTTTAAGTTTCCATCATCTTTTCTCTGTGCTAATGCTTCAAAGTCTCCGCATGAATTATATTTAATGCTGTTAAGCTCATCATCTGCATTACTCCATTGCCATTCGCCTTCTTTTGATCCTGGCTTAGGATTATCCTCATGGTTTAAGCAAAGAGTATCTGTAGTAACTCCATCAACTATGCTTTTTTTCAAAAGCCCGCAGTCATTCTGATCATTTTTATCTACTGGATCATCTCCGCAGCAATTATTCCCTGCATTTACACTTTCATACCAATTGATCTCTGGGTCATTGTTACCCATCTTTTTTATGCATTGGTCTTTATTTGCATCCCAGTTGACTGAATGCGCAGTGAATAATACACTTGTCCTGATATCATCTTTGTCATCTGCAGTTACTGCATTTTTTCTTGGTATTTTATATCCATATTTTATTTTTGCCTGATAGGTGCCTTCTTCGCTGACATCATCTCCAACAAGTTTACAATTATGTTCTAGAGTATCATTTGGGTTTATGCAACATCCAGACTCACCTGCATCAAATAATCCTGAGCAATCATTCAGCCTGTTAGAAAATCTTCCTGACTCCATGACAATATCACTGCCTGCAATCGTTTCTGGCACAACACTGCTAGTCAATAGATCTGTTGTAGGAGGATAAATTTCGATCTCAGTCACTTTTGTTCTTGTTGGTATTTGAGGATCTTCAGCAAAGACTATTGCACTCTCTAATGCAGGAATAATAACTACTAGAAAAATAATATAACTAGCAATAATACACTTTCTACGAGTGTCCATCCTCTTTTTTCCTCTTTGCTGCACAATAACTAAAAATAGTATTTAAAAGCTTCGCTTTTCGCACGGGCTGCGTTGAAAATGTATGTTGGCATCAATTACGAAGCTCAATCTAGATAACCTGCCTAAGAGTTCAGGGGGTTGTCCCTTACGGGGCTTGAACGATACAAGCTAGTTAAACATCAAGAGCTGAGTGATGCCAACATTCGCAGAGCGAAATTTTCAACGCAGCCTTTTCATAAGGTATGTGCATAGTAAAGATTTACGATGCAGCTGCCGCCGTTGGCACAGGCAAATATTTATATAGAGTTTGGTATTTACTTAGGTAATATAATTTATTATAAAAAAGAGGGCTTAAGATGAGAAGATTATACCTAGGCATAATTTTAGTCGTTCTTGTGGTTGGTATTTCTATTGCAGTATACTTGCTGCCAGAACTAAAAAAGGAAATCTCACCTGCAGAGCATCCCTCTGGCACAATAAGGGCTTGTGTAAATGTTGTAAAAGAAGCGCAAACTGTTTGTTTTGATAATGCATATATGGATTATGCGATTAACGGAAATCATCCTGAATACTGTGAAAAGGTTATCAGCAAAGAGCTAAAGGAAGAATGCATGGACACGATTCTGCTGCAAAGAGCATTAAGAGAGGATAAGATAGAGCTTTGCAAAGCAGCATTTAATGTAACTGTTTGCGAGACATTATTTTTCACAGAAAAAGCCATAAGAGCCCAAGATCCAAGTATCTGCAATAACATCAGAATAGAAGAGCATAAAACACTCTGTATAGACCAAGCTTCAGTCTATAAGGCAATATTTACCAATCAAGAGTTTAAGTGCAATGACTTTAAGGACGAAGAAACAAGATTAACCTGCCTGACAGATGAATTTTTTACTAAAGCCATAGAGCAGAATAATGTGACTGTATGTGACGGCTTGAAAGAAAAGATATACAAAGATATGTGCAGGCAAGGGTATTATACAGACAAAGCAGTAAAAAGCAATGACCTAGGCTTCTGCAATAACTTAGAAAATCCTCAGGATTGTAAAGATGACTATTACTTTGGAAAAGCCCAGTTAGAGAACAACCTGAATCTTTGTGAGAATATTGTTGATAATCTGACTAAGAACGATTGTTATGGAAGGATTGTATAAAAAATGAACAGACAACGGATTAAATGCACCCTATAAAGATCATAAAGATAACGCATCCTTTGCTTCTTTTGGATGCATCCCAAGTACGATAAGCAATGCTATCATGTCATGCCTGCTTCTCATACCATACTTATCTTCAGCAAATGAGACAAACTTCAAGTTTAGCTTATATTTTCTTGCAAGAATTATGTTTTGGGAGATCCTTCCAAGTAACTGGGCAAATTTCTTAGGATCTAAATGCATCGAACAGATCAGATCTTTTAATGAGACAACCATACTGATATTATTTTCTTTCATGAGATTGCATACCACATGGTTTACTCCTGATTTTCTGCTGTGCAAAGAGTCATTTCCAGAGATAAATTCTGAGCCATAGACAAAATCTATCTTTCTGGAAAATCTAGTCAAGGTGTTTTGAAGATTTTTATTTGCTTTTAAGATGACAAAATCAAACTCTTTTTTATTTAATTTCTGAAGAGATTTCTCTTCAACAAGAAGTGCGCTGTATATCTTGATTTTTTCAGATTCATGCTCTTTAATATTCTTCAATCTAGCAGGGAGGTTTTTCTTGATAAGATTTGCATCATATCCATAGCAAAAACAAATTCCAGAATACCCTAAGCCTGCTGCAGCCTCAAGCAATTCTTCTTCATTATCATTTGGAAATATAAGATCAATTTTATCCATTTTATTTCACCAATGCGATTATGTTGCAAGCTTGGCATATCTGATTTTTAGTAGGTTCGCCGCAATTATTGCATGCATTTATTTTATTATGATTATCTGTACTTGAATAATGCTGTTTTAATTTAGGCAAAATGTTTACAAAGTTCCTTAGGATATTTTCTTTTATCATGGGAAAATATCTTGAATGTTGATCTCTTGAGCCTAGATCGCTTGATGCGTTATCTGCTTCAATTTCCTTAAACAACTGCCTTAAAGTATTCCTGTATGCATCTGCCGAGCAAGGGCATGCGCCATAATGTACTTTAAATTTCTTTAATTTAGAATATCTTGTAATCTCTTTGACTGTACAGAAATACAATGGTTTGACTCTTGGGACAAATAATTCGTGTTTTACTATCCCAGAAGTTGGTCCCTGTCTTGCTGCAATATTAAGGTTGTTCCTGAAAAAGTTCATCATGACTGCTTCACTTTCATCATCAGCATTATGTCCAGTGACGGTCTTATCTGCTCCAAGCTTCCTGATATGCTGATTCATGATGACTCGTCTTATGACTCCGCAGATGGTGCAAGAATTGAGATCAAATCCTTTTTCAGCAAGAACATCTCTAATATAGCATGTTCCAAAACCAAAAGCATCTCTAAAACTAGATTTATGCAGCTTTATGTTATGCTCTTTACAGAATATTTCAAGATTGATGGTATTTTGACAGCTGTATTCTCCTAATCCTGTATCAATATTGATTGCTTCAATATTATAGCCAAGCTTCCAAAGCAGATATAGAGCAACTGTTGAATCTTTGCCACCAGATGCTGCAACCAGAATCTTATCTTCTTTAAAAAATAGAGAATATTTTTCTATCGTTGATTTGACTTTCTCTTCAAAAGAGGTTATAAATTGAACATCTTCATCTGTTAAAAGAAGTGAGGAAGTAGGTTCTTCTATCTCAAGCTCGCAAACACCAAGTTCAAGCTGTTTGTTGTTTATTTTATTGTTAATTACGGGCAATGCTTCCATTTTAGTATGTAAAGTATAGACGGTATTTTTAAATGTTGGCTTTGATTATAAGTATTGTACCATAAAGATAAGAGTATAGTGAGATGTTACATACGCTAGATAGAGAAAGATTTTCCTACAGATTGCATAAATTGGTGCTAATTTTCTTACATATACAGAAACTTTATACCTTAACTACAGGCATAAGGAGCAAATTTTAAATACTTATAATTCTTTCTGACAGTATAATTCCTACATATACAGGAAAAGAGGGTGTAGTTTGAGTGAAGTGCAAGTAAAAGAGGTTGTTAATGAGAAGTCTAGAGAGGAAGTTCTAGTTAGCTATAGATTTAACAAGGATGTCAAGCAATTGAGAGATTTCTATAATGACGTTAAGAAAAACTATGATATCAGCACATTGGATATGTTCAACCTTATCCATCATGAGGAGCTTTTCATCTCTACAAAAATATTTAACAAGAATCTTAGCGCTCTAGAGACAATAGCTAAATATCTACATGAAAACATCCAGCTCGACTTCAATGAAATCGCTATACTTCTAAACAGAAACGTAAAAACAGTCTGGCAAGCATATGACTTTGCTAAAAAAAAGATGCCAGAAAAGCTAGCTGCAGAGAATACAAAGTATTTCTTCCCTGTTAATGTGATTGCAAAGAGAGAGTTAAGTGTGCTTGAGAATATTGTATTGTTCTTAAAGAAAGAGTATTCATTGAAGTTAGTGAAGATTGCTGAGTTATTGCAAAGAGATGTCAAGACAATCTGGACAATAAATAAGAGAGCAGAGAGAAAGCTAGTAGAAATGAGTATACAAGATGGTATGCAAGAAAATGCTGTTAAACAACAATAGTCAAGACGAGAATAAGCAAGTGAAGGAGAAAATAGAACATTATAATAGAAAGATTTCCGTGTTAAATGAGTTTAGAAATGATCTGCAAAAGCATCTGTCGTTAGAGAGAGCCGCTGACATAAACAAAAAGTTAGAGCAGAAGAAAAGTTATTATTCAGGACAGAAGTTTAATCTGCTTGCAAATAGGCATGATGCTAACAGGTCAAATAATCTTGCGATAATAGTGATAGTGTTTATTGCAATCGGAGCATTAGGGTATTTTAGCACATTATATTATGGCACTTACAGCAATGAATTTACTGGGTTTTCTGTTTCTGATTTAGAAAATGAAAGCCGACTGGATCAGAATCAAACTAATGGAAGTTATCTGAATGAGAGTTACGAATCTAATTTTGATGCAAACAGTAATAATGAAAATGAAGAACAAGGAAATAATTATCAAACCTCAGGATATGAAAGCTCTAGTTACACAATTTATGCAGCATGCGAATCTCCTCCGACCACTTGCGGCTGCACGTTGACGCAGAGCGCAACATTAGGGCAGAATTTTAACTGTGTAAACACGCATGGATTTATAGTAAATGGAGAAAATTTTACATTAGACTGTAATGGATATTATCTTAATAGCACAAATAAGAGCGGCGGTGGGTATAATGGCATTTATATTAATGGGACAAATTCAAATAACATCACGATAAAAAATTGCGTGTTAATAAATTGGAGCAACGGTATATTTATAGAGAATAGCGCTGGAACAAATAATAAGATATTAGATAATATCATCAGAAATAACAGTGGAGGAGGAGTTAGTTATGGGATCTATATCGGCACCAATAATGATAATAATTTAATTAGCGGCAACAAAATATATTATCCAGGAGCTGATGGAATTTATATAACTTCTTCTGCCAACAATAACATAACCCATAATCTTATAGTAGGAACTACAGCTGAAGGATTATATCTGTCAGCAGCAAATAGTAATTTAGTGTTTAACAATACATTTGCTGCAGCAAGCAGTTATGGGTTATTTATCAGCGGAGCAAACAATAACCAGGTATATTATAATAACTTTACAAGCGCAAGCGCCGTAACTATTAGCGGCGGAGCTACAGGCAATACTTTCAATACAAGCAAAAATACATATGGAGGAAATTTCTGGGAGATATATGATGCTCCATTGGAAACCTGTTATGATGCAAACAGAGATGCTTTTTGTGATGATATCTATCAGATAGGCAGCGGAGGGAATGATTCTTTAGCACACCTTAGTTCTAATCTTCCTGCAGGATTAGATATAGATGCTACTGATCTGAATAACCAGTCAATAGCAATAAATGAGAATTATACTTATAGTATGATAGATATTGCAAATAACCAAAACATTTCTGATAATTTCACTATTACTTTAAAAAACTTAAATAGTATAGATACCGCCGTAGTAAACCAAAGCGGGTTTGTCAATGTTGATGCTTACAGTAAAAAAACTATAACATTAACTGTTGGGCATAAATCACCTGGAACATTTAAAGTAGAATTGAATGCAACTTCAAATTCAACAAAAACTTATTATGATTTAGAAAACACGACTCTAATAATTGATTATTATCTGACTAGTTACACTGCATTCAACCAAAATATGTCAGGAAGCTGGAGCTCTCCGACGTTAGCTATAGGAGATGTCAACAATGACGGCAAGCAGGATTTGATAGTGATAGGAAGCAATGGCGGAAAAAAGACTGTTGTTTATCTGAACAATGGCACAACTTTCACAGACAATGTCTCATTTAAGGGAGATGCAATCGGTTTTGATTCTGGAAGCATAGGGTTAGCAGATTTAGACAGAAATGGTTGGCTTGACATGATTATTATTGCTGCAAATGACTCTGGAGAAAATGATGTAAAAGTATATTCCAACAACGGTACGAGATTTAATCTAAATGTTTCATGGGCGACTAATCTTGAGCGCGGTACAGGAAATCCAAATTCGATAGCATTATTGGATTATAATAATGATGGGACTATCGATCTTCTAAAGGCAGGTAATAATGGCACAGGAATTGCAACGACAAGATTATTTAAAAATAATGGAAGTATGTTTGTAGATGATACAAGTATAATAGTTAATAAGATAGATTTAGGGACAGGTGCAACAGGATATGGTGATTTTGATAAAGATGGATATATGGATATCATTATTTCTGGAGTTAATGCATCAAGTACACCATTTACTAGAGTTTACATCAATAATAGAACACATTTTGTCAACAACACATATTGGGGCGCTGAGCTGCCAGATGTAAGTGACAGTGAGATAAGTATAGGCGACATAAACAATGATTCCTGGCTTGATGTAGTTATAACTGGCAGATTTAACAGTTCCATAAACTATGCGCGAGTGTTCTTAAATAATGGAAGTAGATTTGTAAGAAATAGTGTATTTGATACATTCCTGAATGCTTCTGCATATAACAGCAATGTTATAGGTGATTATGATGGAGACGGTGACCTAGATTTGATAATTACAGGATCTGCTAATGAAAATATAATAAAAGCATTCAAAAACAACGGCACGCATTTCTTGGTTGACAGCGTTTTTGTTAGCCAAGTGACAAGCTTTAACGGCGGCACTAGCGCATTTGTAGATGTTGATGGAGATAAGGATCTGGATTATATTGCATTCCATTCCAGCCAAGGAGGAGTATTCAAGAATCCGTATAATGCAAGTTTAAGCTATCCAAACTCACCAACAACATTTAGAGGCACTTATAGTTCTGATGGCAGGATAAACTTGACTTGGACAGGAGCAACTGACACAGAAACTCCTGCTGCAGGATTGTATTACCAGATTAGAGTAGGAAACTGTTCTGGATGCAACAACATAATCAGCAATCAGACAACAAGATCAGCAAAGCCTGAACTAGGGATGTTTGGAAACATGCTAAACAGGAATTTTGTATATCTGAATATAACAAACCAGACATATTATTGGGCAGTCAAGACAATCGATGCCTCTCGCTTGGAATCTAATTACAGCAGTGAGCAAACTTATCCTAGCTTTGTGCCAGAGCCAAATGTAACATTAACAGTATTTGGAAATGGTGCAGGAATCTATCTTGGACAGAACTTTACATATATAGTGCAGGTTACAAATCCAAGCAATATTGTTGATAATTATACAATCGCTATCGATAATTTCAATAATGTAAATTATAGCATAGCAAATATAAGTATTACTCCAAATATCAGCATAGGAGGAGCAATAAATATTTCTGTGCTCATCGGACATTACAGAACCAACAATGGCACATTTGTAATTAGGATAAATGCTACTTCAAGAAATGATACTTCAAGATTTACATCTGTCAATATAACTACAGCAATTAATACCTTAACATGCAATGCAACCTTAAACACGACAACCTTGATGTTAGCTAACATATCTCTTGTTGGAGGAAACAGCAACTGCCTGAGCATTTCAGGAAATAACATAACTTTAGACTGCCAAGGATTTTATCTGTTTGGTGATAAGTCATCAGGCCAAAATGGTATCAATACATACAGTAACAATTTTACTACAATAACCAACTGCAGAATTTATAATTTCACGATAGGAATAAGCAATACTGAGCCTATTGGTGCACTAAATAATGGCTATGCTATAATAAAAAATAATATAATTGCACAATATGGCTCCAGCAACAGCAATGGTTACGGAATATCTATGGCCAGAAGCAAAAGAAATACTATATTTAATAATACTATAAAAGATTCTACTGCTACATCTGCTATGACAGGGGTAGGTTTATGGATGTCTACATCCAATGATTATAATAATATTTCATTTAACATGTTTCTAAATGCTACTGGAACTACAGGAAGTTCAGCATCTATCTTGATGGAAGGGGTATATAATAATACATTCCATGATAATACCATTGCCAACTCAAATTACAATATGATAAGCATTGGCAGTGATGCAAACTACAGCATTTTCTTCAGTAATAATTTTTCATCTGGAAGCGTAAGCTCAAGCTCATCATTAAATTACTGGAATACCAGCAATAGAGGAAATTACTGGGGCAGTTATGAAAATCCGTTGGAAGGATGTTTAGATACAAACGTAAATGGAATATGTGATACAGGATATACAGTAACAGGAAATGAGACAGATCATCTTCCATTGATGACTGTGCCTCTTGCAGGATTAGACATACAGTCACTTGCGAACAATACTACACCATTAGACGAGAATGAGACTTTTAGCTTCTTGGTAGCAAACAACCAGAATAGATCAGATAATTTTACATTAAGACTGAGAAACTTAAATAGCGCAGATACTGCTGTGCTTAACCAATCTGTATTTACAAACATCTCTGCATATAGCACAGTTACTATTGAATTAAAGATTGGAGATAGTGTAACAGGAACCTATAATATCGAAGTTAATGCAACCTCTAACTCAACTCCTACATATAACGACCTTCAAAACTTTACAACAATAATAGATTATTATTTTACACAATACACTGCATTCAACCAGAATTTGACTACAACCTTAAGCCCTCCTGTAATAGTTACAGGAGATGTCAACAATGACGGAAAACAAGATTTGGTAGCGATCGGAACTTCAGATGGAAGGAGAGCATTTATTTATCTGAATAATGGAACTACTTTTACAGATAATCCAGCATACAAAGGCGACATAATGGGATTTGACTCTGCTAGCATAGGATTAGCTGATCTAGACAGGAATGGTTGGCTTGACCTGGTTGTTATTGCTAAAAATGAAACCGGATCAAATGATGTTAAAGTATACACGAACAACGGCACAAGATTTAATGTAAATACAACATGGACTGCAAATTTAGAAAAAGGCAGCGCAGGCTCACTAGGTTTGTTTGATTATAACAATGATGGCACAATCGACCTGCTAAGGATAGGAGGAAACGAAACTGATGCAGCATTTACAGGTTTATATACAAACAATGGCTCTGGGTTTACAGATGATACAAGCAAGATCTTAAATAAGATTGACCTTGAAAGCGGAGCAGTTGGGTATGGTGATTTTGACAAAGATGGATATATGGATGCAGTGATTACAGGAACTAATGATTCCGGATCTGGATTCTTTGCAAGAGTTTTTATGAGCAACAGGACACATCTGATAAATAATAGTTATTGGGAAGCAGAACTTTTAGCAGTAGGATATTCTGACCTAATAATTGCAGACATAGATAATGATAATTGGCTTGACATTATAGTTTCTGGAGCAAATAGTACAAGCAGATATACGCAAGTATTCACTAATAACGGAAGCAGATTCAGGAGAAATACAACTTTTGACAGCACCTTAAATCAGACAGATTACTCGAGCACCGTCATAGGAGATTATGATGGAGATGGTAATTTGGATTTAGTAATTGCTGGAATGTATTCTGCACCATCATATACAACTATTAACGCATATAAAAACAACGGCACGTATTTTATTGACGATGATGTATTTACAAATGCAATAGCAAGCTACAGCTCTGGCACAAGCGCATTCTTGGATGTGGATAATGATAAGGATCTAGATTATGTAGTATTTTCAAGCAATGGTGGTGGAGTTTATAAAAATCCATATTCTACTGCATTAACCCATCCAAATAAAGTAAAGGTTTTCAGAAGCTCATTGACAACAGATAATAGAATAAATCTAACATGGAGCAAAGCTACAGATACAGAAACTCCAAGCAATGGATTGTATTACCAGATTAGAGTAGGAAACTGTTCTGGATGCAGCAACATAATCAGCAACCAGACAACAAGATCTGGCAAGCCTACTCAAGGTGCATTTGGAAATGTTTTTAACAGGAATTTTGTTTATTTGAACATAACAAACCAGACATATTATTGGGCAGTCAAAACAATTGATGCTTCTCATCTTGAATCAAACTATAGTGTAGAATATATTTATCCTCCTGATACCAATGCACCAAATGTAACTAACTTAACATATCCAGCAAATAACTCTATATTAACAACAAGCACCATACAATTTAACTTTACAGCAACAGATAATATTGCAATACTGAACTGCACATTATACGGCAACTTTAGCGGAAACTTTGGTGCAGTAACTGGGACAGAGAGCATAACAAACAACACTCTGCATAACTTCACTTATTCTGTAAGTGATGGAATATATATATGGACAATAAGGTGTTTTGATGTTGCAGAAAATAGCGCATACTTTATCAGCAACTATTCTCTGACAATAGATACTGCCACACCCGTATTAAATAGCATCCTGATCAGCCCAGAGCAGGGAAATTCTGGAACTTTGTTTAACATAACTTCAAATATAACTGATACAGTAAGCGGAGTCAGCAAAGCAGTCTTATACATACAAAATCCTGATGAGACTAATCTAGCTAATTATACTATGACCCAATCAGGAAACGTATTTAATGTTTCATGGAATAGCTCTTCATTTGAGAATGGGACATATGCACTTGATATCATTGTAAATGACACGAGCGGCAACAACAAAGAATATGATAATATCGCAAGCTTAGTGATCTTTACTTCAAATTCTTCAATTTATAGGAATACTTCTGTCAATTTTGTTGCAAATTCTACACTTTTGATAAATACTACGACCACAACAAATTCCACAGTAGAAATAGCTACATTAGTCAATGTATCAAGCGCTTCTGTCAATATAGTAAAGTATAATACTAATCCTGAAAATACAAGTGTAACATCAAAAGTCGCGATAAATACGTTCTTGCACATACTTGTAAACAACGAGACAAACAACAGACTAAGGGAAGCAAGGATCAGAGTGTATTATTTAGATGCAGAGATAACTGCTTCAAACATAAATGAATCCACTTTAAAGATGTATAGATTTAACACTACTAATTCTACCTGGCTGCAGGTCAATAACAGTGGAGTAGACACCACAAATAATTTTGTTTATGCAAATATCACAAGCTTCAGCAGCTATGCTGCATTTGGAAGCGAGAATGCTGCAGAATCTTCTCCTAGCCCGAGCCCTTCGCCAAGCAGCTCAGGAGGTGGAGGAGGCGGAACAGCTGCAGCTGTACAATATAATGTGAATATGATTGCTGCAGAGCAAAAAATCGAACTAAAGAAAGGAGAAAAGATAGTTTTTAGCATCAATAGTGTAATCTATGAGCTTGAAGTGACTAAAATAATCGCAACACAGGCTGAATTTACATTAAGCTCTGGTCAGAAATCACAGTCATTAAAGATCTCTGATAAAGAAAGCGTATCAATTGATTTGGACAAAGACAACATTATAGATATTGTGTTAAGAGTCGGGATTCTTGCTACAAATAAATTTGAGTTAGGATATAAAAGAATATTTACTGAGACATGTTTTGATGGGATAAAGAACCAGGATGAGGAACAGGCAGATTGCGGAGGAAAATGTGTCTTCTGTATAAAGCCTAAAGAACCTGGAAAGAAAAAGCCAGAAATCGTTGAAGAAAAACAAGCTACAGAAAAGATTGATGTAAAAGTAGAACAACCTAAAGAGATAGATGATTCTGATCAAACTGCAGATAAAGATAAAATAGTGCCTAGTGCCATGCAAAGTTTAAAAGAAAGCTTAGTTACTTTCCAGCAGATATTGGTTTCTTGGTCGAAGATAATTCTGCTAGTAGTCATTGTGTTATCAGGTAGTTATGCTGTATACAGAAGGTACACTACAGAGCAAGTATTGGAAACACCACAAGTTGAGCAAGCTGAGACTCAGCAAGATACTATCAATGAACAGTCTTCTTTAATCTTGCCAACTCAGACAACTCAAAATGTTGAAAATACTATTCAACAAATACAAGCAAGACAGAAACTTCCACCTGTACCAAAGATCAATGCTGAAATGATAAAATTAGATGAGGAAAAGACCCCTCATGAGCTGATGAATGAAAATCTCACATACTTAGAAAGAGTTAGGATCCAAGCATTGGAAACTCAAGCAAAGAATAAGATAGTGTATGATAAGTTAAGGGACTTAAAAACAAGAGAGGATATATTTGATAGGTTGCAGGCTAAATCCTCTATCTTCCAGATAATTGCAGAAAAGAAAAAGCTTGAATCACTTGCAAAAGATGCGATAGAACAGAAAAGATTGTCTGAAGAGAAGAAGAAAGAAGTAGAGATAAAAAAGCAGGAAAAAGAGAGAAAGCTGCAGGAAGAGCTTGCAAAAAAGAAAGAAAAGCAGAGATTAGCAAACTTAAAAGAAATTTCTGCAGGCATTGATTTGATGGAAAACATAAGAAAAGAAAATGTCAGAAAATCTCAGGAACAGAGATTGGACTGGATCAAAAGAGTTGAGATGCCTGAATTGTATAAGAAGCCTGCAATTAAATCTCATAAAAATATTAAGAAAGAGACTACCTTAAATCAAAAGATGATCGATAAGATAGCTGAAGATAAAGCGCAAAGAACTAATGCGCATAATATGCTTTCAGAGCAAAAGAGAGATGATAAAGATATAAGCAAGAAAGAGAACAGGATAGGATTATTTAAGATATTACAGTTAGAGAAAAAGATATTCGAAGTTCATGGGTTATACAGCTTAAGCAAGATAAGAGATGCTAAAGCATTATACAATAAGATCGCTGCAGAATATGATACTTTAAATAATGAAGAGAGAAAAAAGGTGCACAAGCCTATTATTGAGCTGAATAGATTGCTAGCTAAAAAGTAGATGGTAAAAGAGTCAAATGTTGTAGGATTATGATTTAAAGTCAATATTTGACATGGATTTTAGAGATATGATTTTTTCACAATTAATAAAAAAGAAGGTATTTTATTGGTTGTTGGTAATTGTTTATATGTCTTTTATTTTTTATATATCTTCCTTGCCAGGCACACATCTCATAACAAAAATTTCTATCTATGACAAGATCCTGCATGTAGTTGAATTTTTTATACTGGCAGCATTATTGTATAAGTGCTTTGACATAGCTGATAACAAAGCATTAAGAGAGAATAGGTATTTTTTAGCCATAACAATAACAATCATATACGCAATCTCTGACGAGTTTCACCAGTCTTTTGTTCCTGGGAGAGTTGCAGATTTAAATGATATAATTGCAGATGCTTTTGGAGCAAGCTTAATACTTGCATTTAAATTATTAAGAAATTTGAAGAAAATGTCATTGGTGCAAAAAGTACATAAAAAACAATAATCGCAATATTTTAATATAAGTTAATATGATTGATTAAGAGTTAGTGTATGTAAGAGGATTTTAATATGAAAAATAACTTAGAAAACTTAGCAAAAATCTTATTAGTTGCTTTATTGATTATAATTGCAGCTGTTATCTCCAGCTGCAGTAATTTAGTATGTGAAGAGCCTTCAATAATTGATCAGGAAAATAGCAAATGCTGTAATGACATAAACAGAAACCATGTTTGCGACGAGAAAGAAGGCAAGCTCATTTGGCCTACAGGAAAAGTTGTTGACCCTTATAATAAATTGCAGGAAAGTGTGGGTAATAGTGACATCACTGCAAATGCAACAGAGAAGGATGATGATAAAAAAGACCTGGAACTTAAAGGTCAAGAGGATAAAATAATGGCAAAGAAAAATAGGATAGCAACTATCGTAACTAATAAAGGTAATATCAAGTTTGAATTATTTGAAGATAAAGCGCCTAATACAGCAAAAAACTTTATTGACCTTGTAGATACAGGATTTTATAACGGCTTGAAATTCCACAGGTATGTGCCAGGATTTGTGATACAAGGAGGAGATCCTAAAGGAGACGGCACAGGCGGTTCAGGAAAGAATATAAAGTTAGAGATAAACAAGGATTTGAAACACGTTCTTGGAGCTGTTGCTATGGCAAGAAGCTCAGATCCTGACAGCGCAAGCTCGCAGTTTTATATTACCTTAGCTGAAACCCCTAACCTAGACGGACAATATGCAGTATTTGGAAAAGTGATTGAGGGAATAGATGTTGTCTTGCTGTTAAGGCAGGAAGATGTGATGAAAGAGGTCAACATCGAAAAACAATAAGATTTTGATAAGTACCAAAGTATAGCATCAGATAACTATATAAGTTACTTATTTTCTAAGAGAGATTATGTACCCTTATCAACATTTCATATCATGCATAATCTTAAGCATAGTCTTGTGGCCATTCTTTGGCGCACTTAGCTTGCTATGTTTTATAGGCGGATTTTTAATTGATATTGACCATAACCTGTGGTATATGTACAAGTATAAGACTTGGAATGGTCTTAAAGCTTATCAATACTACACAAAACTTGCAAAAGAAAGAAAGAGTGACGGCAGAAGCATCATGGTATTTCACAGCATTGAATTTAGTACCATTGTATTTGTATTGAGTTTTTTTTATAATCCTGTAGCTTTGATTTTGCTTGGGTTGATCATGCATTGGATTTTGGATAGTATACATAAGCTCAAGAAAAATGCCTTCGATGACAGGGTATTTTCATTGGTTTATGAATTACTTATAAATCCCGATAAAAAATAAAAAGGTTTAAATAACATAAAGAGGATAACATCAAGATAAAACAGGTGCTTGGATGAATCCTACATATATGATTTTAGTATATTCAGTATGGTTTTTGGCAACGTATTTTGTAGTCACACTTATACTCATACTTATAGCAAACAGGAAAAGCTTGTATGAAAATAGAATTCTCAAGGATGGTGCGCCTTTTCCGTTTGTTTCGGTTGTTATTTCTGCGTATAACGAAGAGCAGAAGATAGAGGACACACTTAAGTCATTAAAGAAGATAGATTATGAAAAGATGGAGTTTATAATCGTAAATGATGGAAGCAGTGATAAGACAAACGAGGTTGTGAAAAGATATCTGGATGATAGAAGGTTTACTCTTGTTGATAACAGCAATAATAAAGGAAAGGCTGCTTGCCTGAACCAAGGCATCATGATAGCAAAAGGAGAGTTTATCGCAACCATGGATGCTGATTCGATGGCTTCTCCGGATATCCTCAAGCGCACATTACCTTACTTTGATGAGCATGCAATTGGTGCAGTTACTGTAAGCGTTGAAGCAAGAAACCCAAAAACATTATTGCAGAAAATAATTGACTTAGAGTACATAATCGGCCTTTCATTATTTTTAAAACTACTATCTACATTCAATTGCTTATTTGTAACACCAGGGCCATTTTCAATATATAGGGCATCTGTGCTAAGAGAGATCAATGGATTTGATGAGAACAATATTACTGAAGATATGGAGATTGCTTTTAGGATACATAAAGCAGGATATAAGATAAAGAGCTGTATAGATACAAAAGTCCAGACAATACTGCCAAATGATTTCAAAAGCTTGTACAGGCAGAGAAAAAGATGGTATTCAGGTGCAATAAAGACATACTACCAGCATAGGGATATGATATTTAACAGAAAATTTGGGCACTTTGGATTTTTTATACCTTTTAACATCATTCTTATTACACTAGGCATTGTCTTGTTCCTGTATTCAACGTATTTAGGGCTAAGCAAATTTATAGAGAACGTATATTATTATCATTACACTAACTATAATTTTTTTGAGAATTTTTTTGACTGGCATTTTGATATACTGGCATATAGCGGCGTTTCTGTCTTAAGTTTCACTGCATTTTTAGGCACGTTGCTTATCATGTTTGTAGGATTGAAGTATGCCAGAGTTGCATATAGCAGGAAGAAGTTAGGGATGCTAGGTTATCCATTCATATTCTTCTTGTACCAGATATTCTGGATAGCATCATATTTTGCAGTCATTAGAGGAAGAAAAGTAAAATGGCGATGAAAAAGAGGATCAAGAGCATATTTGTTCTGGGATTTATAATCACGATTGTCCTGCTTTCTATAATAATATTTGTGAACAAGACACTGGATAAAGAGAGAGAAAAAGTAATAGACACGCAGATCGAAGAGGTGATAAACGGCTTCAATCAGATGCAGACATTATTAGGCATGGGAGATACGTACGGCAACAGAATGACATGCTTGATTTTTGAGAATATGCTGCAGGATCTTGATAAATCTATTTGGGAATTAGGGCAAAAGATAGATAAATATAGGCAAACAAGCGAGGAGTTTTTCAAGTCTCCTTATTACAGACAACAAAAAAAATTTTTTAACGAGAAAGAAGTATTTTATCTTAATTTGCTGCGTGGCGTAAAACAGAAATGCGGGTTTAACCAGCCAATAATACTTTTCTTCTACAGGAACAGCGAAGATTGCAAGAAATGCGATGATCAGTCATTTGTGCTTTCAGATATAAATGAGAAGATAGATGAGGAGATCTCAATATTCTCATTTGATATAGATATGAACCTGACAACATTAAAGATACTCAACCAGTATTATGAAATAGACGAATACCCTTGTTTAGTCATAGATGATAAGAGATACTGTGGTATGCAAGACAAGAACATAATAATGAAGAACCTTTGTATGATAGCGAATATATCTGTGTGCCCTGAATATGGATAAAGCACTTAGGCATCATCTATATCTTTGATAGTGCCATATTTCCATCAAAAATTTAAACGGTGTCGAATTCTTAGATAAGATGGCTTATAGAAAAATTAAAAATTATTTACTCAAGTACAATTATTCAATAATATGCTTAATAGTATTAATAGCAGTATATTTGATCTTAAAAGTGAATTTAGCATTCTTACATCATGAAGTTATATGGGATGAAGCAGTGTATATAGGGATTGGAAAATATATCTATTCATTAGGTGAGATAGGAATCTGGGAGAGCATAAGACCGCCAGGATTACCATTACTGCTTGGAGCATTATGGAAGATGGATCTGCCAATCGTCTTTTTTTCAGAGTTGATGATGATTTTATTTGGTGCAGTTAATATAGGATTGATATATGTTATAACAAAACAGTTCAGCAATAAAGAGACTGCACTTTTAGCTTCTTTGCTATTTGTAATCTCACCTATATTTTTTTACCAGTCATCATTAATATTGACACATGTTCCAGCTATTTCATTTACATTATTTGCTGTATATTTAGTTCTTAAGAAGAGATATTTTTACACAGGAATATTTATAGGGGGTGCTTTCTTGTCCAGATACCCTCAAGGAATATTATTAGCTGCTATTTGTGGGTATATATTGATCAAGAAAGAAAATAAGAAAAATAAAGAGTTGAGATATAAGCACCTAAAAGAAGCAGTTAGAAGGATATCTATAGTTTTAACAGGTTTCTTAATAATAATATTGCCATTATTAATATTAAATTATATCAAATATGAGGGAGAAGTTTTGTTTCCATTCATAGATGCAGCTAAACACCAGGGAAACCTAGTATATAAGATATCAAATCCTACATATAATTTATTTTTTTATCTGAGTGAATTAGTTAAGCAAAATCCTCTTTTGATCTTTGGTTTAATTGGGATATATCTTTTTTTAAGTGATCGGAAAAAATATTCTTACTCAGAGAGGATGATAGTTGTTATGGCATTAGTGTTTCCTTTTCTTTACTATACTACAATTATAAACAAGCAATTAAGGTTTTCGATTGAGTTTTTGCCTTATCTATCTATGTTAGCTGCATATGGATCGTATGAGATGTATGATAAAATAAGTTCTAAAAAGTTCTTAAGAGGGATATTTATTCTTGTAGTTTTAGTGTTGATGGCAGTTCCTTTAAAAATTAATTTTGACCAATATAGATGGAGAACTGATATTGAGACTGAAACTGCTGCTAAAGTGCATAAATATTTTTTTAATAATAATCTAACTCTACCGATTTTAACTGCTGACCCAACATTGCTTGCATACAGTGATGTTAAGACATATTCGTTTTACGAAAACATCCCAACTGCATTGATCAATTATAACAAATACCATGATGAAGCTGCTTATGTGGTGTATAATACAGAATTTTACCCTTGCTATAATGAAAAAGAGTGTGAGGACAGGAAACTTTTATTTGAGGTGATAAAATCTGAAAATATGTTGATATTTAACAAAGAGGATTTTTATATATTTAGAAATGAAAAGTATGATAAATAAATATGTGCATAGTAAAAATTTACGAAGCAGCTGCCG
>DUGA01000054.1 GCA_013331615.1 Candidatus Woesearchaeota archaeon | reverse complement strand
TGATGTTATGAATAATATCCATAACGTTCCTATGACTGAACCAACTTCTCTTGCTATCACAAGAAGAGTCAGTAAAAAACTTGAACCAGAATATCAAAAGCTTGAAGAAGACATTAAAACATTGAATGTCGTTAACGGAGATGAAACAAGCCATAGTGTTAATGGTGTTAACCATTGGATATGGGTATTTTGCAATTCTTTAATGTCTTTGTTCAAATTTAATAAAGAAAGAGGAGGAGATATTATAGAGAAAACATTAGGAGATTATTTTGAAGGCGTTTTAGTTGTTGACGGATGGCGGACATACAAAACATATTCAGAGAGCCATACTAAAGTATTGCTCCAACGTTGTTGGAGCCATGGAATTCGAGAAGTGAAATTTGAATGTGAGAAAAAACATCTTAAATTATATAATTGGTATTGCGATATTTATGAGATGGCAAAGAAAGGTAAAGCCTACAAGCAAAAAAAAAGAAGACATGATATGAGTGAGAAATGTAAAACTGAACTTGGTAGATGGATAACTTGTGCTAAAGCACATAGGAATCTAAGAAAACTCGCGACAAAAATAGAGAATGGTNNTACTGCAATACTTCATCCAGAAGCTACCCTGAATAATAATGAAGCTGAAAGGTCGTTAAGACCATTTGTCATCATGAGAAAAATTATAGGTGCTCTAAGAAGTGAGAGTGGAGTAAAGACACATGAAGTGATGATGAGTTTAATTTCAACATGGGGAAAACAACAAAAGAACGTATTCTATACTTTACAGACATCACTTTAGCTTAATAAGTACCAGGAGGAATATGTAATTCTTGGCAACGTTGCAGATATAGATCAATCATAGGACCAAGATGCTCTGCATCATATTGTA
Organism: Candidatus Woesearchaeota archaeon; assembly: GCA_013331615.1. GTDB lineage: Archaea > Nanobdellota > Nanobdellia > Woesearchaeales > UBA10200 > UBA10200 > UBA10200 sp10200u. The sequence continues at coordinate 31,887 of DUGA01000054.1, read as the reverse complement.
TCTGTGTAACAAAGTATTCTGCTCCTGCCATCTGTTTACCAGTCATCTTTCTAGATTCAAGACCTTGATCTATAGTCGTATTTCCGTTTCTTGGAACTCTGCCTCTTTGCGGTATGCAGACTGAGCCAAATCGAAATGGATGGTCTGTATCCAATGCATATCTAAGCCGCATAAATTCTCCAGGGGTTGGTCCAGGATATTGTATTTTTATTGATTCTCCTCCGACAGGTATAACGTTTAAAAATCCAAGTCTTGCGCTTTCTTCAAGCCATAGTTTTTGTACAGAAGCATCTTGTGCAACAGAAACTCTAAATAAAGCAATATCAGGTGAGACTTGCCCTCTAGCATTAGCAGCACACTCTCTTATTTCTTTTCCATAAGCTCTTGTTTCAGCATATTTTTTTCCGTCTGCAATTATTTCAGGGATAAAAATAGCGGAAACATGTTCAATTTCAGTACCAAATCTTTTTACTGTTTTAAATGCTCTTGCTCGTATCTCAGCACTTGAAATTTCACTTACACTATCTGCATTTATAAAAGGCGCAACACTCTCAAAAGCAAGCAAAATATCTTTATCATGTCTAACTTGTCTACTTTTGCTTATTCTTCCTTCAAGATTATTTGTTATAAGCCTATTTTTTTATCTCTTGTTTAAATGTTTTGTCCTCGCTATACTAAACTTATATTAACAACCTCTTCTTATATTGTTGTATGAAACCTATTCTAAACTCCAACCAACAATGGAAAACTTGCCTCACACCAGAGCAATACAAAATATTGAGGGAGAAAGGCACGGAAGCAGCTTTCACAGGCAAATATTATAATCATCATGAAAAGGGAACTTACACTTGCGCAGGATGTGGAGAGCCTTTATTTGCTTCAGATGCAAAATTTGATTCAGGAACAGGCTGGCCTAGCTTTTTCAAGCCGATGAAAAAGGAAAGCGTGAAAGAAGAATCAGATAACAAATTATTCATGAAACGAACAGAAGTTCTCTGCGCAAAATGCCAAGGTCATTTAGGTCATGTCTTTAATGACGGTCCAAATCCAACTGGACAAAGATATTGCATAAATTCTGCTGCGCTTGGGTTTAAGAAGAAATAATAACGTCAAAACGCTCTGCACATCTTCAATCCTTTCTTCTCAAGATATCTTTGGTGATACTCCTCTGCGCGGTAGAATTTTGCTGCAGGCTTTATCTCTGTTACAATCTTGTTGCTAAACTTCTTCTGCAATTCCTGCTTTGAAGCAACTGCTTTCTTTTTCTGCTCTTCACTGTGATAAAAGATTGCACTTCTGTACTGAGTGCCAATATCTACTCCTTGCCTATTTAATGTGTATGGATTATGAGACTGCCAGAACACATCAAGCAACTGTTCATAAGAAACTAGCTTCGGATCAAACTCTATCTCAATCGCTTCAGCATGTCCTGTTGAATCTGCGCAGACATCTTCATAACTAGGATCTTTGAAATCACTGCCTGTATATCCTACTTGAGTCTTTACAACTCCTTTTATCTTCCTGAATGTTTCCTCTACATGCCAGAAACAGCCTGCAGCGAATGTTGCTTTTTCGGATTTCATTTCTTATCCTCTATGCTTTTTCTGTTTAGATGCAGGTAATTCTTATTGGAGATCACTTTCTTTCCTGTCTGTTTTTCTAGCGCTTTTCTTGCATTTCCTGCAATACTGCCGCCTTCTTTTGAGGAATCTAGGCATTCATCATAGCCTTGAGAATCTTTTACTTGGGTTATCTCGCTTGTTGCTTTTTCTCCAAGCATTGTGAATATAAGCTCAAGGTCATCCATGTGGTCTCTTAGGTTCTGGTTCTTTCTCTGAGGAGCCAATCCTTTGATCTCTTTATGCTGTTTTACACCAATACCAAATGTTGCTTTTGAGATCTCATCTGTCAGTATTGCATATTCTCTGTGCTCATCCACTCCTCTTGTCTTCCATTCATCTGTAAGCTCCTGCCTTATCGCAATGCCCCTTAATCTTTTTTCAATCCAGTCTTTAGGGTAGCCTTTCAACTCATATAGCTTCTTCATCCTTTCCTGGGCAAGCTCAGGGTTTTCTATCTCTTTAATGCGCTCATATCCTACTTTTGCAAGCCAGAGCTTGAATGGCTCTGCTTTCTTTGAGGGGATAGATTGGACTATTCTGAACAGATTTTCAGTACTTGCACAGTCTGTCTCTCTCATCTTTCCGTCTTCAGCAGGTAATTTCAACTGTACGATTTTATCGTACGCTTCAAAACCTTCTTCCAAAAGCTTATTCTTTAAATCTGACCAATATCTCTTTGGAATAGAGCTCTCAGTCAATACAGCTACAGCATCCACTACAGAAAACCACCATTCATCATTATGCCAAAGCCTTCTTATATTCATTCCCTGAAATACAACTATAGCATTGTCTTTATCCATCTTAATCACCTTTTAACACCTTATCTCCCCCATTAAATCAGTAAGTAAGCCAAATATATAAATTCTTTCTGTGTTTGTCCAGTGCCGTAGGAGAATGTCCAGTGGAATAATTAAAGAATTTATTTTAATAGAATAGATGTTTACTGGTTATTTCTTCATTGCCTCATTTGCTAGCAATGCATCATACAACACTAACGCAACCATTGCCTCAACTACTGCTACTCCCCTAACAAATATTGCTGGGTCATGCCTGCCTTGGATTCTGAAATTAACTTTCTTTCCATTAACATCAACCGTTTCCTGTTCCTTATATATCGAAGAAGCTGGCTTGAATGCAGCTCTTGCAACAATAGGCATTCCTGTTGAAATGCCGCCTAGAATTCCTCCTGCGTGATTAGATTTGCAAATAATTTTCTTGCCTTTTTTTATGAACACATCATTATCCTGGCTGCCTTTTAAGTTAACAACATTAAACCCTTCTCCAATCTCGATTCCTTTGACTGCGGGTATGCTCATTAAAGCAGAAGCTAATTTTGCATTTAATTTATCAGCAACTGGATCTCCTAAGCCAGCAGGAATACCATAAGCAACAACTTCTACAATACCTCCAATTGAATCTCCTTTTCCCCTTACTTTCATGATAAGCTCTTCAATCTTTTTTGCATCTTTGGAATTAGGAGCTCGTACAATATTCTTCTCAACTTCATCCAGATCAATGCTTTTAACTTTAATATTGCCAACCTGTTTCACATAAGCTTTTATCTTGATGCCAGATTTCTCCAGCTGCTGTTTTGCAATTGCGCCTGCAGCTACTCTTGCTGCTGTCTCTCTTGCACTCTGCCTTCCGCCGCCTCTGTAATCTCTTATTCCATACTTTTTGAAGAAAGTGAAATCAGCATGCCCTGGTCTGAACAGATCTTTAATATTCTCATAATGCTTTGAGTTTGCATCCTTATTCCAGATGACTATGCAGATAGGATGGCCAGTTGTCTTGCCTTCAAATACTCCAGAAAGAATCTCAAATTTGTCTGGCTCTTTTCTTTGTGTAGTTACCTTACTCTGTCCAGGCTTTCTTTTATCAAGCTCTTTCTGTACCAAAGCTTCATCTATCTTGATGCCTGGCTTGACTCCATCAATTACACAGCCAACTGCCTTGCCATGGCTTTCTCCAAATGTTGTTACACGAAAGTATTTTCCAAATGTTGATGACATAAAACATACCTCTATAACCTTAATTGTTTTCTTATTTTCTTTACTATCTCCTGCACAGTTAACTTTGAAGTATCTATCTTAACATCTGCTGCCTTCTCATATAATTTTCTGCGCTTATTTAATACTTCTTCTATCTCATTAACAATGCTTTTGCTTGTCAATGAAGGCCTATCAGAACCCTGTATCCTTTCAGCAATTATGTTGATATTTGCAGTTAATAATATTATTTTTGTGGTTTTATTCTTCTTTAATGCAGCAATATTCTCCCAATCCTCTACTATGCCGCCGCCGCAGTCAAACACACAGTCATCAAATTCAGCTATTTCCGAAATCACTTCTTTTTCAATTGCTCTAAACTTTTCCCAACCAGATTTCTTAACGAGTTCAGAAATGCCCATATTAGCATGTTCAACTATCAAAGCATCTGTGCTAAGCAGTTTATAACCTAACTCATCTGCTAACAATTTACTGACAGTTGTCTTTCCAGTTCCTCTGTAGCCGATTAGTGCGATGTTCATTTTATTGTCAATTATTTTGATATATGTTCTTTTAATTCAGGTCTTTTTTTATACAACCATTCTATTGCATCTATTAATACTTCACTTTTATTTTTATACATTCCACTTCTTACTAAAGCACCAATCTTCATAGATATTGTTTCATCAAGATTAAGTTTTATTTTTTTAACCATTTTATTCTCACCTCTTTATTTTTAATACCCTAACTCCTCATCAACCAAGATTATCGTAAATCTGCCTTTAAACTCTGCCTTATGTATTATCCCTGTGTTGCTCCATAGATTCTCTTTGGTGTATCTGCCAGGAAATAACTTAGCTAATCTTTCTAAATTTTTTGGAATAACTACCTTTTCTATCCTCTCAAATGCTTCCTTGATGCCTTTAACTATCTTATTTTTGCTAACAACTATTATGACTTTTTTAGGTCCATAGATTGTGCTTCCGACCCTGTTGCCTATAGCATCTCCCAAAACTAACTCTCCTTTAAGCGTAATTGCATTAACACTAGTCAAATAATAATCTGCATTCAATGCAGCTCTTCTTTCCTGCATCTCCTGCTCAACGCTTAACCCTTTCTTATATGGGTTATGGAACTTAAATTTGCCAGCAGTCAATGCTTCATGGATGCCTAGCTGCCTTAATGTTGTACTTCCGCCTACAGCAATATCATTTCCTTGTTTAACCCTTTCAAAAACTTTCTCAAATGCTTTCTTACCGTCTTTGACTAAGATTGCTTCGAAGTTGTTCTTCTCGAAGTTTTTTAAGACATGATCAACAATTTTCTTTGTTACTTTCATTTTATTGCAAAATTATAACTGTTTCAATTTCTCCCAATATTCAGGAAATGTCTTATTCACGCAGCTGGGATTCAATATCTTAATGCCAGGAATCTTAAAAGCTGCAATAGCAAAGCACATTGCCATCCTATGGTCATTGTATGTGTTGATTTCTGCGCAGTGTAATCTCTTTAAATCCTCTCCACATCCTTTAATTTCTAATCCAGATTCTAATTCCTCTACATCTCCGCCTAGTTTTCTAAGCTCAGTTGCCATTGCATGCAGTCTATCTGTCTCTTTGATGCGCAGATTCGAGACATTTCTTATCCTTGTTATCCCGTTAGCAAACAATGCAACTACTGCAAGAGTCTGGACAACATCTGGCATACTGTTCATATCCACATCAATCGCTTTCAAATTATTTTTTGGTCCTTCTACTTCAATGAAATTACTCTCTTTATTATCTCCAAATAAAACTTCACATCCCATTTCCTGAAGCAGATTCACAAACTTAATATCCCCTTGCACAGTTTTTGGATTAATATTCTCTACTCTAATTTTTCTGCCAGTAACTGCCGCAATCCCAAAGAAATAGCTTGTATTTGAAGCATCTCCTTCAATAACATAATTATGAGCATCATACCATTGTCCAGTTTTTATCTTGAACTTTTTGTAATTAGTATTTTCAACTTCAACTCCAAATCTGTGCATCACATCTATGGTAATATCAACAAATGGCTTTGAAGCAAGCTCTCCAACAATCTCTATCTCAACATCATGCTCTGCAAAAGGCGCTATCATCAGCAATGCGCTAAGAAACTGAGAGCTTTTCGCTCCGTTAATTCTGCATTTGCCGCCTAAAAATTTGCTTGCTCCTGCTTTGTTTTTATTATTTCCAAATACTGTAACAGGCGGACAATTATTTTTTGCAGAAGCTTTTACTCCTAGCTGCTTTAATGCATCTACTAGATCATCAATCGGTCTTTCAAGCATCCTTGGCTCTCCTGTTAGCACAACTTTACCATCTGCAAGTGTAGAAGCAGCACTTAAAAATCTCATTGCAGTACCTGCATTGCCGACAAATATCTCTTTTTTTGGTGCTTTTAATTTTCCGGAAGTACCATAAACAGTTATTGAGCCTTCTTTTGCTGCATTTGTATTCTTCTTTTTTATATTATTTACAACAATCTTTACTCCTAGCTGCTTTAATGCATCAATCATATACTTAGTGTCATCGCTAAATAACGGATTTCTAATTACACTCTTTCCTTCTGCCAGTGCAGCAACCAATAAAGCCCTGTTTGTGTAGCTTTTTGAACCTGGGACAGAAATAGTTTTTGTTTTATCTGAATTTGGATCTTTTTTATTAGGTTTTAGTTTACTATTATTAATCTCAACAAAATCAAATCTTTTTATAGTTTCATTATTTACATTCTCTAAACTTGTAACAATCAGATCAGCTTGTCTTAGCTTTTCTTTTGGCAAGGTATTTGTAACAGCAATACATTTCATCCCTGCTGATTTTGCAGCCTGCACACCTAAGTTTGCATCTTCAATCACAACACACTCAGACGCATTTAACTTTAATTTTTTTGCAGCTTTCAGATATATCTCCGGAGACGGCTTTGTATCTTTGACATCATCCCCTGAAATAAAGAACTCTAAATATTTATCTACCTTCAATAATTTTGTAATCAACTTAACATTCTCATATGCAGCACTAGATGCAACACATAACCTATACTCTTTGCTTAAACTTTTAATCAACTCAACAACGCCAGGTAATGGCTTAGCGTATTTTTTAATTATTTCCCTAAATCTTTTGTCTTTTAATGTTGCATACTTAACAGGATCCTCTTTTATCTTGTTCTCTTTGAACAGCTGAAAAATTATCTGCTTTGCTCCTCTGCCAAAAAATCTCTTAAAATCTTCTCTGGAAAGATACATGCCAAGGTTCAGCTCTTCGAAGATGTCATTATAAGCCTGAAGGTGATATTTCTCAGAGTCTATCAGTACACCGTCCATGTCAAATACTACTGCTTTTATTTTTATTAGGTTTATGGCTACCATTTTATTGGATAATTACAAAATTTCGAGTCGTCTTAATCTCTACAGATTAAAAGTGGCGACTGCCGACGAATACTGGCTGGAAATATAGAAGAGTTGCTCCTCCTCTACATATAGTGAATTAGCTATGTTAAGCGGTAAATTGTCTTATGTGTCCATAGCTTAGCCAATCGTTGGTATTGCCCGTCGCAACTTAACGTAGTTAATTTGAATTGTGTTCGTCATATATTGGCAGTCGCCACTTTTTAGGTGACTCGTGAGTTACAAATAAGCCCCTAAGCCTTAATCCAATCCCTTACTTCAAAGCGCCTTTGACCAGTATCCTTTTCATCAATCTCAAATCAGGCATCTTGCCTGTCCAGAGCTTGAACTGCTCTCTTGCCTGCAGGATAAACATATCAACGCCAGAAACTATAATTGCATGCCTTTTCTCTGCCTCTTCCAATAGCTTGGTCTTTTCTGGAGAATAAACAACATCAAATACGACTTTTTTCTTATCTAATTTATCCAATATCTCATTGCCAACCGGCATAGCATCTGTGTTTGGAGCCATGCCGATAGGGGTAGCATTAATTAGTATATCAAATTCAACAGCTGCAATCTCTTTTATGCTGCAATATTCTGAATTAAAAGCATTTGCAACTGATTTTGCCTTATGTTCATCAGTATCAGCAACTGTCACAATTGCTCCTTCATTTATCAATGCAGCTAAGATTGCTTTTGCAACGCCGCCTGCTCCTATCATCAATACTTTCTTATCTGCTAATTTTGTGGCTTTTGCCAATGCTTCTAATGCGCCATTATAATCAGTATTATACCCAGATAATTTTCCGCCATTAATAGCAGCTGTATTTACTGCACCGATCATCTTAGCATTCGGATCTTCTTTATTGAGGAATTTTACTATGCTTTGCTTGTATGGCATAGTTATGCTAAATCCATTAAACCTGTCTTTATATGCAGCAAGAAATTTTTTTAAGTCATCCACTAAAAAATTTACATAGACGGCATTTATCTTCTTGTTCTCAAAACACAAGTTATGCACAAGATATCCTTTACTCTCATTCACAGGCTTGCCTATTAGTCCAAATACTTTTGTAGCAGCATCCTGCTTGTTAACTCTGTAAATATTCTTAAGAAGCTCTGCATTTATCTGCCCTGGCGCAGTCATCTTAGTATCTTCTAAGCTCCCAAATGTGAATAAGCTCCCATATTTTGCGCAAAGAACCCTGCTTATCTCTCCATAGCTTCCCATGCAAAATGCAATTATTGGCTGCTTGTCTTTTTTTGCTAGTTCCAACAGCTTGAATATTTTTGCATTATCTTCAATGGTATTTGCCAGTGTCACAATTTTGACAACATAATTCTTCAGCTTGTATTTATTTGCATCTTTCCTTATCTTTTTATAGACAGACATCACATCAGGTGTTTTTTTGAAGTTATGGTAGCTTACGATGAATCTTGTCTTCATCATATCTTTGTCGAACTTCTTTATATCAACACCATAATCATCTTCAAGCTCTTTTCTAATATCATTAACATCAACTTTCTTAAGCAGTTTTAATTTGTCTGCTTCAATGTCAAAGTAATCAGCTTTTTGTTTGATGGATTCAAGAATAAGCTCAATTTTTGTATTGTTATCAATTATACCTGCGCCGCCCTGTTTCCTGTCTCTTGGAGTTACAATGACTGGTTTTTTACAGCTTCTTACAAATCTTAAAAGTTTTCTTAGAATTATCCTGTTTGCAGTAAAGAGGTAATCACTTCTCAGCTCAATTATATCTGCGACTTTAGCGGCTTTCCTAATCTCCTCAAAGCTTTCTATCACATTGTTTGCAGTTATTGGAATTACTATCATGATAAGGACCTTTAAGGTTAATCTCTCTTAAAATATTGGCTATAATTGACTTAAACTCGTTTTAAAGACGTTTAATCTCTTTTAACCCCTTTTACCCTCTAGGTAACACATCTAAAACAGACTCCTTTATTAAGTTATCTTTCAGGCTGCTTCTAATGACTACTTTACCTAAGGCCAATGGCAATATAAACCTTATATCCCCCTTAAAAGCCTTTTTATCGTGATGCATGAGCAGAACTAGCTTATTCAGGTTTGCCTTGCTAACTGCCTTAAAAACATCATCATGGATATTTAAACCTGCTCTTCTAACAAGCAGATTTATTCTTAGCATATCAACATTTTTTAATAACCCAAGCTTATTTGCAATCCTGCTTTCAATCAACATTCCTAATGCAACACCTTTTCCGTGCTTTATCCTATAATTACTTAATGCCTCAACTGCATGTCCTGTCGTATGGCCAAAATTCAGCTTCATTCTCAATAAAGATTCTTTTTCATCTTTTTCGACAATTGCTTTTTTTATTTTCACAGAATCGATTATTATTTTTGTTAATGCAATTACATCTTTTCTAAATATTTTGTCCAGATTCTTTTCAATATATATAAATAGTTTTTTGTCTGCAATTATGCCGTGCTTTATTATCTCAGCTAATCCATTCTCAAGCTCTTCAATAGGCAGAGTCTTCAAGTAATCAATATCTATATACACTCTCTTTGGCTGGGCAAACATTCCAAGGATATTTTTGCCTGCATCTAGATCAACACCAACCTTGCCTCCGATGCTGCTGTCAACCATTGCCAATAATGTAGTTGGGATCTGCACAAATTCAATCCCTCTCATAAAAATAGATGCAACAAATCCGGCAATATCTCCAGCTACTCCCCCGCCAAGTGCAACAATGCAACTCTTTCTGTCTGTGCCTTTTCTTAACAGCTCTCTGCAAATTTCAGTAACAGTAGCAATGTTCTTGTTCTTCTCTCCTGCAGTAAAACTTACTATGTCTGAATTTATCTTATTCTTTTTTAAGACTGCAAGAAGCTTATCTCCAAATAATTTTCTCGTAACATCATCAGTGACAATGATATATTTGCTATGGTTGAATCTTTTTAAGTCATTGATGATATTCTTGTCTAGATTCTCACCTATAACTATGTCATAAGAACTATCTATTTTATACTTTAGTTTTACTTTAAAAACATTTATCATTTTTGTTTATTATTATAATTCAGGTATATTAAATCTTCCTATCCACCGCAGCAGCAACTTTTTTGAATTCTTTCATCATAACCTTTTGCTTCGCAACAAACTTTAGCTTTGCTAAAGTTTGATCAAACCATCGTGATGTCTCACTTCGTTCGACATTACAACTCTTCGATTAAATTTCTATTGTATTAAATCTTCCTTCCTACTGCTTCTGCGACTTTCTTAAACTCTTTCATCATCTGCTTGAGGACTTCTGTTGATACAGTCTGCTCAGCGTCACTTACACTTTTTTCAGGATGAGTATGGCTTTCAATTATCAATCCATCACAGCCTGCAGCAATCGCAGCTTTGCACATAGCAGAAACAAGGCTTCTTCTCCCTGTTCCATGGCTTGGATCAACGACTATCGGCAAATGTGTTAATTCCTTTAATGCAGGGACTGCAGCTAAATCTAATGTATTGCGAGTATGCGTCTCAAATGTCCTTATTCCTCTCTCACACAAGATAACATTTGGATTGCCAGAACTTATTATATATTCAGCAGCAAGCAGCCATTCCTTATATGTTGCCCACATGCCTCTCTTCAAAAGCACAGGCTTTTTTGCTTTTCCTAATTCCTTCAATAAAGAATAATTCTGCATATTTCTTGTGCCTACTTGTAAAATGTCTGCATACTTCTCAACTAAAGCAACATCCCTAGGATCAACAACCTCTGTAACTATCTCTAATCCAGTCTCTTCTCTTGCAGCAGCTAAATACTTTAATCCTTGCTCACCTAACCCCTGAAAATCATATGGCGCACTTCTTGGTTTGAATGCTCCGCCTCTCAATATCTTTGCTCCTGCTTTCTTGACTTCTTTTGCAATAGAAATTATCTGCTCTTTATTCTCAACTGCGCAAGGCCCTGCCATTACAACAATCTCTTTTCCTCCTATTTTTACTCTATCAGCAGCATTGCCGTCTTCTCCAACTATTATTATAGTATTTTCTGGATGATATTCTCTTGCAGCCAACTTATATGGCTTGAGAACTTCCATAACTTTATCAACATCATCCATGGCTTCAACAGTATCTTTGTTCAAGATGCGTTCATCACCGATGACTGCAATCACTGTCCTTTCTGTACCGTATAATGGGACTGGTTTAAGCTTGTTTTTTGCAACCAAATCAATAACTAGCTCTATATTCTCTTTCTTCGCTCCTTGCTTCATTACGATTATCATTTCATCATCTCCCTTCAGATAATTACAAATTATATTTTTACAATATTCTCAAAAGACAAAGCCACAGCTTAATCTTTCATTACATTAATTAAATAAAAAATAATTAATTTTACTTCATAAATTTCCCAACTGCTGCTGCAATTGGTTTTATCTCTTTAATCAGCTCTGCCAATCTTTTTGGACTAATTGTCTGGTCTGCATCGCTTACACTTTTTTCTGGCTCTGTATGGCACTCTATTATCAATCCATCACAGCCAGCTGCTACTGCTGCCCTTGACATAGGGATGACTAAATCATATTTTCCAGTTCCATGGCTAGGGTCAACAACAATCGGCAAATGTGTTAGTTTTTTTAACACAGGCACAATTGCAAGATCCAGTGTATTTCTTGTGTATGTGTTAAATGTCCTTATTCCTCGCTCGCACAAGATAACATTATGATTGCCTTCTGACATTATATACTCAGCTGCCATCAAAAACTCTTCTAAAGTTGCGCTCATGCCTCTTTTCAAAAGCACTGGCTTTTTTTGTTTGCCTACTGCTTTTAACAACTTGAAATTTTGCATATTTCTTGTGCCTATTTGCAAAATATCAGCATACTCAGCAACTAGTGGAACTTCATGTGTATCAAGCACTTCTGTGATTATTGGTAATCCGGTTTGTTCTCGTGCTTTTGCCAGATGCTTTAATCCTTCTCCTTCCAATCCCTGGAATGCATATGGAGAGCTTCTTGGCTTGAATGCTCCTCCTCGTAAAATCTGCGCGCCTAGTTTCTTCACTTCTTTCGCAATCCCGCAGATCTGCGCTTCACTCTCTACTGCGCAAGGTCCTGCCATGATGATTAATTCTTTGCCGCCTATTTTTACTCCATTCACATCAATTATTGTGTCATGCGGATGAAAATCTCTACTTGCGAGCCTGTATGGCTTGAGAACTTCCATGACTTTCTCAACGCCTTCCATCGCTTCAATCTGCTGTTTATTGAGCTTTCTTTCGTCTCCAATCAGCCCAAGTATTGTAACTTCAACGCCTTTGCTCTCATGTATCTTAAACCCAAGATCGATTGCACGCTGTTTTATGTGCTGTATCTGTTTCTCAGTTGCATTTTTCTTCAGTACTACTATCATGGTCTCACCTTTGCAATTTTATATGTTTTAATTATTGTTATCATAACTCTTTTTGCTTTTCAATTCTCTTATGCCTTATTCTTTTCTTAATTTTTTTATCTACTTATCATCTCAACTCTTTTTCTCTTCTTATATCAAAGCTTTTTGCATGATCTTTCAAGCAGTTAGAATTATCTTCTTATTAATCTATCTGCCAGAAAAACGATGCGCAATCCTCATCTAGCAAGAGGACTTAATAGCTAAAATAATAGAAGCTGTAAGCTAAGTTAAAACTGCCTGAATTCAATTTTCCAGAGTTATTGCCTGCTTTCATAATGCTTAGAAAACACAGGTAATATATAAAATTTGCTACGAAAAAACCTGATTAAGAAAAAATCTAAAAAAATAAAAGAAAAAACATATTTAAAATCTAACAACATCCTTTACCTTTTCCTTTATCCATCAAATCACCTCCATGGATAGTTTATGATTTATGTATCTTTATATCTTATATATCTATTACTATTAACTTATTGCTATATAACGATTGTGTATATACTATATGGCATTGATCTAATTGGTAATTATCTATTAAAAGACGCATTTAAGTGGTTTATCTTACTATAAATTTTAACTCAGAACTTATCTAAACTCTCTTCCTTGCAATCGCTTTCTTTGCGTGCTTCACAATGTCTTCAGCAGTTAACCCATACTTCTTATATAATTCTGCAGGCTTTCCGCTTTCTCCAAACCTATCTTTGACTCCAACCCTCTCTAAAGGAGCAAGAGCATATTCTGTAAGAACTTCAGAAACAGCGCTTCCTAACCCTCCAATTATGTTATGGTCTTCTGCTGTAACTATCGCTTTTGTTTCTGTCGCTGCTTTTATTATTAAGTCTTTGTCGATTGGCTTGATTGTATGGATATTAATTATTCTTGCAGAAACTCCTTCACTCTCTAATAATTTGCCTGCATCTAGGGCAATTGAAACTAGTGGCCCTGTGGCAAATATTGTCACATCTTTGCCATCTTTTAACAATACGCCTTTACCAAACTCAAACTTATAATTTGCATCAAACAAGACAGGAATTTTTTCTCTTCCAATCCTTAAATACATTGGACCAGTATGTTCTGCCATTGCATAAGTTGCTTTCTCTGTCTCAATAGCATCTGCTGGAGATAGCACAACCATGTTTGGCAAACTTCTGTAGACAGCTACATCTTCAATGCACTGTGCGCTGTCACCATCATCTCCGGTCAATAATCCAGAATGGCTTCCGACAATCTTGACGTTTAAATTTGTTCTTGCAACTGAATTTCTTATCTGCTCAAAAGCTCTTTCTGTGAAAATTGCAAATGTGCTTGCAAATGGGATTTTGCCTGAGTATGCCAATCCAGCAGCTGTTGTAATCATGTCTTGTTCAGAGATTCCAAAATTGATTGTCCTATCTGGAAACTCTTTTGCAAACAAGATGCTTTTTGTGCTTTTGCCTAGATCAGCTTCAAGATTGACAACTAGCTTGTTCTCTTTCCCTAAATTTAATAGGGCTTTCCCAAATCCATCTCTTGTTGCGATCATTTCTGGCATTTTTGTTCACGTGTTTTATAATCTTATTTTAATCATAAATATATTCAAATATATTATTAATCATCATAATCTTTGTATCATTATCCGTTCTTATTCAACTCTTCCATTGCCTGCTTGAACTCAGCATCATTAGGCGCTTTACCATGGAAGTCAGGATTATTCTCCATGAATGATACTCCTTTGCCTTTTACTGTCTGCGCGATTATCACGCATGGCTTTCCGTTTACGATTGCAGGATTATTTGCATCATCCAAAGCTTTCATTATCTGCTTTACATCATGACCGTCTATCTCAATCACATGCCAGTTAAATGCTNNAATTTATGGACTCCTGCTGTCTGGGCAGCTTCCCAAACCTGGCCTTCCTGTGTCTCTCCATCTCCTACCATCACATAAACTTTGTAATCTTTCTTGTCCATCTTTCCTGCAAAAGCTATTCCATTTCCGTAAGATAATCCCTGCCCCAATGAACCTGCGCTCATCTCTATTCCAGGAATATGTATTGAAGTATGACCCTGTAGTAATGCATTTAATTTTCTATATCCCAACAACTCTTCTTTTGGAAAATATCCTAACTCTGCTAAAATAGAATACATTGCCGGAGTACAATGACCTTTGCTCAGTATAAACCTGTCTCTATCTGCCCACTTTGGATTCTTTGGGTCATGATGCATCTTATAATAATAAAGAACTGTCAGCATATCAATTGCGCTCAAACTTCCTCCAGGATGACCACTTTGTGCTCTATATACCATCTCAACAATAACTTTGCGCAGAGAATTAGCTGTCGTTTTAAGCAGTTCAGGATTCGTGACCTTTTGCATCTTACTTACCTATTTTTGCCTCTAGTTATCTCAAGTATCTTTTCGAATACTCCTGTAATCTTGCCTGGATTTAAATTGTTTTCGCTGCAGAATCTTCTGATGCNNCTGTCTATCTGTGCTCTTAATTTACTTAGTTTTGACTTATCTGCCTTATCCATTATTCCTAGAAATCACAGGAAGTTTATAAATTATAATGCTCAAAAATAACGTAGTAAAATTAATCGAGAAAAGAATCAAATAAAAATAATAAAACAAAAAGAAAAAATAAAGTGCTTACTGCACTTTGACTATCTGCAATGCAGGCTTTAATTCTTTCCATGCAAGATCAAACAAACTATCTAATGCGCTTGCAAAGAATGGTGTATTAACCCATATACCTACATCATAAGTCGGATGGACTTCCTTGTCATCCAATACCATGAAGATAAGCTCTTTGCTATCAACAACACAGAATCTTGCGCTGATTTTGTCAACATGCCTTACATCAGCAACCTCTGACAAATCTTTTACAGCATTTCTGCATTCTTTTGTGATTGGTGCAGCAATCCTTATCTTGACGCCGCGTTTTTTTAATTTTTCAAAAGTTGGCTTTAAGCTGTCTACCTTTCTAATCAAGCCTTGGGTTGTTGTCATCANNGAAAGCTCAGTTGGCTCAACAAGCTCTATTCCTTGTGTGTGCAGTGTGTTTAGTTCGCCAATTACTTCTGTGCTCTTCATTGTTTCTAAACGTGTTATCTTCTCTTCAGCATCTTCCTTCATATTTTTCTTAACACGCTCTACAACTTCATTTGGAGCAACAGCTACATATTTGATTGGCTTGCCTAATTTCATAATAACAAAACCTTTTTTTTCAAGGCTTTCAAGAACATCATAACTTCTTGATCTAGGTACGTTAGCTATGTCGCTTAATTCTCCTGCGGTAGAAACTCCGCGAGAAAGTAATGCAGTCCAAATCTTTACTTCATAAAGATTCAGTCCAAAATATCTTCTTAATTTGCTTAAAAATTCTTCTTTTACAATCATAGTGCTCTCCCCCTTTTTTTATTACTGCAGGATAAAATGAAACTACTACTATTAATATGTTACTATTTTTTACCCTGCTCTAGTGCATTAACTGATAACTCATTAATGGGGTTATTTACTTTAAAGTGTATAATACCACTTTGAAGTAGATTGTTATTATATCACAACTACTATTTAAATCTTTTGTACTTACAAATTTATACCTCTCCTAATCCAGGACAGAGCTTTTGGCGCAGCAAACTTTAAATAGTTGACAATATTTAAAATACCTTAAGTAAAGCCAATATGGATTAGGCTTAAAAGAGGTTAGGATGACGGCTGATAAAACTGCAATTATAATCCTTAAAGACTTCAGAAAGGAATTTGGGCAAAAACTTGTGCTTGATAAGCTTAATCTGGAGATCAAGCAGGGAGAAATATTTGGCATTGTAGGCATGTCTGGTTCAGGTAAAACTACGATTTTGAATTCTATCATTGGCTTCTATCAACCAGAGGAAGGAGATGTTCTGTTTAAGGACGGGGAGAACTACAAGTCTGTCTACAAGCACCCTCTGCATGTAAATAGCTTATTTGGGTTTGCAAGCCAGCAAGCAAGTGTTTATCCAAGACTGACAGTTGAGGAAAATCTAGATCATTTTGGTAGTTTGTATAATATTCCAGGAAAACAAAAGCATGAAAGCATACAGCAGCTTCTAAAATTGACAAAGCTTGAAGACTCAAGGACAAGGCTTGCAGTAAATCTTTCTGGCGGAATGCAAAAAAGATTAAGTATCGCTTGCGCATTAATCCATTCTCCGAAAGTCCTTATCTTAGATGAACCTACATCTGACTTAGATCCAATGCTGAGAAAGCAGACATGGGACTTAATAACAAGAATAAATGAGAATGGCACAACTGTCATAATCGCATCACATTTCTTAGAAGAGCTTGAACATACTTGCCATAACATGGCAATATTGCATAATGCACAGTTAGTTGCAGTTGGTAGCCCTGATGAGCTGAAAGATAATTTTTCTAAAGATTATCAGATACATCTTGAAACTGAGCAGGCAGATTATAAGCAGATAATTGCCAGCCTTAAAGCTTACAAGAGTATTATAACAAATTCAGAAGTCCGGGACAACAGATTAATTTTGCATACTTCAAAGCCAGATGCTGCATTGCATTATGTGCTGCATACTCTGCATGTTACAAAACAAAAGCTCGCAGATTTATATGTGAGCAAGCCAAGTCTTAATGAAGTGTTTGCATCATTGACACAGGAAAATAAGTAACCTAACTTAAAAAATATATTAGTTAAAAAAATAACTTAAAAAATAATAAGATACTCATAAAAACATAACGGGCAAAAAATAAATCAGAATAATACAGAAATAATACTTCACAAAATGCTAAAAATCGCAAAAATAATAAAGAAAGACATGAAGCTTTTGCTTAGGTCAAGAACTTCTTCGCTTATAGTCATATTTGGGCCGTTGCTTGTCATGCTTCTTGTAGGCGCAGCTTTTAACAATGCAAACAAATACAGCATAAGTGTGAGCGTATATTCAGACAAATATTCTGAGCTTACAGAATCTTTTTTAAAGAAACTATCTGAAAATAAATATTCAATCACTAAATCCTCTTCCAACGCTACTTGTATAGAAAGCGTCAAGCAGGGAACTTCACATCTCTGCATCTTATTTCCTGGCGATCTAAAAACCTCAGACAACAAACAGAATGAAGTTACTTTTGTTGCAGATTATTCAAGAGTCAATCTTGTGTATATGGCAGTTGAGACATTGTCCAGCAATCTAGGTGAGGAATCAAAGTCAATCAGCTTAGACCTTACCCAAACATTGCTTACAAAGATTGAAGATACGAAATTAACCTTGTTAGCATCTCTTGCAACCATCAAAGAAACTAAAGACAAGAATACTGAGCTTACTGCCAAGAATAAAGAGCTGGTTGATAATTCAGGAAAAGTCAGCTCTGCATTGGACGGATTAACTAGCAATATCGATATTGTAGGCTCTGCAAACAATAAGGTAAAAGATACATTTACTTCTTTTAAGACAGATACTGGCACAAGAGTGGCAGAAATAAAATCAAAACTTTCTGGTGTGAAAACTGCAATAGACTTATTGCCAAATGTTACAGACGATACAAAAACTTCTCTTAAGGATAATGTTGATATCTCTATAGGAAATGCAGAGAGCATCGAATACAAGCTTAGCACTTCAGTCAACACGACAGATGCAAGCTGGAAAGAAGTCAATGACTTAGTCACTCAATTAAAGCAGAACATAGATAATTCAAGAGTCTCATTGCTAGCAGTAAATGCCAACTCTAAATCGATAGATGAAGCATTGTCGGCGAGCTCAACGAAAGTTACTTCTTTGGAAACATCAATTAATGGCATATTAACAAACATCGGTGCAATACAAGTCACAAGCGCAGAAAAGATAGCTTCTCCAATTATTACCAAAATTATACCTTTGCTTGCAGAAAAAACACATCTTAACTACATCTTCTCTGGTCTGATAGCATTGGTAATAATGTTCATTGCTCTCTTGCTTTCTACAACAATCGTGATGATGGAAAAAACTTCGCCAAGCTATTTCAGGAATTTCATCACACCAACAAGAGATATTGTATTTGTTACTGCAACATACTTTAGTACATTGATACTTGTCCTTGTGCAGATGATTGTAATACTTGCAGTTGCAGCTTTTTTCTTTAATACTTTGCCTGTAGATAATCTACTTAACATCTATCTTGCAGTCGTGCTTATTACAACTGTATTCACTCTCATAGGTATGCTTATTGGCTATGTCTTTAATACCCAAGAGACAGCAATACTTGCAAGCATCTCATTTGGGAGTGTTGCATTATTGTTATCCAACATGATTTTGCCATTGGAAAGTATGCCCGAATATATCAGGAACATTGCCCAGTATAATCCTTTTGTAGTTAGTGAGAACATATTAAAAAATACTATCCTGTTCCAGGCAAATCTTTTTGCAGTCAAGGACATAGTCATTTTATTGAGTGTTTTTTCTCTAATATTATTCTCAGTCATAATGTTCCTGCAGGGCTTTACCAAGAAGCACTTATTGCATAAATTACTCTATAAGACAAAACATTCCCTATTAAAAAATGACGGCAGCATAGAAAAATTACTCTCTCGTGCAGAGCATGCATTGAACAGAAATTCAAGGGAAGAGGCATTCAACTATTACATGCAGGCAAAAGATTTGTATGAGAAATTAAGAGAAGAAAAGCATCCTTCATCCCAGCAAATCTATAACAAATTAAGCGTAATAACAGAGAAGCTTAAACTGGGCTATGTGTTTAAGTGAGCAAAAGAATAATAAATTGAATAAAAATATAAATAACGCAGTATTCTAATAGATTACTATGGCAGACGAGCCTAAATTCATTTGTGATTTGTTTGACCTAGATATACCTTCAGTTTTTACCATAGGATCTGATGAACGTGCTCAATCGCGAGAGCTTGATATTGTTATAGCACATTCACAATTGATAGGAGAACTAAAAAAAAGAAAAGTTGATTCTTTATATTGGCAAATGATATTAAATAAAGGCACTACTAGATCAGCAGTTGCTTATGATAATAGAGATTATCTTCTTGTTCCTGAATATCTTGGTTTAGTTCAGGCAATTGAAAAGTTTCCAGATGAGTTAAAAGCATGGGCACTTAAAGGTTTAAAAGTTAAGGTAAGAAATTTAGATGAATTCAAGCAATTGCCTCTAAAGCTACAATTATTAATTTATGATGTTCGTGGCAAATATCTAAAATCAAAAGTTAATAGCATTTATGCGCATCATGGGTATGATCATACCAGTTTCCTGGTAACTTATTCAGAGAATAGAACTGAAAAAAGCGAGCCCATGCTAACTTTTACTCTTGCAAAAATAGTAGATGAAAGAAAGAAAAGACAAGTATCAGATGACTATCTTGTAGTATTATTTGCAGATGCATCTGAAGGTTTTTTCTTGTCTAACTTAACTTGTTATAAAGTTCTAAAAGCATTAGAAGAAAAGATGTTATTAGGCTCTCCTAGGGTTCCTGCTAGCAATAAAAGATTTGCTAAATATTCTATATCTACATTATATAGATTAGATTATAAACAAGAGAAAGAGTCAGATGCCATGGGGCATACACATATGGCTGAAGAGATAACACTTAATTGATAAAATCAAAAATTATCATATTATAATCTCTATTACTTCTTCCTCAGCTCAAAGCTTATCTGCTTGCTTGCTTCGACAGCAGGTTGGTCAAATGGGTCTACATCTCTCAAAAGAGCAGAATACACTGCAACGAGCTGCCAGAACGCAATAAGCTCTCCCAGATTCTTTTCATCTGCAGTATCAACAGAGACATCTATCACCGGAATATTCTTTCTGATTGTATTCTGGTAAACACCTGAAAACTCATATTCCAATGCTTTAGAGAGCTTTTCTCCTTGTAAAATCTTCAATGTAGCATCATTAAGCTGAATCTTTTGTAGTTTGTTAGATATCTTTAGTTTTACTTCAGTCTCCGAATTTTTCGTGCGCAAAAATACTCCAGCAACATTCCTTCTGCCTCCAAAAAATCTTTGGTTTGTGTGATGCTGGCTCTCAGGGGCAGAGCTGAAATAAACAGTCTGGCCTCGTCCAAGTTTGCACACGCTTTCATGCAGTAATTGCACTATCAAATTTCCAAATCCATCTAATTGAGAAGAATATATCGGCATAAAAAGTTCAGTAAATCCGTTATATTCCAATGAAGATAAGGCAAGCGCAGTCTGTGCAGCAATATTTTCTATTTTGTAGAATTTGTTGTATACTTTTTGCGCAGCTTCATCTACTTTTTTTATGTCTATTCCGCATAAAGCAGCAGGCAGGTAAGCAACCTCACTTGTTCCAGAGAATCTTCCTCCAATCTCTGGGTGCTCTAATGCAAGATATTTTTTTTCTTCAGTTATCTGCCATAAAGTCCCTTGCTTAGATGTGATTGCTATGCAAGCGTATTCATTATTTTCTTGTAATGCAAGCAATGACTCTATCACTCCTACTGTATTGCCTGATTTGCTTATTGCTATCAATAATGTATTTTTTGCAGGAAAATTCTCTTTTACAAAAGAGATCACTTCTGGCTGCATTGTTGTTACTACAAAAGCCCTCTTCCTTAACCTATGGGCAAACGCTTTATGGAATGCATGAAAGCTTGTTATAGAGCCACCATTGCCTATTAACACAATATTCTCATATTTATCATACTTCTTTTTTATCTCATTTATGCGTTTGAAATCTGTATTATGGCTGATAAATGAAGGCTGTAGTTCCTTGACTTTTGTTTTTAACTTCTCAACTATATGCGGTATGTCATATTTTACTTTTACATTAGACAAATCTACATTAACTGCCATATTGAGAGTAATCAAAATAAAGTATTTAAAGATATCCATCTATTATGTAGTTATGCCAGTAATAATAGTCTCAGGAAGCGTATGCACAGGTAAGACAACATTAGCAAAAGCTTTGGCAGAAAAACTTGGGTTTAGATATTTTGATGTTAACAAGATCATAATTAAATATAAGCTTGCTGAAGGGTATGACAGGAAATATCACAGCAAAATCATTGATGAAAAAAAACTGGCAAAAGTTCTTGCGCATTTAATTGAGCTTAACAAAAACTGCTTTGGTATGGTAATTGACAGCCATTTTTCTCATTATCTGCCAAAAAAGTATGTTGATTTGTGCATCATAACAAAGTGCAATCTTAAGGTTCTAAATAAAAGACTAAAGAAACGATATCCTAAATTACCACAAAAAGTCAAAATTAACCTAGAGACAGAGATATTTGACACTTGTTTGGTTGAAGCAACAGAAGCAGGGTACAATGTGTTGGCTGTTGATACAACGAAAAAGATTAATATTGATAAATTATCGAAAGAAATAAATAAGAGACTTGCTAAATAAAACCTTATGTCAGAAATACTAAAGATATTAAATTATGTATTTGCAATCGTGCTTTTTTCTATGGGAGCATTGCCGTTATTACAGGGATATGGTATCATCAGCTCAAATCCTCTTAGTTTTGTATCTGGCACATTAAAAACTCTCATACTCTTAATCTCTGCATTGTACCTCTCTATAGATGGATTTGGTGAAGAGCATCTGATAAAATCTCTAAGCTTGTTTACAGCTCTAATCATAGCATTGATAGTCTTTATTCCGATAATAAATCAGGCAGGATGGATAAGCTTTACATTGCCCGGATTTGTTTATGCCATAGAAAACTATCTGTTTGTTTTAGGCGGAATATTCTTGATAATAGGCGCATTCATTCATCATTAAATCCTAATCATGTTACAACTAAATGAGATTAAGAAGATAGCATATTCTGCTCGGAAAAAATTTGAAACTGATAAGATTCCAATCAATAAGCTAAAGAAACTATATCTTGCTTACAATAAGATGCCAAACATAAAAAAATTCCTATTGCAAGCAAAAAAATTATTTCCGAAACTTAACTGTGGCTTAGCTACTGTATATCTAAAATACATGCTTGGTTCTGGCAAGATAGTAAACGGCAAATACAAAAATAATAATCACACATTTCTTTTGCTCGCAAATAAACAAAATAAACTGATTATTGATATAACTGCAGACCAATATGAAGGTCCAAAAGTATATGTCGGCAGGATTAAGAAGCCATGGTCTCTTTTGTAGGTCTTTGGCATAAATTTATATATCTTGATTTATTCTAAATTCATAAAATGCGAAAAATCCCGAGAACATTAAGCACACAGCATCCTGACAATGTCAGCAATGCGCCTTTTGCTGCTCATTCAGTAATTGGCGGAGAAGCAGAGATTAAGGAAGCATACTATGCATTCTCTGCCTTGAATTGCGACGAGCAGCTTTGGGACTCTGAAGGTAAAGAGACAGACAATTACGTTGTAAAGAAATTGCTTTCTGAAAATCCTGATTATTTCAAAAAAAAGCGACTTGGAAGAGATAAGCAGCTTCTCCTTAGGGTGCCTAATCCGACTGTGGAAGGCAATGAAGCAAAATTATTATTGGAGATTCTTGAGAGTATCCCTAGAAGCTATGACGTGGCTCATCAGGTATATGATGATACTATTGCACCAATATTTGAAGTCGCTATCCCTATGGTGACAAGCGAACGTTGTCCAATAAGAGTAGCTGAATACTACAAGCAATTTGTTGTAGGAAAGCAGGCAAAAAAATTATTTCCTAATGACATTCCTCTCTCAAAATGGATCGGTGAGTTCAAGCCAGATACTTTGCGTGTCATCCCTTTGTTTGAAACTAAGGAAGCAATTTTAGATTCTGCTAAAATAGTTGAGAAATTTGTAAAGTTTGAAAAAATTGATGATTATCAGAGAGTTTGGTTAGCTAGAAGCGACCCTGCATTGAATTATGGTAACCTCTCTGCACTTTTATTGTGCAAGGTTGCGCTGCAAAGATTGCATGCAGTTGAGCAAAAGCTTGGGATTGAGATCTATCCCATGATCGGTGTGGGAACTGCTCCGTTCAGAGGAAATTTCAAGCCAACACAGCCAGAAAAGCTTCTAAAAGGATATCCTAGCGTGCAGACATTTACTCCGCAGAGCGCTTTCAAGTATGATTATCCAGAAAAAACAGTCAAAAACGCAATTGAAACAATCAACAATACAAAACGAAAAAAGCCAGTTTATGTGGATGAGGAAAAAACACTTAAAATTATTGACAAGATACAGGAGCAATATGAAAAAGAAATAATTGTCTTAGCTCCTTACATAAACAGGATGTCGCAGTTCGTTCCCCGAAGAAGATTAAGGAAATTGCATATTGGGTTATTTGGTTACTCCAGAAAATCAGAGCGCGGCTTAGTATTGCCAAGAGCAATCACGTTCTGCGCATCCATGTACAGCATTGGACTGCCGCCTGAGTTGCTTGGATTGACAGCATTAAATGATTATGATACAGATGCATTGCATTCCTGTTATGCAAACTTTGAGTATGACCTGAAAGAAGCTCTTAGCTATCTAAATAAAGCAAACTTAGAGTATCTGCCAGACATGATAAAAGAAAATGTTCTAAAGATTGTAAAAGAATATGGGTCTGATTCTGATGGCTATGATGAAAATACAGCGCACAACAAGATAACTTCCAAAATAATGCATGACTTCAGGACAGAGAGCTTTAAGGGAATCTCTGATGATATTGTTGAGGCTGGCAGAATAAGGAAGTTCTTGGGCTAAGATTGTTATTAATTAGTATTAGATAGAATTTAGAAAATATGAAATTCTAAGTTAAATATATAAACATTCTCCATCTTAAGTATATCCAACTAAACCAGATGTTGTTGATAAACATGAAAACCCAGCTTTCATCCATCGAAATACACTATTTAGCAACAGAACTCCAATTTTTAGTAGATGCGAAAATAGATCGTATTTATCATCCAGAAGAAAAAGAGCTTTTGCTGCAGCTGCATCTTCCAAACCAGGGCAGGAAGATCATGCGCATTGCAGTTCCAAATTTTCTCTATCTTACAGACACAAAACCTGAAATGGATTCAGAGCCGACAGAATTCTGCTCCTTGTTGCGCAGAAGGATAGAAAATGCAAGAGTTAGGGCAATAGTACAGAAAAATTTCGAAAGGATTATCGAGATTCTGCTTGAGACAAAAGAACATAAGTATAATCTGATTATTGAGCTGTTTGCGCGCGGCAATATAATCCTGTGCGATGAAAAATACACTATAATTGCAGTTTTAGAGCAGCATGTAATGAAAGACCGTTCTTTAAAGATTAAAGAGACATACAAGCTGCCTGTTAGGGAGTTTAATCTATTTGAACTGACTAAAGACCAATTATCTAAATTAATACAAAATTCTGTACAAAATGCTGTCGTGAAATCACTGGCCATGGATCTTGGCACAGGTGGCATATTTGCAGAAGAGCTCTGTTTGCTTGCAAAGATAAACAAGCAAAAAAAGCCGATTGATGTGACAGAAGAAGATTTAGATGCATTATTCTCTGCAATCAAGAAGATTCGTGCAAAAAAGCTGCAACCGTTATTAGTGCTTAAAGATAATAAGTTAGATGATGTTATTCCGTTTGAGCTTAGTTATTATGAAGAGAAGGAAACTGGTAATAGTGAAACAGATAAAGATGATAAGAATTATAATACTAAAGAACATCAAAATTACACTTTTGAAAAAACTCTTACCTTAAACCTTGCATTAGAGAGGTATTTCTCTTTAGGGATAAGAAAAAAGCCTGCTGCAATAATAAAATCAGAGAAAGAGATGCAGAAGATACAGACAATAATAACAGAACAGGAATCACTTGCAAAGGACATGGATAAAAGAGAGCAGGAAATAAGGCAGAAGGCAGAAATAATCTATAATAACTACCAACTGATCGATAATCTACTCAAGGAGCTTAAAGAGATTGCGCAAAAGCATCCATGGAAAGAGATCAAAGCAAAGCTTCAAGGGCATAAATTGATAAAATCAGTAGATGGCAAGGATAAATTTATAGTAGTTGAGCTAGATATGTAAATGAGTGAAAACATGAGCTTCTTTTTAGAAAGATACAAAAAACTAGGGCATGATATTGATGTAAGTGATATAGAAAAAATTCGTGCTAATTTAGGTTCTTTTCAGACAATTAGGATTAATACCTTAAAAATTAATGAAAAAGACTTAATTGCCAGATTAAAAGCAAAAAATGTTATTTTAGAGAAAGCTCCATTTACAGACAATGGCTATAAGGCAAAAGCTCGGTTTTCTCTAGGATCAACTCCTGAATATCTACAAGGTCATTATTATCTGCAGGAAGCTGCTTCCCAGGTTCCTGTACAAGTCCTCTCTCCTAATCAAAATGAGATTGTCTTGGATATGTGCGCTTCTCCTGGAAGTAAAACTACTCAGATTGCGCAATTGATGCAAAACACAGGAACAGTTGTTGCGCTTGATATAAACAAGAATAAGCTGATCTCTTTGAGAAACAACATTTCAAGATTGGGGATTAAAAACACAATCGTGTATAATATGGATGCAGCTGATGTTATGAGATTAGGGCTTAAGTTTGATAAAATATTGCTGGATGCGCCTTGTTCTGGCAATCTTACACTGGAAAGAAACTGGTTGGACAAAAGAAAGCAGAAAGATTTGATTAAAATCTCTGAAACGCAAAAAAAATTATTAAAAGCAGCATTTTCTGTCCTAAAGAAAGATGGCATGATTGTCTATTCAACCTGCAGCTTAGAGCCTGAAGAGGATGAAGAAGTTGTAAATTATGCTATTGATGAGTTGAATGCAAGTCTCATTAAGATAACCGATGAAAAGTATAAGCAGGCATTTAATCCTCAGCTTCCAGGCACATTAAAGTTCTGGCCTGAGATTACTGAAACGCAGGGTTTTTTTGTTGCAATCATTTGTAAGAAATAAATAAAAAGTAAAATAAGGCAATCAATAAAGATCAACTAAAATAGTCGCCAAAATTTGCAGTATTCTACTCTCAAAACAGGAATATTTATAAATAACTGGCTATTTCAATGCTCTAGGACGGTCATAGGGGCCTGGTTCTACCCGTTCCCATCTTGAACACGGAAGTCAAGCAAGCCTCCGTTCTGGATTGTACTGCATTCACGTGCGGGAACTTCAGAAAGCTGTCCAACCTTTTTATTTTCTAAATTTTTATTATGATCATAATTATCATGGCAAGATTTTTATACTACTGATTATATTTTGTTATTATCAAATTAAGAGGGAGATTATGAAAATCACAGTCGTTGGCACAGGCTATGTCGGCCTAGTCGCAGGCACTTGCTTAGCTGACTTAGGCAATGAAGTTATTTGCGTGGATGTAGATAAGGAAAAAATCTCTAAGCTGAATAAAGGAATAATCCCTATCTTTGAGCCAGGTCTGAAAGATCTATTAGACAGAAACGTCCGCGAAAAAAGATTATTCTTCACAACAGATATAAAAAAAGGAGTCCAGGAATCTTTGGTCATCTTTATAGCAGTCGGCACTCCAGAAGGAGCAGATAACAAAGCAGACCTAAAATATGTCTGGCAGGTTGCTGCAGATATAGGCAAGTACATGAATGAGTACAAGGTAATTGTTGATAAGAGCACTGTACCTGTAGGTACTGCAGATAAGGTAAAAAAGCTGATAAAAGAAAACCAGAAGAAAGCAATAGATTTTGATGTTGTTTCTAATCCAGAGTTCTTAAGAGAAGGCGAAGCTATAGGGGATTTCACTTTTCCAGACAGGATAGTAATTGGTGTTGAATCTAAGAGAGCAGAAGAGGTAATGACACAGATCTATAAGGGAATAACCAGGTCAGGCAAGCCTTTGATAGTTACAGATATCAAAAGCTCTGAGCTTATCAAGTATGCTTCTAATGCAATGCTTGCAACCAGGATATCATTCATGAACGAAATCGCGAATCTGTGTGAAAAGGTAGGTGCAGATGTCAAGAAAGTAGCATATGGTATAGGCCTTGACAGTAGAATAGGGCCAAGATTTTTGCAGGCAGGAATCGGTTATGGAGGCAGCTGCTTCCCTAAAGATGTCCAGGCTCTTATCAAGACAGGCGAGGAAAATAATTCAGGCTTTAAGATACTGGATGCTGTGGAAGAGGTCAATGAGCAGCAAAAGCTTTCTATTATCCAAAAAATAAAAAAATTATTGCCAGACTTAAAGAATAAGACAATTGCTGTCTGGGGATTAGCATTCAAGCCAAAGACAGATGATATGAGGGAAGCTCCGTCTATCATATTAATCAATGAATTAAACAAAGCTGGGGCAAAGATACAGGCATTTGACCCTGAGGCAGAGAATACTGCAAAAAAGATATTCAGCCATGTTAAAAATCTTTCATATGCAAATACTCCTTATGATGCTTTAAAGAATGCAGATGCATTGGTCATTGCCACAGAATGGAACGTGTTCCGTGACCTGGACAAGGAAAAAATGAAAAACCTTTTAAAACATCCTAACATAATAGATGGCAGAAATGTATATGAGCCAGATGAGATGAGAAAGCTTGGCTTTAATTATATCGGAGTCGGAAGATGATAAGAAAATATAATAAACAAGCAAGAGAAAAAAGGAAAATGGGTGATCAAGATTAGAGCTTTGATCCTTGCAGCAGGATATGCGACAAGATTATATCCTTTGACTAAAAATACCCCTAAAGCTCTTTTGGCAATTGCAGATAAGCCAATGATTGAATATATCATAGAGAAGATCGACAGGGCAGATGACATAAAAGATATCATCATCGTGACAAATGATACTTTCTATAAGCAGTTTGAGAGCTGGCTTAAGTTTGCAAAGCATAAAAAACCCATAAGGATAATCAATGACGGCACAACATCAAATGAAGACAGGCTAGGCGCATTAAAGGATATTGATTATGTTGTAAAGCAGGAGATGATCAAGGACAATCTGATGGTGATTGCAGGGGATAATCTATTTGAATTTAGCTTAAGGTCATTTGTAAAATTCTTTAATGAAAAAAAATCATCTGTTCTTGCAGTATTTGACATGAAAGAAAAGGATAAGCTGGCAAAAAAATTCGGCGTAGTGAAGCTTGATAATTCTAGCAAAATAACAGATTTTGAAGAAAAGCCTGCTGAGCCTAAATCTAGTCTAGCTGCAACTGCATGCTATATCTTTACACCTACTGATGTTGAAGAGTTGGACAAATTCCTAAAAACGCACAAAAAAGCAGACAATCCCGGGGAATTCTTGAGCTATCTCTCAGCAAAAAAGCCAATATATGGGTATAGCTTTGATGAAGGCTGGTTTGATATAGGAAGCTTTGACCAGTTGGAAGAAGCTTATAAAAGATATGAAAACAAAAACAAGAATTAAGCGAAATTAAGCAAAAATACATTTCTTTTAAATAAGCTTTATATATTGTCTTATATTTCTGATTTCCATGAAAACAATCTTAGTGACAGGAGGAGCAGGCTTCATAGGAAGCCATCTGTGCGAAAAGCTGCTTGAGCAAGGCGATTATGTCATTTGCTTAGATAATTTGTTTACTGGCAGCACAGAAAATATACAACATCTTTTGCAAAATAAGAATTTTGAGTTTGTTAAGCATGATATTATTGAGCCGTTTTTTTATAAAAGAAAAAATAAAGGAGATGGAAGGATCGACCAGATTTACAATCTTGCTTGCCCTGCATCTCCTGTCCATTACCAGTTTAATGCGATACGTACGATAAAAGCAAACACTATTGGTGTTATCAATATGCTCGGTCTTGCAAGAAAGCATAAAGCCAGATTTTTGCAGGCAAGTACTAGCGAAGTGTATGGGGATCCTCTAGTCCATCCGCAGCCAGAGTCATATAGAGGAAATGTAACTACTATCGGCCCTAGAGCATGCTATGATGAAGGAAAGAGAGTAGCAGAAACATTATGCTTTGATTATAACAGGCAGAATAAGGTTGATATTTGTGTTGTGCGCATATTTAACACCTATGGTCCAAAGATGGCTCTGAATGATGGCAGGGTAGTCAGTAATTTTATTATGCAGGCACTACAGGGTAAAGATATCACAATTTACGGTGATGGTAGCCAGACAAGGAGCTTTTGTTATGTTGATGACATGGTACATGGCTTGATTTTGGCCATGAATAAGAAAAATTTTAAAGGTCCTGTTAATCTAGGGAATCCTGATGAGTTTACTGTGCTTGAACTGGCTAAGAAAGTTAAAGTATTTACAAGATCTAGATCAAAGATCGTATTTAAGCAGCTTCCACAGGATGATCCTAAACAAAGAAAGCCTATAATCAAGGTAGCTTTAAAAGAATTAGGATGGAAGCCTATTGTAAAGCTTAAAAACGGATTAAGTCATACTATCAGCTATTTTGAAAAAATCCTGTGATAGTCTATACTAATTTAGAATATGATAATAAAAGATGTAATAATATAAAAGAGTGAGTGATATGGCATTTATACGTGAACCATTATTATTATTGTCATTCTTTATTAGTTTTATTACTACTTTTTTAGTTTTGCCATATTGGATCAGAAGGGCAAAAAACGCCGGTCTCGTAGGTCAAGACTTGCACAAGCTTAATAAGCCTAGATTGCCTGAGATTGGGGGCATAATAGTTGTATTAGGATTTCTTATCGGAATATTATTTTTTGTAGGTATGAGAACTTTTTATTTTGGGGATTCAAATTACATATTAGAGACATTCTCAATCTTATCTACTATATTAATTATAACTGTAATAGGTTTGATAGATGATATATTAGGATGGAAGATTGGATTAAGACAATGGCAAAAGCCTGTATTATGCCTAATTGCAGCGCTGCCTATAATGGTAGTAAATGCAGGTCAGACATCATTACGATTTCCTTTTCTAGGGCATATAGATTTTGGGATTTTATATCCTTTGCTCCTTGTGCCAGTGGCAATAACGGGAGCTTCAAATGGGTTTAATATGATTGCAGGCTATAATGGCTTGGAAGCAGGATTGGGGATAATAATATTAGCTACTTTATCTTACTTATCTTGGACTTTGAATATAGGATGGATTGCAGTTGTAGGATTATGCATGGTATTTTCTTTGTTAGCGTTTTACATGTATAACAAATACCCTGCTAAAATATTCCCAGGAAATACATTAACATATTCAGTTGGCGCGCTAATAGCATGCATAGCAATATTTTCTAGCATAGAAAGAGCAGCGTTAATCCTTTTTATACCCTATTTTATAGAATTCTTTCTAAAGCTTAGAGGCATGTTCAAAAAAGAAAGTTATGCAGCTGTTACTAAAGACGGCTTTTTAGCGATGCCTTATACTAAGTTCTACGGTATTGAGCATATAGCGATATATATATTAACAAGATTGAAAAGAAACATAACAGAGAATAATGTTGTCTATCTATTATGGGCATTTGAACTGATGTTTGCTGGATTTGTGTTGGTGGTATTATGAGTGCTAATACTCAAGAAAGGATACTTGTAACAGGAGGGGCAGGTTTTATTGGCTATCATGTATGTCAAAAGCTTCTTGAATCAGGTAAAAAAGTAATTATTATAGACAATTTCAACAACTATTATGAACCTAAGTTAAAAGAAGATAGGATTAAACAACTCTCTGATAAAAGCTATAACGATAAGAATCTAAGTGTGTATAAGGCAGATATCTCAAATTTTAATAAAATCAAAGATATCATAAAGAAAAATCCTATTGATAAGATATGCCATTTAGCTGCGCAAGCAGGAGTACGTTATTCTATTACAAATCCTTTTCTATATGAAAAATCTAATATTTTAGGTACATTAAACATGCTTGAGATAGCCAGACAGTTCAAGATCAAAGATTTTATTTTTGCATCTAGCTCTTCTGTCTACGGTAATAACAAAAAATTCCCTTTTTCAGAATCTGATAGCATAGATCATCCTATCTCATTATATGCAGCTACTAAAAAATCTACAGAGCTAATGGCTTATACCTATCATCATCTATATGGGATTAATTGCACAGGGCTGAGGTTTTTTACAGTATATGGTCCATGGGGCNNCATGGGGCAGGCCTGATATGTCTTATATGTCATTCACAAAGGCTATATTAGAAGGGAAGCCGATCAAGGTCTATAATAATGGAGATATGCAACGTGACTTTACATATGTTGAAGATATTGTTCCAGGTGTAGTTGCAGCTTTAGAAAAAAGCTATCCGTATGAAATATTTAACTTAGGTAATTCAAAATCTGTCAAACTTATTAATTTTATAAAATGCGTTGAAAAATTATTAGGAAAAAGTGCAAAAAAAATATTGTTACCTATGCAACAAGGAGATGTTCTAAAGACTTTTGCAGATATCAATAAGGCAAAAACAATGCTTGGTTATAATCCTAAAACTGATATAGAAGAAGGAATAAGAAGATTCATAAAATGGTATAAAGAGTATTATATGCCTAAATAAGAATCAAAATGACAAAAAAAATTGCAGTTATACCTGCTTATAATGAAGCTAGGCATATAGCTAAAGTGATTAAAGCAACCAAAGAATACGTG
>DUGA01000063.1:13977-14175 GCA_013331615.1 Candidatus Woesearchaeota archaeon | reverse complement strand
CTTACTGGCAATCATAGTTATACCCTTATTATTATTCATTTATACAGGAAAATATATTGCAATAAATTATCTGAGCTTAATCCTTAGCTTAATATATGTAATCTTAGTGCCTTTTATTATTTCCATGGTATTTAGAAGATTAAGCTTTTTAAGTTTTGCAGCAAAAGCAGTATCAGATAAGACGGCTATAATTACCAA
>DUGA01000063.1:0-13950 GCA_013331615.1 Candidatus Woesearchaeota archaeon | reverse complement strand
CAAGTGATTAATGTGATACTTATAAGATTGCATAAGAAGAACACCATATAAAAGATAAGAAATTATTAAAAAAAGAATAAGAGAATTAACATGTTCATCGCAGAAAAAAGCCAGGATAATTTGCTAACATTGCCGGCAAAAGAACTGAGAATAAAAGATTTCAGGTCTGCAAGCTCTCCATTGGCAGAAAAGATATTGCACCAGCTTTCAATCAAAGAGAGCTATCCAAAAGAGTTAGCAAGAACATTGAAAGTGAACGAGCAGAAGATATATTATCACATCAGAAACCTGCAGAAAAACGGAATAATTAAACAGGTAAAAAGTGAAGCAATGCAGGGTGGAGTTGCAAACTATTACACATTGACAGAGCCTGCATTCATAGTAAAATTCTCTGAGCTAAAAGAAACACAGAAGATTGCCAGCTTAAAGCCAGAATATGTTAATTTCTTAGAGCCATTTATCGTTGATGGAAGATTAGATGCGCAGATAATTGTCGGCTCTCCAGAGCCTCACGGCATTGAGAAAGCAAGAAGCAAAGATGCATTATATGCGATTGAGCTTGCATTACTGCTTGGCACTTTTCTTAATCATATTCCAATAAACACAATAAAGCTTGATACAGAAACCCATGCAGAGCATCTAAAGAACAACCTGATAATAATCGGCGGCCCTGTTGTCAACAAGATTACTGAAAAGATAAATGATTATCTGCCAGTAAAATTCAACAAAACCCATGCATGGAACATTGAAAGCAGCTTAACAAATGAGATTTACGCTGCAGACGAGATAGGCATTATCGTTAAGATAAAGAATCCATTTGCAAAAGATAAAAGCATCCTTTTAATTGCAGGAAAAAGACACGCAGGAACAAAAGCAGCAATTATTGCTTTGTCAAAGAACCTAAAAGAGATTGCTGCCGGTAACCTCAGAGACAGCAAAATATTAGCCAAAGTCGTTGAAGGCATCGACAAAGACGCAGACGGCATAATAGATGAAGTTGAGATAAAGGAATAAGAAAAATACATATCGAATAAATAGAGATTCCTCAATACTTATCAAGCAACGTAGATAATGCAGCAAACGTCTTCCTGACATCCTCAACATCCTTCTTCAGCATCCATGCTGTCTCGCCATAAGACTGCTCTTGATCAAGGGTAGATTTTAACTTATCAGCCAGACGTTCCAGAAACTGCAGATGCTCTTCTATCTGTTCCCTGCGATCATATCTGTTCTTATCAATAAGCTTTTTTATCTCATTAAGGCTATTTCTATCATAATATTCCATGTGATGAGGCTCAGGAATTACCTTGCCTATCCTTCCTAGATCATCTGCTTCGTAAGTCATAGGTTTAGTTAAGGCATCTATGTTTATATACTTTTTCCTAAAACTTTATATAGCAGAAAGTGATTTTTAGTCAAATGATAAGATTAGATATATCTGCAAAGGGTGAGAATATCTTATTAAAATAGTTTTAGTTTGTATGAATTCTGAGAGTTCAGATAATTATAAGAATAGTTATACGAATATATCCAATCTTAAATTTTCTAAGGTGAAGTTCTGATGGTAAGAATAGCAGTCGTTGAAAAAGAGAAATGCCAACCAGAGAAATGCGGCGATCTTTGCTTAAAGAAATGCCCTGTCAACAGGATGGAGATAGAATGCATAGTTAAGAGAGACAACAAGGCATTTGTTATAGAGCCTGCTTGCATCGGCTGCGGTATCTGTGTTAAAGTCTGTCCTTTTGACGCAATACACATCATAAATATGCCAGAAGAACTGAATCAGCAGCCAATACACAGATACTATGAAAACGGATTTGCACTCTACAGCTTACCTACCCCAATATTTGGAAAAGTTGTTGGTATTATTGGAAAGAATGGTATTGGAAAAAGCACTGCAATCAAGATTCTTGCAGGTGTCTTAAAGCCAAACTTCGGAAAGATTGCGCAGAAAGCAAATTATACAAGAATAAAACATGAAGGGACAGATATTGTTGAGTATAAGAAACAGCAAGAGTCAAAAGAAAAACAACTTGATATAACAAAAACCTCTTCTACAACAAGCTATTACGATGATTTAATAAAGTATTTCAAAGGCACAGAAGCCCAGAAATTCTTTGAGAAAGTGAAAGCAGGCGAGATTAAAATTAGCTATAAGCCACAATCAGTTGACCTTATCGCAAAAAGTGTTCATGGCAAAGTTGCAGATTTATTGAAGAAAGTAGATGAGACAGGAGATAAAAATAAGTTTATAGAAATCTGTGAAAAGCTTGACCTATTGCATGTCATGGACAATGAAGTCAGCACATTATCAGGAGGAGAGCTTCAGCGTGTTGCAATTGCCGCTACAGTATTAAAAAAAGCAAATCTCTATCTTTTCGATGAGCCAACTTCTTTCTTAGACATAAAACAAAGGATAAGAGTCAGCAAATTCATAAGAGAGTTAGCAACTCCTGAAACTGCAGTTATAGTTATAGAGCATGACCTAGTCATCCTTGATTATATGACTGATTTTGTGCACATTATGTATGGACAAGAAGCTTGCTATGGTGTAGTAAGCCAGATAAAATCTGCAAGAGAAGGAATTAACACATACCTTTCTGGCTATATGAGAGAGGAAAACATCCGTTTCAGAGAGAAAGAGATAAAATTCACTATCCGTGCAGTAGAAAAGTTCAAGGAAGAATTTGAACTGACAAGCTGGCATGATCTTACAAAGCAATTTAATGTTTTTCAGCTCAAGGCAAATGCAGGCAAGATCAGCAGGAACAGCATAATAGGAGTTCTTGGAGAAAATGGAATAGGCAAAACAACTTTTGTCAAGATTTTAGCAGGTGTTGACGCTCCAGATTCAGGAGAAGTTACACAAAAAATGACTGTAAGCTACAAGCCACAGTATATTGATGTTGCTCCAAACTCAAATGCAATTGTGCAGGAGATTTTATTTGAAGCAGTGGAAAAATATCCTAATCAGTTGATCAATCCATTGCATATCAAACCATTGTTGGATAAAAAACTAGGAGAGCTTTCTGGCGGTGAATTACAGAGAGTTGCTATTGCTCATGCATTATCAAAAAAAGCAGATCTATATTTATTAGACGAACCAAGTGCATACTTGGATGTTGAACAGCGCCTGATTATTGCAAAAGTCATAAGAGATGTGATGGAAGAGCGCAATACAGCTGCAATTATAGTTGACCATGATTTAGTTTTCTTAGACTACCTATCAAAAAGATTGTTTGTATTTGATGGAAAGCCTGCAATTTCAGGAGAAGTCTCTGGCCCATATCTGATGGAAAAAGGCATGAATAAATTCCTAAAGATGCTTGAAATAACTTTGAGACGCGACCAGGAAAGCTTTAGGCCAAGAATAAATAAACTTAACAGCGTTCTTGACAGGGAGCAGAAAGATGCAGGCAAGTATTATTATGGGTAAGTAATAGCAGATTTCAGTTAAATGTTTATTTCTTGCATTTTTTGTGTCAATAGTTTTTTATATTAAAAAATACATCTGTCTTAATAAATATGGTGTATATGATAGGTGAGGAAGTAAGAGAACTATTAGAGCAAGTAGTTGTTACATCACCAAATCAATATAGAGAGGTTTCTGCAAAACTTGGTTTTAATGGTAGCATGGATCCTGAGCATATTGCACAAGCACAGAAGCAGATTCCTATCGACCCTATAACAGCGGCTCTGCAAGAAAGATTTAGGGATATATTGAAAAGAAGGACTGAGTCATCAAAAGAGGGAAATATAGCCATGGCAGGATATGTCTTGCCTGCCCAAGTTAGGTCTGGATGTCTTGATGATATTATAACTCCAAAAGAATTAAGCACTGCTGAGATTTTAAGAAGATGTGGAGTTGATAGTAGAGATGTCAGGATATATGTCCAAAAATTGGTTTGTGAGATCTTTGACTGGATTGACAAGGCAATAGAAGTTTCAGACGGTTCGGTTACTCGGCTTAAGAATAAAGACGATGAGAATCTTTTTCGGCTAAAATTTTTAAGAGAATATGGACTTCATGGTAGAGAAGATGTGGAAGCTTGGCTTCGCGGCTTTGTTTTGATGGCATATGCAGATTCTACATATAGATTAGATGCTAAAAAGAGATTTAAAAAAGACCTAAAAGGCAATCCCTTAAAGCTTGGTCTTGGGATTACAGTACCAGTCAATAGAGAGAGAATGTCCGTATATGATATCTCAATGGCTCAATTAAGAGAGGAAGAACATAATACCAAACAGTTAAAAAGATTAATTAAAAGAGGTATTATTGTAACAGATGCAAAGCATGCGACATACCCTCTAACTATCAACACATATGTTAGATTAATTAATGAAGGTGGAGTTTCAGACGAGACAGCATTTACATATATAAATAAGAGATATGGTGTTATTGCATTCTTAGGCGCAGTTTTAGCTGATGCTTTAGACACATATAAAGATAAGGTTTATGATTTCTTTTATGGTTGTCTGCCATTAGAAGTTGCTAAATACATTGAAAATAGATGGAAAGAAAAGACAGAAAAAAATTTAGTGACTCCTGATGAGGTGATGGAAGTGATATATATGTCATGCAAAGAAAACCATCCAAGATTAGATTCAAGCACATCACATACAAATTTAGTGAGATTCAAGAGATTTGCAGCAGATGGGAGCACAGCTATTAGCAGCCCTTTGCGTGGAATTGCTAGAGGAGAAAGAT
Organism: Candidatus Woesearchaeota archaeon; assembly: GCA_013331615.1. Classification (GTDB taxonomy): domain Archaea; phylum Nanobdellota; class Nanobdellia; order Woesearchaeales; family UBA10200; genus UBA10200; species UBA10200 sp10200u. Next base: position 9,242 of record DUGA01000063.1, on the reverse strand, counting down.
ATCGTGGATTAAGATTAGGTGGTCGATTTACTTTACCTTTAGGAAGAGTAATGGATGTTGTAAATAGAAGATGTGAATTATATTCTGGAAAGACAGGATAAGATCAAAAAATAAGTTTCAGCAAAAATCATTACAATATCATATCGAATTATCCAAAACTATCAATGATCATCTTGACAGGCTTTCCTCTGTAAGTTATGATTCTTGTCGTTCTTATCAGATCCTGGCGAGGGCCTGAACTAATAGTTGCAGTTGAAGGCCTAAATGGTTCAGGAGAGCCTTTGCAGCATTCAACAAACAATGAATTTCCCTCTGGATCTTTTTCATATGTGTAATTTACAAGCTGCCCAGAAACTTTTTGATTGCATAATTGCGCAATTTTCTGTCTTTTATCCTGATCAAACACTTGTCCTCCAAAATAACAGTTAGGATGCGGTGTGCTGCCAAATTCAGCATCACACTCTTTATTGCAGAGATCATTTCCGATATTAGTGCAGTCGCTGTTGCAGGTATCATGGTCAGGACCTATTTTAATAGCAGGCAATGTTTTATCATCATATTCTACTTCAACATGTTTTATCTTTGGCTCATAGTCTGGATGAGTTACTGTTATATCATACGAGCTATCTCCGTTGACTCCTACTATAGTAAACGTGCCAACTTGACTCTGACCATTAGCTTCATCTGCGCTTAAAGTATCTGCTTCATAAGTAAGCTTTGGCTGCTTTGCAACTCCGCCTGTTAGATAAGGTGAATTAAAGCTGCCCTGCATTATGATATGCGCTCCTCCAACTGGATCAGCCTCATTGCCTTCCCCTACTATTTTCCCAGTGACTGTTAAAGTGCAGTCATCATCTTCAAGACGTGTAGTTGTCCTAAATCTATCCTCATCAGCAACAGCTGGAACTCTGTCATTATTATCGACATAAACCTCTGAAAAATCAATCACCCCATTACTTGCTCCAGTTTGTAAATCTAAATCACAGTCATTATCTTTGCTGTCATAGCATCCATTGTTAGCATTTTCTTTAGCGCCATCTTTTGCGCTCGTATGGCATTTTCCGTCATACACACAATCATCCCTATCTGGGCAGCATGAGTAAGTGCCTTTATTTGGACCTATTGGGCTACTAGACGTTTTATAAGTTATTGTAGAATTTACAACATACTCAGGAGTATCATCTCCGCAGCAGAATTTATTTCCATTGCCATCATCAAACCAAGTTCCGCCTCTAAATTGGCAGCATGTTGGGAATAGATCTCCATCTCCGCAACAGTCAGGATCTGGCTGTGTTAATTGGTTTCCATTGTTATCAAAAGTGCCATGGTCTATAAATCCATCGCAATCATTGTCAATATTATCATTGCATGATTTTTCACCGCCTACAGACTCGTTTCTGCATGTATTAGTAGCATCTACACAATCTGTCTGCTTATCGCAGCAAGCTGAATATTTAGTTGCTGTGATTGTTGTTTCAGTATAATACTCAAATGGAGTTCCGGTTTCTGTGAAATCATCTCCACAGCATGTTACACTATTTTTTGCTGCAAATAAAGGATTCGCAGGATTATCCTCTCCAGCCAGTGCAGGCTTAAAATTATTTTGCTCGCACGCGCTATAAGTATTTAGCTGAGGCTTTCCATCTACTATTGATTTTGCCAAGCAGGATTTTATATCGAGATCATCAACCCATCCTTTTGTTGCAGCATCTTCAGTGCAACAATATCTTTTATTAGGACCATCTAGCTTATTGCCATCAAAATACTGCTTTCCGCCCCAAAAATTAGAAGCAGTGTTGTCATCTGGACTTACGCATTCTCCAAACCTGTCTATAACTTGTTGCCCCTGGATTCCGCTCCAGAATGCAAATTTATCAACAGTATTATGGCAGATATATTCATTCTGAATGTCAGGAATTCTTTTTTTGCTCCTAACTTCATTGAGGTTAGCTACCTTTACGCTTCCCTGGTCGATTATATCTGGCGTTGCATCGCATTCATAGAATCCCGTGTCTGATTTTAGGACATCAAACATTCCTTTTGCTGGATGGTCTATCGCATACATATATCCTAAATATGTTGAGTCAGATAAGTCTTCCCATTTCCATGTTTTGACATTATTGCTAGGATTCACAACACTATAGCACAAGAACCTGTTTTTTTGCGGATTAGAAGCTTCTTTACCGATAAAGCCATTATCCTCTGGCTTATCTCCGCAGCATCTTCCTTCTTTGAGTGAATCTGAATTTTCATTATATGTTCCGCCTTTTAAGCTGCAACAATTAGAGTTTTCATCAGGGCTTGGGCAACAATCAGGATCTGACCAGTCTCCTAATCCGTCACAGTCATTATCCTTGAGATCTTGGCATGAGACTTCCTTAGATTTCTCATTTTGGCAGATCCCGTTTGAGTCTACACATCTTGTAGCGAGATTAGAATCACAGCATGCGCTGTATGTTGTTGTAACACCATTAATTGTAATTAGATTTGAGATATAATATTCACTTGAATCATCGCCGCAACATCCTAAAGTTCTGCTTGAATATGACCCAGGAACATATTCCCATTGGTCTTCAGAATAGCCTTTCTCATTTAAGGTAGCTAAATCAGCCTCTCCTGAATATGTCCATGTGCCTGGCTTGTTGCTACATCTAATATTTTCACAAAGTTTTTGTTGGCTATCACGATCTTCGCAAGTATTTGATTTTGAGTTAGGAGGATTTGGAGCGACAGAAGTATCATTGCACATAAAATCAGGACCATAGCTAGTCTTACAATACTTGTCATTTGGCTTCCATTCGCATTTGGTATGGTCTGTCTCTTGGCAGATGCATATCATGCAACCTCCTAAAAATTGGTCATTTGGCTTATATACATTGCCATCTGAATCCCTACAACCTTGATACCATGCGCCATTAGCATCTGGATAACATACTCCAGTATCATAGCACGCATTATTACAGCAGATTGCTGTAGAAGTATTGATTGTAAACAGGAAGGTAATTAGAGATAACAATACAATAAATATTCTCTTTTTATGATTGGTTGAGTGATTCATTTGGTTAGATTTGTTTAAGTGCTCGGCGGATTTTTGTAAAGATAATATGAAAATAATGCAAATAACAGCAACAATCCGATTATTAGAGTTATATAAACAAAATTATCTGTTTTTTTAGTAGCTGGAAATTCCTTTTTTTGCTCAAGGCCTTGATTTTGCAGGCTTGATTGAGATTGTTGAGACGCTTGCTGCAGCTTTTTTTGCCGTGCTTCTGCATTCTTAAGAGCTTCCTGCTCAAGCTCAAGAAGCTTTTGCTGCTCATCTGAAACTTTCGCTGCATTGACAGTAAACTGCTGCTTATTTTTCTCTCTTATCTCTTCAAGCACTTTCTTCTGCGTTTCAAAATCTGCTGCTGCTATCTCAATCTGCTTTTTTGCCTGAGGATTATTCTCTATTTGAGAAGCTGTCAACAGCGTATTATTCTGCTTTTGTAAGTTTTGGTCTGCAATTAGCTCTTTCTCTGTTTTTGTAAGGTATATCTTTTTCTCGACAGTTGCTTCCTTAGATTCTACCTTGACAGTATGCTCTCCCGGAGTTAATGCTTCTAGCAAAATAGCTGATGATTTAATAGCGAATACATCAACTAATTTCTGTTTTTGAGCTCCATCTATAGAATAATAAACATCATGTAGCTCACGATTGCCTGAATTCTGTACTTGGATAAATGCACGATTCTTATCTGCTTCATAGATATTTACAAAAACATCTATCTCCTCTGCTAATACAGATATACTTAGATTAATAACAAATAAACTAGTTAATAATAATGCTACCAACAGTTTTTTTATTGTTTTTCTATTGACTATCATTTTTTTGTTTTCTTTTTGATTGTAGTTATTTTCATTTGAATCATAGTTACACGCATTTCGCAGTTCCTATTATCCCACTGCCGCCTGTTATAGTAGTTGGACAGGATGAAAATGGCCTGTGACAAAAGCATGAGCTTGCCAGATTAGGATAGGTATAATCTTTGTTATCATTTACATTATTCATACAGTCAGAATATTTCAGCCAGCAAGCTCCGGTGCCTGGATATAATGACATATCTTTGCACAGGTAATCAGTATCGCAGAATTTATTGCAGTCTTCAACATTGTTTGTCTTGCATTTTGTATTATCAACTGAGTAATCGCAGGAATATTCTCCTGAAATTTGCTGTGTACAGGTTCCTTTAAAGCTGCCGCATTCGTTTGATGTTGTGCCTATACACCTCTCTGTATTTTTGATCACATCGCATCTATTTTCAGTATTACAAAAATATGAGCCGCATGTTCCTAAACTAAAGCTTGCACAATCCGTATTAACGCTTGTTGCTTGACAGCATTTGCCAACACCTGCCTTAGTTTTTCCTGCACATTCACTGTCAGCGCAATCAAAAGCACCATCGCCATCATTATCCTGGTTATCTGAGCATAATGCATCTGTGTTCTCTGCGCATAATGCAACGCAATTTCCATCAACATCAAGCTTGTCTGCTGCATTATTGCAGCATTTAGCTGATACTGCTGAATTAGCATTGCATTTTTCATCTGATGTATCGCCTATATAGAACTCATCACCATCATCACCGCAGCAATAATTGGTTATTTTATCTGGCGCAGTTCCAGAAACACTTTCTCCTTGAAAGATATAGGAAAAATAGCTTCCAAATACCACATCCTCTCCACCTTGAGATAACTTATAACCATTAAGCTCGCAAGCGCTATTTGGTGCGCTAGTTCTACAGTCAGCATAATCAAGATCATCCTGCCACATCTCTTCACTGCAGCAATAATAATTTACATTGCCAGAAGTTCTTTTTTCNNATACATTCAGCTATCCTTTCAGTTCCTGCAAGATTAAGATAACATAGATAATCATGTGCAGGCTCTCGTGCTTGCCTTGTTGGACCTGCTGCTGTTCCCGGACCAAATACATTGCCAGAAGGCGTATAATCACCTGTATTGCAGTTCCACCATTGGTTATCTGATGCAGAGACTGCATCATAATTATCAAGACCATTGTTGATGTTCACGATCGTGCCCTGCACAGGATCTCCTAGCACCTGTTTGCAGCAGACTTTGATCAGAAAAGGAGTAGTGCCATAAAAAGCAGTATTTGCATCTGNNTAGAGTCTGATTTTTCAGTTGTTGCATCTTTTGGCTGTCTTAATTTTAAGATGGTGCTTCCTTTGCTTATATCACATGCAGCAGTTGTTGCTGTAGTGGTCAGAGTATCATCACTAGATTTGCAGCAGATGATAGTATTATAATTTGCATCGCTGGGAACAGAAGCATGCTTTCCTGTTGCTTCGCTAGTTGATAGTTTTAATATTGCAACCTCTCCTGAGTTGCAAGAGTTTTGCCTTGATGCGCATGAAAGTGTAGCATAAGAAGAATTTGATAGAACTAAAATTAACAAAGATATAATTATAGAATAGCTACAGATTTTGCGTAGTTTAGCCACTTTTTTCCCTCTTTTTTCCTTATGTTGAATATAAATAGAAATAGTATATAAATAATGCGGTCAAAAGTAGGAATATAGCAGTTGCCGCCAATTTAGTTGGTACAAATCTATAATAACCGAACTAATTACCACCTAATGTTTCTTTGATTTTATGTAAAAAAGAACAATGATTACAACTAAAAGACCTGCAATTATAAGCAATAGAACATTAGTGACACTAAGGCTTGTTTTTGCCTTTGAGAATACATTTGACAAGCCAGTTCCTTTAACACATGTATGATTATAAATCCCATCACAATCTAACTCTTTGCACTTAAAGTTAAAGCATTTTTCATCTTGCTCACAAGCTTCATTGCTTATGCATTCAACATTAGCTATTGGCCAGACTATCATGCTTCTTGGCTGCGCTTCACAACTTTCCTGACCTTCAATACTAAAGCAAACATTATAGTATAAAGTAGAAGCTTTAGTTGGCGCTGGCACTATTGACTCTAGTTGAAATGATTTCGTCTTTGATGATACTACTTGCTCATTTAGATTAGCTGCATTTGCCATGCTTATGCCTTCAGCTGTCTTGATAACAATACCATTGACACTAAATGACCCATTGTTTGCATTTCCAATGGTTATCTGCCATAATATAGGCATCCCTTCTATGCATGGCTGTGTCTGGCACTGGAACTGGACAAGAGATTGCCATAAGACTTGTGATTGTTCCTGAAATTGCTCAGGAAATGGTTGAGAGTAAGCTGTAGAGAATGATAATATGAAAATTGTTAAGAGAATACATGATATAAATACGATTTTTATTTTGCGCATAAGCACATAGAATTCGTTTGTATTTTTATGTTTTCTCTTTTAGAACCCGACAATCTTTCTTACTAGATACTGCACAGTGTATTTTGTTGCGCTGTATGTTAAAACTATGGCAGCTGCCAGTATAGTCAACAGATTAGGTGTGTCAAGAGTCTGCCTGACTGTGACAACAAATAAGATATAAAGCACAATCAGATGCCCAAGAGCAAACAAAGTTAGGTAAATGTAAGACTTGATCCTTCTTAAGAATATCTTGACGAGCAATAAGAATGATGAAATGCCGATAAAGAACAGCTCAACAACATCTTTCCTATTGCTTGATATCAAGACATAGAAGAATATTATTGTCAGAGTGGCAAGCAACGAAACATCTAAAATCAACTTTTTAATGTAGGCTGAAGAGTCAACCTGTTTAGTTTTATTTGCCATCTTGGATAGTGCTTATAATTGCTGAAATATTTAAGCGTTTTGGTAAGAAAGAATGGAGTTTTAAGAAGCTCTTGATATGAATAATGTTAAAAAGAATTTGATGGTGAAGAGATGATAACAGGAGTAGGGTTTTTATTTTTATAATTTTTGTTAATTAACTTACATTTAGCCTCTCTGCATTAGAATAAGTCATAGGATAGAGTATAGGTAAGTAAAAATATTCAACATGATTAATCTCAAAAAACTCTTTTATTACTTCTGTATATTCAATTGGAGTCAATATTGTTTCATTAGAAAACTTTTTGCTGTTTGTAGCTTCCATCACCCCTTTTGTATTTCTGCCATAAAGAGCATAATAAAACTGCATTCTTTTCGATTTATTCTTGTTTTTTAAAGAATACCTAAATAAATAAGCAGCTTTCATCTTATAGAGTTCTGCAAGAGTTTTATCAGATATTAAGCTATATCCTTCACTTAAAATACTTTCTGACGGAAAGCTTTCAAAAAAGTCTTTATATATTTTTATTATTGGCTTATAGCTTTTTAACACATCTCTATCTATTGTCCTATTGAATAGAATAATTATGTCAATATCTGAAGGAATGGTTTTTCCTTTAATAAAAGAGCCATATAATAGGATATCAATTATTTCCGTATTTTTTTTGTATGCATCTTTAGCTTCTTTTTTCAGCTTCGCCAATAAGGTATTCTGCTTCATCTCTAATCTCCTCACATGTTTCTTTTGATATTTTCTTAGAATAAGTGTCTCTATACACCTGAAACTTCAAATCTAGCCTGGAATAATACTCTTTAAACTCCTTTTGGAGGATATTAAAACGCTCCGTATGGTCTTTTGGAGTTCTCCCTAGTCTACGTTGGATAATATAGTCTAAAACAACAAAGATTGCTTTGAAATATAGTATGGTAGCTGAGGTATAATCATCATTTCTATACACTAATTCTCTGATGTAAAGATATGCTTAAATTGTTCCATGTTGGTACTAAAAACAACTAAGAAGTATTTAAACCTTTTGGTTTGTATTAACAACAATGTTGCTAATAACAACAGATATCTATAATTATAGCTTATTTGTTGGTACCAACAAAAGAGTGATTATACAATAGAACCTGATGCATCTATAGAGTATCTTTATCTATTTTATGAAGAACCATATTTCTCATTATTTACAAAATTGGTGTAATATACTTCGCAAAATAAACATAGCTTCAGGCAAAGCCTTTGGCCTACTTTTACAAGAGAGATATTGAGTGCTGTAAATTTAAAGCTCATAAAGTAGAAGAGATAAGTTAAGATAATGCATTTAGTATATATTATCATGATGGTCAAAATCAACAAAGAGGATAAAGTTTCTTTCAACCTCAATTTTAAAAGTCAAGACAAAATGCCTGTCGATATGCACTCTCTTAAATTGCTTTAGGTTATATCTAAGATTTTTGTATCTGTTGATAGTTTCTGTGTCGTTATTTATAATTTCTTTTATTTTCTTATTTATTATTTCAACTTTTTTCGGATCTTTTTTCAGCAGTTTTATTATTTTTATCTTAAGCTCATCAGAAACATCAAAATTAAACATCATTTAGCCTCACAAAATTTGTCTAGCTGCTGTAATGTCATTTTTCGATTGCCATATTTTTTTATGTGCCTTTCCTCTATATCCAGCAATTTCTTGATATACTGATCATTAGCTTCTTTTTCCACAACATCATCCCCATAGAGCTCTACAAATTTGTTTAAGGCTTCAGATTTATCTTTAAGTACAAATTTTGCCCTTATTACATTCATTACTCTATTACTATATTCATTTAAGTTTACTCTTGCTAAAACCATTTTCATAGCCTCCATACCATTATATGCATACCTTATACATATGGAGTGCACTTCGTGTATTTAAAGATTTATAGAGTAGAGAAGATATATTATATTTTTATAGCATCCAGCAAAGCCTTTAGCATGCTTTTATAAGAGAGAATGGAATACGCCAAATAATCATAGCAAATACAAGCAGGCATAATAACTGCTAAACCCTTATATTAAACGGTAGCTTAAAGTTAATTCTGCCTCTGACTTTCTGTATCCCTAGATTAACAAGATATGCCTTATTGGCTTTATATTCTTCCTCAAACAATCTTAATCCAATTAGATCATCCTGCTTTAATCTATCTTTAAATTTGACTTCTACAGGAATTTGCTTGCTGATCAGGTCTATAATGAAATCAACTTCATGCAAATTCTTATCCTGCCAGAATTTTATGCTTTCATGCTCTGATTTTATCAGCTCCTGCAGCACAAATGACTCAAATAAAAATCCTGAGTCTGCTCTTTTCTTGATGCTATTAAAATTATTGATGAAATAGTTTCTCACGCCGTTGTCCAAGAAATAGATTTTAGGTATTTTTATAAGCTCTTTGTTCTTGTTTGTAAAGAACGGCCTTACTATTCTGATTAGGAAAGTTTCTTTTAATATTTCTATAT
>DUGA01000088.1 GCA_013331615.1 Candidatus Woesearchaeota archaeon | reverse complement strand
ATTTGTGTTCGTCAAATATTGGCAGTCTCTGCCGCTTTATATGTTGTTGTAGCTAAACAAATATAATGTTCTTATTTAAAACTATCCTATGTTCCTGTTCATGTGATGATGATTTCCAAAGCTATGTCTTTTTTGAAGCTCATCTATGTGCGCAGTCTTTATCTTTAATATCTTCTTGATGTTCTTTGAAAAATCTTCCAAAAGCAAAGAAACATGCTCTCCGCCTATGAAATGCGGCAATATGACATAATCAGCTCCAGCATCGTATAATTCCAATGCTTCAGGAACATCCAATGCAGTAACTATTGCAACAGCTTTATTGTTCTCATGCTTAAGCTTGGTTATCAATAATTTATTGTCTGCCAGGTCAGATACAGTTGAGATTATTGTCTTGACTCCTTTAAGCTCTAGCCTTTCAATTATCTCTAAGTCAGAGATATCTCCATAGATGCAAGGTATCTTCTGGGCAATCAATGCTCTTATCGCTTCAGGATTGAAATCTACAACTAAAATCTTTTTTCTAAGCTTCTTGAGCTTGTCAACTACACTATAGCCTATCCTGTTATATCCTATTACAATGATGTTGCTTTTTATCTTTTCAGGAAAATATTCTAAGTTCTTTGAAGGGCTGAGTTTATCAAACAGCATAATGCGCCTGAACAGTTTGTTATATATCCAGTCTTCATATTTGCTCAGGTAAGAGGTAGATGAGATGGTTATGATAGACAAAGCGATTGCTATTACTAACACATCATTTTTTATCTGCCCTAAAATAATGCCTTGGGCAATTATTATCAAGGAAAATTCACTAATCTGCGTAAGGGAAATAGCTGTCTGGAAGCTTGGCTTTTTTGCATATCCAAATAAGGTGCATATGAACATGATTACAAATGGCTTAAGCAAGACAACAAAAAGAGTCAAGACGATTAAAGGCACCAGGACATTTTCACCGAATTTGACACCTATGCTTAATCCCAATGAGACATAAAATATTGTTGAAAAAAAATCCTTCAATGGCCTTACTTTGCTTATTATCTCGATGTTATACGGCAAATTTGCCAATCCTACGCCTGCAACAAATGCACCTATAGCTATGGAAAATCCTGACCTTAAGCTTGTAAGAAGCTGGGGTGAGCTGGATAACCCAAGAAAATCAAAATTAAATGATGTTATCAGGTAAGCAATTATCTGCCCTATGTTCACTGCCATTAGAGAGAAAAAAAAACAGGTTGATAATGAAAGCAATAACAAAAGCTCCTGGGATTTTGCTGCAAACTTAAACAGATGCTGCATCACATATACAATTATAACTATTGTGCCTAACAGGAATATTGCACCTTTGAATAAAGCAATAAGGAATATCGCAGGATTGATATTCTCGATGATTGACATGGTGGATAATGCAAACACTGCAAAAACGTCCTCAAGCAAAAGTATGCCTATTATTATCCTGGCATGCAATGTATCAAGCTCTTTTTTGTCTGATAATAATTTTACAACGACCATTGTAGATGAGAATGTAACTACAAGCGCAAGGTATATCATCTCTATGTTGCTGAAGCCGAGAAAATAAGCTGTCCATAAGCCAAACAGAAATAAAGTGAGGATCTGCAATGTGCCTCCAAGCAATGAGACAGAAAGTACATCTTTAAGCTTTGTGACTGTCAATTCTAAGCCAATTACAAATAAAAAAAATGCAATGCCTATCTCGCTCATGCCTGCAATTATTTCTGAGTTTGTCACCAACCCAAGAACAGGTCCGATGATTATGCCTGCAAGTATATACCCTGGGATCAAAGGCTGCTTTAGAACTTTGGCAATAAACCCAAAAGAAGTTGCTAGTATGATTAGCGCGCTTAATTCCAAGACAAAATTTGCCATATTTACCTCTTTTTTAACAGACTATCTTATACTTCATTTGTATTAACTTGACTTGAATTATTAATATTATCTATTGTTGAATTATTTTCAGGGGTTGTAATATTGCCTGTATTTTCACCTGCTATATCATTACTACTACTATTATTGCTGTTCGTTGCTGCTCCAGAACTCTGTGATGCTGCGCTTGACTGAGAAACAGCTTGTGCAATAGGTGGATTGCGTTTAGCAAGATCTTTGCATGCAAGATTTAATTCATAATCATTTATTATGTCGCATACAGAATAATCTCCCTGCCCCATAAAATTATTTAAATAGCAGACATCTCTGCTGTAGGAGTCATCTATCTTATCGCAGAATTGCTTTTGCTTGCTCACTTCAACAATATCTGCATAGCAGAAATCCCTTTCTCTTGAGGTAGTCAGCGTCTTGCATAATGATTCAGCTTGGCTGATCTTATTTGTATCTGAGGCAAATGTCCTTACATCTGCTTCTATGCTGTCTAAGTTTAGCTTTTGCCCATCTTCATCTGGCTGAGGAGAAGGTTGTGCAGGAGCATTAGGTTGTGATGATTGCTGGTCACTTGATTTATTAGAAGAAGATGGTGTTGCTGCTTGTTGAGATGAAGGAGCTTGTGATGAGGGTTGTGCAGGCGTATCAGGTTTAGTAGTTTGTTGCGCAGGCTTTTTGTCAGGCAATTGTGATGGCTTTTGTGTTGTTGGAGGTGTTTCTATCTTATCCTTCTTCTCTTCATCAGTCTTTGTTGAGGGTTCATCTTTTGCTTGTACTTCAAAATTAAAGCTAGCCTTAACTTCTTGGCTATCATCTTCACCATAAGTCCCTATTGAAACAAGAGTGTATTTACCTGGCTTTAGGTTGTCAGGCAATTCCATCCTGCTTGCTATCCTAGGCTGTGCTTCTGCTGTCTCATCAATAGATTCTATCTCATTATCTTCTTGATCATATACTGTATGGGTAAGCTTGACATCAAAATCATCTCCTGCAGCCTTATCCATCCTTGCCTCGAAGATCAATGTCTCGCCAGGACTGAATAGTTTTTTTGCAACATCAAGGCGATAATCCAATAGTTCTGGAACTTCGCCTGCATTATTAAAGAAGAAAAATATGCCTGCACCTGAGAAGACTGAGACAAGTACGATTATACTTACAACAATTGCGCCTAGATGAGTGATATGACTGCTATTAGCAGCTGCATTCATTGCATTTGGATGAAATACTGAATCAAGTGCAGGCTCTATTTGCTGCTGTTGGTAGCCATATTTCAATAAATATGATCTGATCTGCTCCTGAGAAAACCCCATGTTGCGCTGCTGTGTTATGTATGAGACTAATTGAGGATTTGCCTGTAGTATATTTGTCTGAGGTATCTGAGGTTTTTGAGAGCTTGACTGTTGAAAAGTTGTAGTCTGGAGTGACTGAGGTTGCTGTGTTGCGTTAGAGGTACCAGAAGCAGATTTTTGTTGTACGATTGTTGAATTTGCTGCATTTAATGCTTCAAGAACATCCTGCTGCTTATAACCATTATTGATAAGATGCTGAGAGATAGCCTCCTGCTTAAAACTATTATTCAGCTGCTGAACAATATAATTAACTAAAGCTTGATTTGGCATCATACACCCTCTTTTCACAATTATGGATAATATCCTTATAGAATGCTTTATTACATTTAAATCTTTCTGAGAGAAGAATTTACTAGAGAGAATTACGGGCAGATTATTTAGATTTGGGAGCAATAAGTTCAAATGTATTTTCTTCGTTCTGTGAAGGAGATTGCCTAAATAATCCTGTCATGCTCTTTCCTGCTGCTTTAGACTGTGATGCAAGCCTATCATAATATCCTGCTTTTGCCTCATCTCCTCTATTTCTTGTATCATCTGCTGCTTTTTGCGCAAAAGATGCTGCTTCTTCATAAGATCTTATTGCCATATCTAAGTGTGCTTGAGGTTCTGGACTTCCAGCAAAGCTAGCATGCGCTCCTGCTAATGACATGTGTGCTTTAATTAAATTATCTAAATCTTGTTTATCATACGCTAATCTAACTGCTTTTTCAAAACAGGCAACTGATCCGTTGTAATTATAATCTTTATTGGCAGATCTTCCTTGTTGCATTAGGCCATCAAACTGTGACCTGTAATCTAATGGCTGAGTTTGCATAGGTGCAGATGATTGTAGTGAAATTGAAAGAGGATAGTTAGCTTGAGAAGGTTGCTGTGATCGATTCTGATCCTGCATTCTGGTTGCAGTTACTGTTAATTCCTTTGCTCTTTGTCTAGATGACTCAGCATCTTTAGGTCTACTGGCAGCTCTATATGCCTCTGCTAGTTCTTCGTAATGCCTTGCAGCACTAAATAATGGCGTTGGATTATTTCTGTCTAAAATTTCAGGATTTTGCGTGTGCTTTTCAATTTCTAGCAAAAGTTTTTGGATCTTTTCATCTATGCCAGAAGCTCCTTCAACAGATATAGGTGTTTGATTAAATACCTTATCTATTAATTTTTCAATATATGGGCGACCAAAAAATCCAGCAATGCTTCCTGCAACTAATGCTACTGCAATGCATGCCTCAAACTTATGAGATAATGATCTGTACCCTGTAATTAAATTTTGGTAAGCTTTCTCTCTAGCTTCATTCACTTGTACAAATTCATAGACTGGACCTGTAGAGCTACCTGTTTTACCTTGAGAATTTGGACCTGGTAATCCTTTATTTCCAGCATTGTCGTTAGTAATATTTACCATTATAATTGAAATGATGTAAGAAGACTTTATAAAGTTTTTGATTATTCACTACTATTTAATAACACTAATATGTAATCCGTCCACATTCGTCTTCAAATCAGAATCATCAATCTTATCTGCTGTGCTAACACTTAAATCTTTAATCTTTAGTGTATTCTTTAAGTCGTTAAGAACTAGTTCAAGCTGTTTCTTGTTTTCTTTTTTACACTTGATTACTGCACTAGCTACTTCAAAGTTCATCGCCATCTTGTTCTCTGTCTTATATCGTCTTACTGTAGCTATCACTTCAACTGCAAGGTTGCCTGCTTTCAATGCCTCATCAGCTTCCTTGCCTTGCCAAGAGGTATCGGCAGTAGGCCATTCAGAAACATGGATGCTTTTCTGATTTTCTATATCTGAAAAGTAGATGTGATAGATCTCCTCAGTAATGTGTGGCATGATCGGCGCAATTATTTTTAATATTGCAAGGATGGTATTATAAAGTGTGTATTGCGCACTTAAAACTTCATCTTCTGTGTATCTATCTTTATTGAAGAATCTGTCTTTCACAATCTCAAGGTAATTATCACAGAAAGTGTGCCAAAAGAATTTTTCAACAGCCAATTTTGGCTTTGCATATTCATAATTGTCAAAGCTTTCTGTGCAGTCTTTTATCAATTCATTCAACTGTGCTAATAACCATAAGTCAATGACTGCAAATTTCTTTGGTGCAGCGCTTTCATCATAATCTTTTTCCCCCTCTTTGCCGATAAGATTCATAACTGCAAATTTGCTTGCATTCCAGAGTTTAGTTATGATTTTCTGACCAGTGACTAGATCCTTTTCTAAGAAAGGAAGGTCATCTCCTAAAGTGCTGCCAGCTGCCCAGAACCTTAAAGCATCAGCATTGTATTTCTCGATGATTTTGATAGGATCAACTACATTTCCTTTGCTCTTTGACATCTTCTCACCTTT
>DUGA01000060.1 GCA_013331615.1 Candidatus Woesearchaeota archaeon | reverse complement strand
GTTGGATTTGGGATAAGCAATAAAAACCAAGTTAAAGAGGTCATAGATGCCGGAGCAGATGGTGCAATTGTCGGAAGCGCTGTTGTGAAGCTCATTGAGAATAATCTAGGCAATAAAGAGAAGATGCTAGTTGATGTTAAGAATTTCATTAATGAGATGAAGAAGTAAAGCTGTTTCTGCATAACTTTTTTATACTCTTGCCTATTCCATAAGTGCATGAAAACCATAGTTATAGGAAGTGACCATGCAGGATTCAAGCTAAAAGAGAAGTTAAAAGAAGTTCTAAATAAAAATAGCTATAAAGTAGTTGATGTTGGCACAGATAGCGAAGAAAGCGTAGATTATCCTGATTATGCTGTCAAAGTTGGAGAGAAAGTAAGCAAAAGCAAAGATAGTTTTGATATCGCAGGAATTTTAGTCTGTGGCTCTGGAATTGGAATGTCTATTGCTGCAAATAAAGTTCCTGGAATTAGAGCTNNTGAAAGCATAACAATGCGAATATTGTTTGTTTAGGAGAGAGAGTTTCAAGTGATGAGAAAGCAGTTAAGATTGTCAAAAAATTTCTAGCTACTGAGTTTGATGGAAATAAGAAAGACGGCGATAGACATAAGAGAAGAGCAGATAAATTTAAGGAGATTGAAAAGAAGTTTTGCAAGTAGCGAATATAATAACTAGAATAACATAAATAGATAAGATAAAAATAGTAGTAAGATAAAAACTAATTAAAAATGGCAAATAAAAATACTACCATTAAAAACAAAATAAAGATTGCACCGAGTATTTTATCTGCAGACTTTGGAAAATTAAACCAAGAGATCAAGGAAGTTGAAGATTCTNNCGATGTCATGGACGGGCATTTTGTAAAGAACATCACAATTGGACCGCCTATCGTAAAAAGCATCAAGACAAAAAAGCCATTGGATGTCCATCTGATGATTGAAGAGCCTGAAAAATATATAGAAGCATTTGCTAAAGCTGGAGCATATAATATCACATTCCATGCAGAAGTTGTTCCTGTAAACAAAAGAAAAGAATTGATAAAAAAGATAAGAGAGCTTGGCTGCAAAGCAAGCATTTCTATTAATCCTGATAAAGAACTTAGCTTGATCAAAGATGTTTTGGAGGATGTTGATATGGTTTTATTGATGACAGTCTTCCCAGGATTTGGCGGACAGAAATTTATCTTGGATGTTGTGCCTAGAATAAAAGAACTAAGGAAATTAAAACCGAATTTAGATATTGAGGTTGATGGCGGGATTGATGCAGAAACAATAAAGATTGCGGCAAAAGCAGGGGCAAATGTGTTTGTTGCAGGCAATGCAATATTCACTCAAAAAGACAGGAAGAAAGCGATTGATGAGCTAAGAAGAAATGCTGAGAATTGTTAATGTTCTTATATAGATATTGAGAAGATAATAGAGTAAAAATAGAATAAGCATAAAAGAGGTAAAAAGTGAAAAAATCACTCTCAATTATAGGCTTTGGCGCATTTGGAAGATTTATGTTCAGATTTCTTAATCCATATTTTGAGGTTTATGTGTATGATGTAAATAAGATAACAGATAAGAACGTAAAGCAGGTTTCTCTGAAAGAAGCATCTCAAAAAGAGATCATAGTTCTTGCAGTCAACATGGAGCATTTCAAAGCTGTTGTGAAGAAAATTTCTAAATTTATAAAGAAAGATGCCTTAGTTATTGATGTCTGCAGCGTTAAGGTTGAGCCAGTAAGATTGATGAAAAAGTATTTACCTAAACATTGTGAGATTATTGCAACACATCCATTATTTGGTCCTCATTCATGCAAAGACGGAATTAAAGGAAGGAAGATAATGGTTTATGGAGTAAGAACAAAGAATTTGAAAGAGGTAATTAGATTTTTAAAAAACAGATTAAAGCTAAATGTCATACAATTAACACCAAAGGAACATGACAGAGAGATGGCATTCATCCAGGTTATCACGCATCTGGTTGGAAGGACAGTAAATAAGATGAATTTACCTGCATTAAAGCTTTCAACATATAGTTATGATACCATGAAAGAGGTTGCAAGGATAGTTGGCACAGACTCAGATGCCTTGTTCAGGACAATCCAGAGATACAATAGATTTGCACCAAATGTCAGGAAGAAGTTTGTAGGCATATTGGTAAAAATGAGCAAGAGTATTTGATTTATAGTAAGTTGATATAATTTTTTTGATAAAAGATAATACTTTCCGATGAAACAGAACATAATTATAAAAAAAGCCGAAAACATTATAGCTGCTGCACAAGATGAAAGCAGATTGATCTTTAATATTGTAAAGCTTGTTAAGAATCTTATAAAGGATAAGAGAGTGCCAAAAAATATCAAGCACGTACTTTATGCATATCTAATCTATTTTATCTCTCCAATTGACCTAATTCCTGATTTTATCCCCACAGGATATATGGATGACTTATTTATCGGATTAGTGACGTTAAGCTATGTCCTAAAGAATTTAGATGAGAAAATTATTTTAAAGAATTGGGAAGGAGATGCTAAATTATATAAAAAATTAAAAAGGCACTGCAGGTTTGTCGAGTGGATACTGCCTAAATTCATAAAAAGATATATTTTTGCGCATGTGCATAAGCATGCAAAAAAGCATATCAAGAACATAAAAATTGATGTAAATAAGTTGGTAAATTGACAATGAAAATCGCAACCCTAGGACCAGAAGGCACATTTTCGCATGAAGCTGTCCTGAAATTTATAGAATATCCTACACAGGACGATCTCTTATTCTGCAGCACAATCTATGATATTTTTGAAGCAGTAAAAAAAGACTGGGCAACACATGGCATTGTGCCGATGGAGAATTCTGTCTCTGGGAGTATCTGGTTCACTGTAGATGCATTAAGTGAGTTTGACTTGAACATAATTGAGGAGATTCTGATTCCCATAAACCATAACCTAGCTGGAAACTGCCTTAAAGCAAAAGAAGTCACTAAGCTTTACTGCCATCAGCAGGCATATACACAGTGCGAGAGATTTGTAAGAGAGAACATGAAGAAAGCAAAAGTTGTCTATACTGCAAGCAATGGAGAAAGCGCTGCATTGTTGTTAAATGATTTGAATACTAATAATATTGATAAAAAAGATAAAAGTAATAAAAATAAAATTATTAATAATATAAATAAAACTGATGAAAAAGTTGCTGCTATTGTGCCAAGATTAGCACTTGACAAATACAGATTAAAATTGATCATGAAGAATATCCAAGATAATAAATATAATACTACAAAGTTTGTTGTTATTTCAAAGAAAGATACAAAGAGCACAGGAAAAGATAGGACAACACTCTCTATCTATCCAAGCATTGATAAGC
>DUGA01000056.1 GCA_013331615.1 Candidatus Woesearchaeota archaeon | reverse complement strand
TAGTGTCAATGATATTCTCTAAACAAGAGGAGATATTTGCTGGCTATATAAGCACAGGAACGATATATATTGCGGCATTAAATGCGATCATCATCTGGTTCCTGCTTAAGAAAAAGGATTATTTTGCAGATGGCAAAAAAAATCCAAAAGATTCCAGAACATCTTCCAAAGCATTTTCCCATATTGATCCTGCAGATAAGGTATTCCTGTTCTCGTTCTCGATA
Source organism: Candidatus Woesearchaeota archaeon (assembly GCA_013331615.1). GTDB lineage: Archaea > Nanobdellota > Nanobdellia > Woesearchaeales > UBA10200 > UBA10200 > UBA10200 sp10200u. The sequence goes on along the minus strand of DUGA01000056.1, from coordinate 42,771 downwards.
TTGGTTGTGTTGATGCTGATCTTAGTGACAAGCTCTATCACCACTATCTATCTTGAGACAACCTATCTTTCAAAGCAGATAGTTGGAGAGATCAACAAGAAAAGCCTTGACCAAGCTATATTTTTGTGCAACAATAAGTTTGGCCAGGAGAAGGATGTCTGCTATGTTGTGCTGGCAGTTGCTTATGGTGATGAGATAAAAAATAATGCAGATGATGCAGTCAAAATCTGCGATAATATTGAGTTTAGCTTTTATAAGATTACTTGCTTGAGGGCGCTTGCATGANNTAAAAGAATTAAGAAAAATTAAAAAATGCAACATAAAATAAAATGAGAAAGCAAAATCATCTCCAAAAAAGAGGACAGATAACTGTGTTCATAATAATTGGCGTAATAGTGTTATTCTCAACCGGTACGATATTCTATATCCGCAGCCAGATAACTGAGCAAAAAATTTCCACAGAAAAAGAGCCTGTGATAAGAGAAGTTCCTGGGCAGGTGAAAGTAGTTAGCCAATTTGTTGAAGCATGCATCAAGCAGAAAGCAGTTGAAGGTTTGGCTGCATTAGGCGAGCATGGTGGTTATGTTGACCTAGACTCAGGATATATGCAGGAGAATAACATCCTCTTCAAGCAGCAGCTGTTTGCGCCGACTGAATCAGATTATGTTGACTTATTTGAAAACAGCAATGCAAACATACCTTACTGGTATTACCTAAAAAGCAAGAATAAGTTTGTCAATACTTGCGAGTATGCTTCTAACAAGCCAAAATTGAAAAAATCAGGCACAGCTAAAAGCCCATACTATTCAAAGGATGCTGCAGCAATAGATGCGCAACTGGAAAATTTTATTATAACAGGTGTAAATGCTTGTGTGGGTGATTTCTCTGAGCTGAAAGAGCGTGGATATGATGTGGAGAGAGCAGGAGAAATAAAAGTACAGACGACTGTTGCAGACCAGGATGTAAGATTTCTTGTCCAGATGCCGCTTAAGATAAATTACCAGGGCAGCGTAACAGAGATAAATGAGTTTTATATTAAAATACCATTAAAGCTTAAGAAGATGTATGAAATTTCGCAGGCATTAGTTGAAGCTCAGATAACTTATAATTTCATGTCACGCATCACCACTTCATTAATAGGGAGCTATGTTGGCATGGATGAGAACAAGCTTATGCCATTGGCAGAATCCCAGTATGGAGGAACACCAAAATTCTGGACAAAAACACAGATGAGAGAGACATTTGAGACAGTATTATCTACTTATACAAAACTCTGGCAGGTACAAGGCTCTAAAAATTTCCAAGCAGCAAGAGTCAATGCCACGCAAAGATACTCAGCATCTATAAAACGCCTGCATGATAATATGGTGCTGCCAGAGCTTCCAGGCGTTACAGGATTCAGCGAGTTTGGAATCTATTTTGATTATCTAGGCTGGCCAATCTATTTTAATGTGAACTGCAAAGGAGAGTTATGCAGAAGCGAGGAGCTAAAAAGCATAATCCCGATGCCTGCTCCACTTACTGTTCACAGGTATAATGCGCAGTATGATATCAGCTATCCAGTTGTTGTACAGATAGTTCATCCTCCAACGCTTGAGTTCACTAACGGATATGTATTTAGGTTTGCAATGGAAGATAATGTAAGGACAAATGAGGCATTTGACTGTAATGTGCCGATAGTTGAGATTCCAAGCGATAATTCGCAAGAAACTCTTTTATGCAACCCTAACCAACGATTATCTGGCAACATCACCTTAAAGGTGGTTGATAAGGTTGAGCCTAGCAAACCAGTTGATGATGTTAATATTGACTTGGATCTTGCTGGAGAAGTCTGCACAATCGGACAAACAAATAATAAAGGTATACTTAAACAAAGGATGCCATTGGGAGCAGGTGCTTTGCTGACAGCTCAGAAATTTGGGTATATTACTCAATCAAAGCTTTTGAACATTGAAAAGGATAAAGCACAGACAATTGAGCTTGAGTTCTCGCCTATCAAGGAAGTGAATGTCGATGTGAAGAGAATAAAATTAGATGCAAATCTGCAGCCATTAGACCAAGGAAAGCCACTTGATAAGTCGCAAGAAGTTGCGCTTACATTTACTAGGATCTCAAAGGATCCTTTGGAAGAGGAATTTACAAGTGTTGTGCATTACAATGCAAATTCCACAGATAATCCAAAGCTTAGGATAGCGCCTGGTGAGTATGATCTCATAGGACAGTTGCTTGTCAATAATAAAACAATAGTTCCTCAGACCAAGAAGAAAGTCAAGACAGGATTGATATCGAAAAAAACCATAACCATTCCTGGCACAACGCTAAAAAGCCCTCATATCTGGGGCGGCATAGATACAAGGCTTAAGATTCCAGACAACATTTTGCGCAGAGACTCATTGACATTTTATGTGTTTGAGCTAGCTGAGCCTGGCAGCATAGAGCACCTTTCATGGCTTGGGCAGATAGGAGACATCTCAGCAGTAAATAAGGCATTGATTATTCCTAAATAAATTGGCAATATTCATAACAAAATATAAAAACAATGAAATCAATTATTGCAATTAACAAGGCAAGAAATGCCAACAAAAAAAGGTGTTGAATGAAAAGAGCAGCTTATCTGAAGAGCATAGCTTTGTTTATGATAGTTCTAGTCATAAACTTAACTCTTTATAGCTCTCTTGTTTTTGCAGCAATAACCAGCTCAAGCCTGGATGTCAATGTAGCAGGCCAAGATGGTGTTCTAAATTTCAAGCGTGGTACAGATAGGGTTGAGATCGAGGCAGTTGCGCATATTTTTGATGACAGCCTAAATGACGGGCAAGGCGGATTTGCAGAAATCAGAAGAGAACAGCTGAGTGCAAAAATTTCAGGAGGCGGTCAAGAACTTAAGATGAATTCATTTGAGAGCTGCGAAGCAGAGCTTTCTCCAATCAATAATCAGCCAAGCGGAACATATCTCTGTACTGTCTTTCAAAATGTTCCAACTATTCTTGGTGCAGTGAGTGTAAGCGCATATCTGAATGATAGCAATGGAAACAGATTAACTCCTAATTCAGGAACTTCAAATGATATCCCTCTATATACAGACGATAAATCTCCTCAGATAGACCAAACTAGATTTGATGTATTGCAAAATACAGACGGCACTTTCTTAGATTATAGTGTTGGAGATGATTCTCCTACAGCAGGCATTGATTGGATAGAGTTAAGTGAAGATGGCAGGGTAATAAATACGACAGTACTTGATACGCCAAGTTCTTCAAGTTCACCAATATCAGCCACTGGTAGGATTAAGCTTTATCCTAACATTTTTGCATCAACTGCACGCGGATTCATGGACAGAAAATATGTGCTTAAAGTATTTGATAAGATTCAGAGAGACACTACGAGCAATGAGATCACAAGAAAAATTGATTATAACAGGCCAGAGATAGTGCAAGATAGTTTTGGAATCTATCTTGGAGAAAGATTAACGCATCGGCTTGAGCCAGACAAGCAGACAGAAATAAACCTCAGTGTGAATATAAAAGAAGAAGATCTTTTTTTTGTCAAGGCAAATCTCAGTGAGATCAATTTAGGTGTAGTTGATCTTGGATGCAATAAAGTTATTGTAGGTGGTAGCTCAAGTGTAGGGACTTCATCAGGCAGTTCAGGCGCAAGCGGATCATCAGGCGCTGCAACAGGCGCTTCAGCCAGTATTGGCACTGGCCTATATAATTGCGGCATAAAAATACCTAATGCAAAAATAAGTTCCAGCACTAGAAATGTCAGGGTAAAATTTGAACTGAAAGATATGAAAGGCAATGAAAATGCTGCAAGCATCACTTATGAATTATCTCCTGAGCTCTCAGCTCCTGAGCTTGTTCCAGGAAGCTTTAAGGCAACTGTCAATGGAGTTAAAGTAAATCATCTTGCAGCAGCAAGCGCTAGAGTTGATTTTGAAGTAAAGATCAGGGAAGAATTTCCAGGGCTTATAGAAGATGGTGTTAAGCTTGATCTTAGCAACCTTGATTCGACCAACGGCCAGCAATTAAGATCAGTGAAAGCAGATAAATGCGAGTTCAACTCAACAACCTTCATCTATTCATGCAACTGGAGCATAAGCATAGAAAAACCAAAGAAAGCTTCTGGAATAGTATTGAATGTAGAGGATATTGCTGCAACTCCTAATAAGGCAAGCATCCCTATCAGTTATTCATTTGATATTGACAGCATTTCTCCAGAGGCAAAGTTTGTTGGCACAACTGCTAAAACTATCGAGGGGATGAATGTTAACTTTGAAAGTGTAATAAAGCCAGGAACAGAGAACCTTTTTATTGCGGAAATCTTTGAAGCACATAGCGGCATAACAAAAGAGAACCTAAAGCTTACTATCCAGGGAGTGGAAGGAAGAAGCACAGGAAGTTCAGGCACAAGCACTTCAGGCTTAAATAATATTATACCCAATGATTGCATTAAGAAAAGCAGCGAGCTATATATCTGTATCTGGAACCAAACAGAGATCTTTGATACAAATGCAGAGAAAGTATATGATCTCTTGCTTACCTTAAAAGATAATGCAAAAAATATTCCAAAAGATAAGACAAGCAAAGTTTATTTTGACAAGACTAAGCCAATAATCGAGCAGGTAAGTGTAACATCTATTTCTGAGCAAGGGCCAGTGGACTTTCACCAATCTGGAGATGTTGTCCAAGTTACTGCAGTTGTTAAAGATGTTTCTCCTGCAAAGATGTTTGTTAATTTGGCAGACTTAAACGCCGAAGAAAACTTGACTGTCAACTGCTTGCCTGAAGAAACGCCTGCATTTAATTCTGCAATTAAATGGACATGCACAGCTGAGTCAAGGCAGAGCATAGGCGTGTATGGCGATGAGCAAAATCAGCGAAGGATAGTTGAGCTAACGGCATCTGATGCGCCTGGTAATGAAAAAAATGTTAAAGAAGAAATTACGTGCCAAGCAGTAGCATCTGCATCAGGTGCGCAATCAGGATGCGTAAAACTGGCACAGGGCAAGGTTTCTGGCGCAGTTATCGATGAAAGTACTGGAGATCTGAAAGTAGAAGTATTAAAGATTGAAGCTAACCAGCCAGCTCCTAATTTCTGGCAGGTGGCTGCTTCAGGAGTAGTACCTTCTCCAAAAGCTCTTGATAGAGAGACATTTGAGCTTGTCAATACAAGGCAATACTTTAAAGTTAATCTGCTTCCTATAATCAAGCCAGGGCAGACAGCTGATCCGTTAGATGTTACATTTATAAAAAATTCATGCAGAGCAGATGAGACAGACATTGGGAAAGCTCCATTTAGCATAATAAAATCCCTTCAGGTGCAGAACAATAAAGGCAAGATTAAAACTAATCCTGTCTTGTTTGTCGAATATCAAACAGTAAAGCCAGAGTTCAATGAGCTCAAGTTTACCTGTACATTCAGCATACTTACACAGCTTACAAAGACTATTGATAATTCTAAATATCTAGTACAGCAGCCAGAGTTTGAGAATGTAACATTTGTAACTAAGTGGTTTGATCTTCCTATCGGCACGATAGATGCCAGCTTAAGAGATCAGATAGAGCATGAAAAGAAAGCAGCATTTGATGACCTAGGCAAGACAATTGATGTGCTGAGTAAGGTGATGGTGATTGCGAAAGGCATCTGCCAATTGTTTGGAACACTGATGGGTATAGTTGAATTAATAACTGCGGTTAGCGCAGCACTGGATGGATTAAAAGTTGTTCCTCCTGCTAAGCCAGGTGTTGAAGGTGCGTGTTATGGTACTACATTAGCTTCAGGCGGAGTAAAAAAAGGTTGGGCAGCTACAGGTGATAAATTCTGCAATTATGTGTCATGCAGGGAACCAAAAGGATGGGGACTGGGCGCATTGTTAGATAAGGTATATAGTCTCTTCCCAGATTCAATTGCAGGAGAAGGCGGCGTATTAGAGCGAACAAGCCAGACAGTTAATACGATTACTGGCAAAGATGCAGCTGCAGCCCTGAGCATCAAGCCTGATCCTATGAAAAGCTTGAGCTTGGCAATTTTGATGGGATGCATTCCTGGTATCATAGCTGCAGCAGAAAAACACAGGCAAATACATTGCATGCAGGCAGTTTGCTTGATGCAGGACGTCGCAGGTGGCTTGCCAATTGACCAATGCCATGCGCAAAAAGGTTTGTTAGAATGCAAATATATCTATGGTGAATGGGACAGCTTATTGCCTTGGAACTGGATCATTGATAAATTTGCTGGTGCTATAAAGACAATATTCCAGAATCCATTGGCATTAGTAGGCGCAGCTGTTGGATGGTTGTGTCCAAAAAGTTGTAGTTATTCTAATGTTGTAGCAGCTGCATGTACTATGGCAGACTTTGTTAAAATCAGCTCAAAAGTGTATAAGGATCTTGATGCGATATTCCAGTTTTCAGGCAAAGGAAAAGGTGGCGGATTAGCAGCATCATTTAAGCCGCAGAATGATATGTGCGAAAAGGTTAAAGAGCTTGATAAGAAGGGAGATGGCGGATAAGTGTAAACAAAATAATCCACAAAAAAAATCAAATAAAACATAATTGCAAAATAAAAAAAACGAATATAAAAAATGCAACAACTCATGATGGTACAGGAATTTAAAATGCCAAAGAAAGAGCCAGAAACTAAATTAATGGTAAGATTGCAGGAATCGGAAACACTCGAGCTTAAGAAATCAACCTCTGAGCTTAAGGAAGCGATCATTTCAATAGCTGCAATCCTGAACAAGCATCAGAAGGGAGAGTTGTATTTTGGGATTAGGAATGATGGCGAAGTTATTGGACAGCAAGTAACTGAGAATACGATTAGAGGAATCTCACAAGTTATTTCTGAACATATTGAGCCAAAGATCTTTCCCCAAATAAATAATCTCTTGATTGAAGGCAAAAGCTGCGCCAAAGTAGAGTTTGATGGTATTGAAAAGCCTTATTTTGCCTATGGAAGAGCATACATTAGGGTAGGTGATGAGGATAAACAGCTTAGCGCAAAAGAGCTTGAAAATATATTTGTAAGAAAGAACAAGGATAAGCTTAGATGGGACAACCAGATATGCGAGAAAGCAAGGTTAGATGACATAAGTTCTACAAAGCTCAAGATCTTTCTAAAAATTGCAGGCTTAAAATATGATACTCTGGAGAATAGTCTAGAAAAGCTAAAACTCATGCATGATCAACAGATACTAAATACAGCAGTGATATTGTTTGGCAAAAATCCGCAGGAGTTCATGGCAAATGCAAAGCTAAGATGTGCAGTGTTTGCTGGCACAAAAACATCAAGCATTATTGACATGAATGAGTTTGAGGGAGATCTGTTTTATCTGATTGAAGAAGCACAGAAATATGTCTTAAAAAATATCCACACGGGAATGAGAGTGGAAGGATTAAGAAGGATTGATATTCCTGAAATTGATAAAGAAGCCCTGAGAGAAGCAGTTATCAATGCTTTTTGCCACAGGGATTATCTTGAACCTGATTCAGTAAATATTGCAATCTTTACAGACAGGGTAGAAATCAGAAATCCTGGCAGTTTATATGGTGGCTTAACCCTAACTAAGATTTTGAAAGAGAATGTTTCAAAGAGAAGAAATGAATTAATTGCAGAGCTCTTTCATCGGGTCCATTTTATTGAAAAATGGGGACGAGGGATAGAATTAATATTATCGAAAGAGCCAAAGACAATCTTTAAAGAAGTTGCTGATATATTCTATACTATTTTTGAGAGAAAGAAAGAAGGTCTAAGTGAGTCGAAAATAGGCGGTGGTCAGATAAGTGGTCAGATAAGTGGTCAGATAATTTCAAAGATGCAAAAAGAAATATTGGGGCTGCTTAAGGCTAATCCTAAAATATCAAGGGCAGAATTAACTGCAAAACTAAATATTAATCCTTCGGCTATTCAAAAACATATTAACACTCTCAAAGCAAAAAGTCTAATTAAAAGAATCGGGGCAGCTAAAGGCGGATACTGGGAAGTTATTGATAAATAAAAAATAATTAATCCACAAAAAAAGAAAAACTAAAAATGAAATATGTGCAACAAAAACCTATAAAAAAATATAACTGAAAAAATAAAAGACAAACACAAACAAAAATAAAACAATCTGATAAAAGATGAAAAAACGCAGCAATAAATCAATTGTTGGAATATTTGCAGTCTTGATGATAGTCATACTCTTATTTACAACAATGGCAGAAGCTGCATCAGGCAGGCTTCGCAACAAGCCAGGTGTACAGCCATCAGCTGAAGCAACTGCAGCAAGCCCTGCTGCCCAAGCAAGGGTTAAAGGCGAGATAGAAAATAAGAGATGGTTGGTTGTTGATAATAAAGGAAATAGAGATCCAAATGATGATGAAGAAATGGTTTATGATACACAAGAGGATGCAAAGGCTGGAGCCATAGAGGCATATCAAGCAAGACGAAATTTTAATTCTTTCGCACCTTTAGATGCAGTTATATCGGCTACAGGCTTATTACCTCGACAAGTATTCGAAACACCTGCAGGCGATTTTGANNATTTATCTTTGAAGGAAAAATTCTCGAGCCTGCTCAAGATGGACTTGGGAATTATGAGATAAGGCAGGGAAACAATGTTATAACTCGCGGCACAAAAATACAATTGAGAGATGCTAACGGGCAGCCTAAAGAAGGCGAGAGTGCATATGCGATTCAAGAAGAAGATGTTTCACAACATACAATTACGATTAGAGTAGGCACTGCTGCAACAAAGCCAATGTCCCTTGATATGTATAAGACTTTGTTTACAGATAAAGGAGAGATGATCAAAGGTGTTACTGCAGGTTCAGAGGGTAGTCCTAGTGTAATAGAAACAGTTAGTGGAGCAAGTTATACTATACGAGAAGAGCCACTTGTTGTTACCAGTTCTAGAGATGTTGCTGGAGAAACAAGTTCAGCAGAAGGCAGTGCAGGTTCAGATACAAAAACAATTGACAATATTAAAGTCGGAATAGTAGAAGAAAAACAGCCAGGGCAAAAAGATCCAATTATTCACAAAGAGTACAATCTTGAGACAACAGGCATAAGAGGACAGGAAGTAGATGGTCAAGTTGTGCTTAATATGAAGGATGGCACTAAAGTTTATACAGGCAAACCTGTAGCTGATTTTGAGCAAGGCATTGCTACTGGAACTATTCCTGCAAAAGTGCAAGGAAGAGCATATGATTATACAATGACACATGATGCAGATGGCAAAGTAGTGCTTCGCAGAAATGGAGAAGAGGATGGGAGAGCAAGGGCAGAGAAGGCAGTAGATGATGCAACTGCAGTGTCTACTAAAGCGGAAACTGAATTTAATCAAGCAAATTCTTTTAGAGATGTGGCTGGAAAACAAAGTGCATATGAATCAGAGAGGGATAAAGCCAAAGCATTGTTGCCTTCTGCATTGCAGAATGGGCCTTTATTTCTGCTTGATGAAAATGATCTAAGAGCGCTTACTCCAGAAAAGAGAACAGAATTCTTTGCAGCTAGAGAGACAGCAGCAGGTAAACAGAGAGAATTAAATGATGCAAAGGATGCAGTATCACAAGCAGAAAGAGATAGAGATGATGCTAAAAAGAAATTAGAGAGTCGTACCAAAGCCAGAGACAAGGCAGTTTACGACACTAGTGAGATTATTCCAAATCCTGATGGAACTTCAACTGAAATAAGGTTTACAATAAATAAAGACAAGAAAGTTATAGATTTTGAGAGCAGCGTTACAACAGATCCTTCTGGAAGAATAACCGAAAAGGTTGAAAGGACTAAAGATACTTCTGGATTTTTAGGGATAGATGTTGGCAAGATTGATTTTGGCATACTTAATTTTGGTCAGGGTAACACGCGTGGCTATGGCGGCAATGAAGGCAATCAGCTAAAAAGAACAGTCTACGGCGCAGGCGGAAAAACTTATACGCAGATGAGTCAACCGTTTGCCGTTAAAGGTAATGGCTATATCTCTCAACCAGAGGTTCCACCAAAACCTAAACCAACACCTGCAGCAGGAGCACCAGCAGGAGCAGCAGGAACACCACCAGCACCAGCAGCAGGAGCACCAGCAGCAGGAGCAGCAGGAACATCACCAGCACCAGCAGCAGGAGATGGAGCAGCACAAGCAGAAACACCTCCTGCACCAACACCAGGAGTAACTGATCCAAAAAAATTGGCTGATTTTGAAGCTAGTGGTCCATTAATCAATTATGACCCAGATACTGGCGAAATAAAAACATATCCTCCAAGTTTTAATGTAAATGATCCTAGATTGGATCCTCAAAGCCCACAATATGATGCAAAATATGAACAGAGTCAAGGCGCAGTCAAAACAAAAGTCGGCACAAAGCTTGGGTTTGGTGGGTTATTTGGAATTGTGCCAGCTAGTGTAAAAAAGGATCTTGAGGCAGCAGGTCTTTCAGGTGCACAATTAGAAGCTGCTCTAGCAGAATACAAGGAAGGTGCATCAAAAGACAGATCAATAAGGTTTGAAAACGCGCAGGAGTATGCACAATCATTTGGGCAATTATCATCTTTGTTTGGAGACAATGGCGCATTTAAAGCCTGGAACAGGAGGACAGATATGCTGTTCAATAATTGGGTGTTAGGCGGAAGTGAATATCGTGTTTCAAAAATCTGCGAATCAAACTTAAGAAAAGTTGGAGATAATGTTTTAGTAGTGCAGACACCTGGTGGGCAGCTGGTGACAGCTGCGTTTGTGAATGGAGAAAGACAATTGCTTGAGTTTCCTAACGGCACAAAACAATACTTATACAAGATAAGCTATAAAGTTTATATCCCTGAGTCATTAATCGATAAGGCAGAAACAGATACAAGGCGGCGCATACGTGCAATTGATGATCCTGTGCCAGAAGCTCCAGCAAGAATACTAAGGAAAGACCCTGGCTCTGGAAAGAGATTAGAAGAATTTTTGGCAGAAGGCCCTTTCTTTAATGTAATCTTGACAGGCAAATCTCCTAAAAAATGCTTGTTCATAGATTCTGGCAGCAAAAAATGCGAGGGAGAGAGTGTCAAGAAAGGCGCAAATGCTGTCCAAAGAAACATGTTTGTGAAATACAGCACAAATGTTTACAACAGAGTTTGTATAGAGTTTACTCGCAGCCTAGAGTTTGCAAACAAGAGATCAAATAGCATCTGCGCAGATATCGTTAATGTAAATGAGCAGCCAAGAAATGTAGTTGATGTTCCTGAAGTGCCTACAGTTAATCCTTCTTTAGACAGTGATGATCCAAATTCTGATATAGCTGTTGAGCCAGTTACTGAAACAAGGACTGGGCTGATAGTTGAGGCAGATATTTAATAGCTTGCGAGAAATGTAGTATTCAGAAATTATAGTATAGAGTTAGGGAATAATCTAACTGTTAGGCAGATACTGATATTCTATTGTCCACAAAATGAGCGATAATTACAAAAATGTGGACAATAGATATTTTTATGTCTATTCTAAAATTACATGCTCTCTAATCTTAGATTAATCCAAAATTTAGTATTTAGAAATTATAGTGTAAAAAAATAAAATTTATTTCTTCTTCTCAGCAGCTGGCTTGGTCTCAGCTGTCTTTCCAGCAGCTCCTGGAGTTGCCTGAGCTCCTCCTGCTGCAACTGCATCAGTAGCTGGCATTAATTCCTTGATTATAGCATCAGGTATCTTTGCTTCCAATAATTTAGCTTTTATCTCTCCCTTGCTCTTTCCTTCCATTGAAGCCAATATCTGCTTACCTAATGCTGTGAATTCTACTTTTCTCTTTTCAATCTCTTCCTGCAGTTTCTTACGCTCTGCTTCCAATGCTTTTAATTCAGCAGCAGAAAGCTCTGTCTTTCCAGATTTGATCTTATCGACAAACTGGCCTTGATTGATTAGCATGATTGTTTGCTGTCCAGAATTACCTTCAACAAGAACGCCCATCGAATGGCATGTTCCGATTATCTCCTTGCATCTTGCAATAGAATCTTTGCCTAGCAAGCTGTCTTGCTTCATCTGAGAAATCTTGATTATCTGCTCAATCCTTAAGTCAGCTACTTTATCCATCAATGGATTGCCTGAGCCTTTTTCAATGCCTGCTTCCTTCTTGATCAATGCAGAAGCTGGTGGAGTTCCTACAGTTACTTCAAATTTTTTTGTTTTTGGATCTACAGAAATCTTGACAGGAACCTGCATGCCTGCAAAGCTTGCTGTTTTTTTGTTTATCTCAGCAATAACCATGCCTATATTTACACCTAATGGCCCTAAAGCAGGGCCCAATGGCGGCGCAGCAGTAGCCTTGCCTCCTGATACTAATGTTTCAATCATCTGATTTGCCATATTGACCTTGAAAACCTCAAATTATTTATAAATGTTATTATTATTAACAGCTGTTATTGGATATCTTAAATAAAAAAATAACCTCTCCCATTTTTTACTCGTAAAAGTCCTTCTCATCGACGCCTTCTATCTTTTCTTCTTTCTCTTCTTCGTGGTATCTTGTCTTTTTCTCTTCTTTGGCTTCTTCTTTCTTCTCTTCTTCATCCTCTGAAGAATCATCATCTCTTCTTATGACTTTTACTGCGTCTATCTTGACTGTAATAGGGATAGGTACAGCTGCTTCCAAAAGCTCAACAACAACTTCCTCTTTTGTCCTGTCTATCCTCATAATCTTGCATTGCTCTCTCTTGAATGGTCCAGATATAATCTCTGCAATGTCATTCTTGCGGATGTTTGCTTCTTTCTTGACCTGTTCAAGCATATGCTCTATTTCTTTATATTCGATCTCTTTTGCTAAAATCCCTCGAGCATATGGAACATTGAACGCTGCCTGCTCTGCAGAAGCTTTGTCTGCAGCTTCTAAGAAAATATATCCTCTCATTCCGTGCGGCCTTATGACACAATAAACATCTATCTTTTTCTTAGTGATGTTAGAACCGATAAAATCTATAACTTGATCTTCCCTGTTGGAAGTTGTCCTTAATGCAAAAATATGCGTTATTGATTTTTCTGTTGTTTGCGCTTCTGCCATTTTTGATTCTCACCTTATTTCTTTAAACTCTTTTTGATGTCAAACTTGATTATTAAAAACTGATCAATACCTGCCTTATCAATTGTATTATGAATCCCAGCAATCCTATGAGCAGCATCCCGATGCCTGAAACCTTGACTATTGTCTTAAACTCAATGCCTGTTGGTTTTTTAGTGATCCTTAATACTCTGACACATTCCTTTGTGAATGATTTGAACTTTGTAACTGCAGATTCCTTTTGCTCAGTAGTACCCTGCTGTTGAGCTTTCTCCTGTAGATGCTGCTGGTATCTGGCTTGATGCGGATTATGGTGTGTATGTTGATTGGTATGGTGCTGATGTGTTTGCAGATGCGTATGCTTATCCTGTGGATCATCCTGTTGCTCTCTGCTTTCAGCCTCTTGATTATTTTCATCTTCATACGGCATTTCTCTTTCCTCTGCCCTCTGCTCTGTCATTTTTCCTCAAGAGAACTTTTATTTATCTCATTTTATAATATTAAGATATACTGATAAAATATGCACTCCTTTATAAATATTTGCAATTTAAAAATATATTTACTTCTAATTATTCCTCAATCTCTATCTTGCCTATGTTCTCAAGCTCTTTCTTTATCTCATCCTCACTTAATGTGCCATACGCAACCAATATCCTGTCCATGTTTTTAAAAAGATAATTTGCAGGATTAAATATTCTCTCTCCGTTTACATATACTTTGAGCTTATTTCCTGTCGCCTCGACAGAACTGCAGTATTCTTTGCTCTCGATCTTCATGCAATTAAGATTAACTTCTCCTCCCAAACTTTTAAATAAATTCCCTAAAGTCAGTCCAGTTGCATGGACATGCACCGTATGCCCTTCGCCGTCTTCAAAATGTATAAAGCTGTGCTGCAGCTGGTAATTTGGCTTTGCAAAATCTACCTTTTTATTATCAGCCATGACTGTAAGATGTGCGTGTATGTGCTGGCTTCCTAGATCACCTATTCCGCTTAACTTCTGTATGTCAGCAGATTTATAGTATGCCTTTGAGTACATCTTAGCTAGCTGCTGATTGTAAGAAAACTGCCATATCACAAGCACACACAAGATAATGATCACTGCATATGCAAAATACGTCCTTGTTTTTGATGTCATAAATAAAATAAACTTAATCTGCTATATAAGTTTTGCGGATAAATTAAAAGAAGATAGGTAAAATTTTCAAAAAAGCCACAGCCTACACCGCCAATGTAGTGGGCACAAATCCAATAACTCTGTCAATGTTGCGACGGGCAAACTTGAACCAGTAAAGTAACAAGATTCATAGCTAATAATTATGCTAGCGAGCTTGTATATTAACTAAACGTAGAGGAGGAGCAACTTTTCTACTAACACCTCTAGTGCCCACTGGTGTGTAGGCTGTGGCTTTAATCGTTATCAATCAGCTGTGCATATATGATTAAATGTAAGAATGTAATTAAAATTTATAATTATTAGATTCGCTAGTTAAAAAATAAAAATATGATACATATTGATAGAAACAATCATCAATGTGTAGTGGTTCTATATTTCTTACGGACACTCTGGTTATCCATGAAGTTATTATTTTCAGTATCTTCGCTGTATGGAAAGCCATCTGTCTCGCTGCCTATGTCGCCAAACTTTCTTGTTGTCATTATCCATTGTATCCCATCAAATGAATATCCATAAGATGTAGGCAATGGGCTAATCTTTCTATTAGAAGCAGATGTATGGCATTCATGCTCTTCGTGTTCGACTTCATGTTCTAGTGTTGACATAATATCTGATGAGGCCTCTACCCTATTTAAATCTTACTATTTTTAACCTCTATTTAGTAGTATCTATAGCTTCAACGCAGCTAGAAATTATCTAAACTTATTTATATCAGCAAAATAATAAAAGACAAATATAAGATAATTATCTAAAAATGATATCAACAAATATCTAATAAACCATGGCAAAAAAACAAAGCAAACAGACATTCCTGTTAGTCTCTCTAAGCGAAGAAAAGACTAAAAAATTAGCTAATGTCATCACAAGCGCTTCTGCGAGAAAGATCCTTGATTATCTTGCAACAAAGGGAGAAGATGATGAAGTCACAGAAACACAGATCTCAAAAGACCTAAAGCTTCCTCTCTCAACAGTGCATTACAATCTTCAGCAATTGCAAGCTGGAAATCTTGTTGATGTTGATGAGTTTCATTACAGCAAAAAAGGAAAAGAAGTCAACCATTATAAGCTTGCAAACAAATACATCATAATTGCGCCTAGCGCACCTACACAGACAATCCGCGACAGATTAAAATCATTGTTGCCAGTTGCATTATTAGCTGCAGGAGCTGCTGCATTGATACAGGTATTTTCAAGATTATCTCAACCATCTTTTAACTCTTTTTCACTTGGTGCAGCGCAAAAATCTGCTGTTCCTTTAGCAAATGAAGCAATACAAGATGCATCAGCCAGCTCTGCAGCTGCAGCACAGCCATTAGTTGAGGAAGTTGCAGCCAAGGCAGTTGCCAGGATAGCAGATCAAGCGCCAATAGTTGCAGATTATGCTTCACAGGCAGCATCAACAGCGCAACAAACCTCTAGTATATTCTCAAATATTGCATTGTGGTTTATCATTGGGGCAGTTTTTGCATTAATAGCCTATCTTATCATTGAGAAAATCAGAAAAAGAGATTAGCATTAACAGAAATGCATATTATACTTTCTGGCTCAAGAAACTTTAAATATTACTAGTGGTTTAGCGATTAGCATGGATAAGGAAATCATCATCAAACTCAAGAAAACTTTTGAAGATTATTCCCAAGAAGCTGAGGGAGTGGAATTCTGGTATGCAAGAGATTTACAAAAACTCCTTGGGTATGATAAATGGGAAAATTTCTTTAATGCTATTGAAAAGGCAAAGATTGCATGCAAGAATTCAGGTCATGAGATAAATGACCATTTTCCTGACATCAGGAAAATGGTTGATATTGGTTCAGATGCAAAGAGAGAAATAGATGACATAATGTTAACTCGTTACGCATGCTACCTTATTGCCTAGAAAGCTTAAATAAACTATTTATGGTGAAAAGATTAATAAACAATAACTAATTAATATCTAATTGTAATGAAAAAAACAAATCTAATTCTGATTGCAGCACTTGTTACTTTAATACTTATCTTAGCCAGTTGCGAAACACCTAAACGTCCAGTAGTTCCAATAAAGGCAAACCTCACACAACCGTCAACTGAAGAATCTAAAACTTTTTGCAGCCTAGATTCTGATTGCATCTGCGGCGGGAAAGACAATGATGGTAGCTGTTTCTTAGGAAATAAAAATTACTATGAAGCAAATGTAGATAAAGAAACACAATGCCCAGATTTTTGCGGAGGAATAGCTAGCAATTTAGAGGTTAAGTGCGTAGAGAATAAATGCAAGCAGATGGTTAAGAAAGAGAATGGAAAAAACGATCAAACTGATGCAAATGAGTGCGCAAAAGACTCAGACTGCGAAGTAGGAGGATGCTCAGGACAGGTTTGCGCAAAAGGAGGCAGCAGAGTCATAACAACCTGTGAATATAGGGCAGAATATTCCTGCTACAAGCTCACAGAATGCGTTTGCGTAGAAAGCAGATGTGCATGGATCGAAAAGCAGGAGTTTGTACGCTGCCTTAACGAAAAGAGCAAAGAAAATAAGGATAATGAAGCAGTGTGGTAAAATTCAGAATATTGCATAATTGGTATAAACTATAACTTCAAATACATATTAACTATAGCTTCAATTCTATTTAAACCAATCGATGGGTATTTATATATCCCTTACTTTCCTAAAAGAGGTGAATCCAAATGACAATAAAAAACATCCAAAAACAATCAAGACATACGAAAAATCCGATGCACGCATCATTTGCATTATTGATGTTCATATTTGGCATATTATTGTTCAGCTCCGTTGCATTAGCCCTGTCTCCGGTTGCCAAGGAGATGATGCCTATTATCGCTGAGCCGGATTTTTATCCTGAATATCGTGCGCCTGCTCAAAACTCCCAATACTACAGCGTAATGTTTGACGAAGAAGGAGAAGCAGTAGTTGCGTTAAAGGTAAACTTAAATAATCCAAGCAATGAAACACTTGATAAATTAAAGATTGAGATTCCTGGCGAGACAATCAGGATATTAAATGTAGTGCAGGAATATCACCTATTAAAAGAAGAATGTGCAGAATGGAAAGAAGTTTGCGCAGATGATAACTGCACATCATACTACAAGAAATGCTCGTATTTCAATTCTTATGTTGACTATTCCTCTACAAAGTTTTATCCGGTTGAATATGCAGCAGAAAAGCTTTCTGACAGCACTGCATTTACATTTACACTGCCTAAGGTAATAACACAGCAGAACACAGCAACATTGATCATCTACTATAAATCAACTGGCTATGTTAAAAAAAGCCTGGGCGTGCATAACTTTGATTTTGAGACAATAAAATACAATTATGACACAAGTCATGTAAGAGTAAGCATCAATGTCCAGAATGACTTATTTTTGGAAGGCACTAGCGCAAGTGTGAATTACAAGCCAGCAGATTATGGCATGATGGCAGAAGCTTCTTTTGCAAAATCTGAATCATTTGACAGCAAACAGCTTTCAGAATATTCAAGAAGTATTGAGTATGATTATGGTTACGTGAAGGAAGCAAGTGCATTAGACCCTTGGGAAAGCTTTCATGTGAAAGGTAAATATTCAACTTCCAAATCATTGCTTAACAAAGGCAGGATCAGCTTAACGATTGGCATAATTTTAGGGGTGTTGGTCTTATTATTTTTCGGCGCAAGAAAGGCATACAGGGTATTAAGAGATTATTCAGGCATATCATTTGCATCTAATTTGTCAAATGCCTCTGCTGGAAAAGCCTCTAAAAGTAATTCATCCAAATCCGCAGTTGTCATACCTAATACTAGCCAGGCATTAGCCATGGTCTTGACAGCAAGTTTCATCTCAAGCATCCTGTTGTTATTAGGATGGTATGCGCTTTCATTTATCTCCAAAAACCTGTATAATTGGGTAGGATATTCAAGCTCTGGAGTATTGACACTGCTTATGATATTGATATTCTTCCTATACTCGTTGTTTGTATTGTTTGCTCCGGCAATCTATGTAGGAATCAGGTTAGGGATATTGCCAGGGTTTGCCACATTCGGTGCAGTCATAGGTTTTTTGATAATAGAATTGATAATACTTGCAATAATTTATGCGAGCATGGGCGCTGGTGGGTATTATTATTAGAGAATGAAAAGATAAAAGTGATAAAAGTAATTTATATTATTTTATAATTTTTTTTATATTATACTATTCTACTCTTTTCCATTTATCCGCTCATTTATATCTTTTATTCCCTGCCTTATCTCGTCTTGTGCAGAAGGTGAATATTTGTCAATATGCAAAGCTAATACTCCTAATCTTCCAACCATCTCTCTAGCAGCATGTTCTAACGGAATAATATTTCCTGCTTCAACCATTCTGGTTATTTCTGCAACTGTAGAACCTCTATAAGCTCCTACTCTTCCACCATGCTCATCATAAGCAGGTCTGCTAGTATCTCCACCTGCAGCAACTCTTCCAGTTAAACCTGCTGAGCTAACTGCACTAGGTCCTTGAGAACGAGCAGGTTGCATTTTTCCATCATCTTTTCCGTAAGTTCTTGCTCGTTTAGGTGCAGGAGCTTGCTGACCAATCTTTTTACGGTATTCTTCAACCCCTATACTTTCTATTACTGCTGCTCTTATCCTCGGAACTTCATATACTCCCTCTTCAAATACCATTTTTATTAAGTCACGATATTTTTCAAATGCGTCTCTAAATTGCATAACAAAATTCATTGTTCTAAATGGAGGAATTTTAGTATAACCTTTTGGCACAACATATTTTTGTATCCATCTGTAATAACCCATTGAATCTGTAAGATATCCTATTTTCTTAACACCAAGAATATTGTTTACAAAATCTTCCCAAGAATCTGCATGGCTTTTCCAGCGTTCTTTACTATCTTTACCCTCTTCTTTTTTACTGAAATAATCCCCACCAGAACCTATATAATACCACTGCGCATTTTCCCATTTCAGCATATTTTGCAGAGTTGTTAATGGATTTTTTACAGTACCCCAATCAACAGCATGAATCTGCTCTAAGTCTGTTCCTTGAAAAGTTCTAACAGCTAAAGCTGCTGTCTCAGAATCAGCAATTCTATCTTCTAATCTGCTTCCTTTTGGATTTCCTGTTTTAGTAGGTGCTTTTGGCGGCATTAAAGATACAACTCTTTTACTTTGTTTATTTGTTTTAAATTACTGCAAAATCCTAATTAATTTATAAAATTATTCTTAATAATTGGCTTATCATGCAGCAGGTTTAGCATTGCATCTGCGCAAATAATTCTTGAAAACATCCATAAATCCAATTACTTTTTCTATATTCTCAGCGTGCATTAATCTCCCTACAATCTCTCTTTCTCTATCACTTATAGAAGTATAATGCACACCTGCTAATTTAGCAATCTCTCTGTGGCTTGGTCCTTGATATGAATTTTCAGAAAGATCAGCAGCTAACTGATACTTCATTGAAATAATCAGATAATCCTGTTCTGATAAAACATTAAGCATCTTGTCAAATTCTTTTGCTGCTCTTTTTGGGAACTGTGCAGCAAAATGCTCTCTGGCTTTTCTAAATATCCATTGAGTGATTGTTTCTTCTTTGCTTCTTACTGTGTTTGGCAGCTCTGAATCATTCTCTGCGTATTGAACCAATAATTGAGTTACATATCTTGTAATTTTCTGAGTTATCGCTTCAGTTATCTTTTTTGAATTGTCTTGGCTTAGCCCAAATAATTTAGTATATAAGCCAAAGTATGGTGTGAAAAATTCATCGGGAGCATCAGAAACATGCTGTGCAATGTCTTTAGCTAATGGATTAAAAACATTTTCCAGGATAATCCGCCTTACTCTCTCATTCTCGCTGCAATTATACAGAGGCAATGATAATTCTATCCTTCTGTCAGAAAATGCCACCCTTGTAACTTTTTCTTCAGTCTTTTTAATTGACAAAGTAATAATATAATCTACACTTCTGCTATATTCCTTAGCAAGCACAGAGTTGAGAACAATCCTTGACAATGATACAATCTCCTGTTTCTCTTCTTCTGTCAATGCAGGCTTGTTAAAATCTTTTAACACTTCATCTGGAGATAACCCTTTCTTTTCAGCAGCTATCAAAAGTTTTTCAATCTCACCTAAATCCATGCCTGTTCTTTCCGCATACACTACATTGACATGGAATCTTCTTGCCAACGTTTTATCTCCTTGTTGAGTAAGATATTCTGCTACTGCCTCAAGTGCAGAAGGAAAAGTCTTAAATCGCCGGTAAATAGCAGCTGATATCCCTCTATATTCTGTCTCAAGCTTTTGAGGAGTGAAATCTGAAGCAGATTTTGTTTTTCTTAATTCAATAAGATAATCAAATAATTTATTTCCTGCAAATTTGCCTCTTTTTGCAGGCTGAGGCAGCCTGTATTCTGCTATTCTTGCCTTAAGCAGTTCAACATCTTCAACATGCACATATCTTGTCTTCTTTTTTCCTAACTTAATTATTTTCAAGAACCCTTCATCAGCCAACTCCCCAAGCACTTCAGTATCATATCCTGTTTTTAATGATAGCATATTTAGAGAATAAACATTTCTTCTCCATTCAAAGAATTTTATTGCATCTTCTCCTTTAATCTCTCTGTATTTTCTATTGACTTTTCCTGTTCTCAATCGTCCAGTTATTTTTGCTGGCATGCCCTCCCTCATAAATCTTAAAATAGTTGCACCATTAACATCGCAGGCAGCTGCAAGCGACCTAATATTATAAGCGGTATCTTTATCGATACTTGCAATCATTGCTTCATAATCAAAATAATCCGTAAGAGAAGTTAAATCATTAAGCTTTTTTTGCGCTTTAGGTGTCAATAGGTAAACACTATTCTCTCCTGCGACAACCTTAATTGCAAGCGCTGGATTTTCTCTAACACGCCAATGCAGGGTTCCAGTTGGACAGTCTCCTATGTTTTTAGCATGCTGCCTTATTGTCACATAACCTTGATTTTCCTGTAAATCTTGAGCAAGCTCTCTGCCTGTAATAGTGTTGCCGTTCCATTTACTCGGTTTAATAGGGACATCTCTCCTAGAATACACTTGATGCTTTTCAATAACTATCTGCTCAAGATTCACATAACCTTTGTTATCAATAGTTAATACCATGATACTGATTTCCTCACTATCCTAATCGTCCAAAAGAATTACCTAAACCCATTTTTAACTAAGAATAAAGCGTATTTTAAAAATATGACGGCAAAATTTATCTTATCATATTATTCAGCAACCTTCATCTCCTTTAATGCATCATCTGCAAATTTGCTGACTAGATCCAGATCAATCCCTTTATAGCCCTTAGAGATCCTAAAAATTAGCTCGGAATTTACCTTATTTACAATTTTTGTGCGGATGTAATCAATATCTTTAACAGGAAGAAAATCCTCTGTCGGATTTATCTTTTCCCTGTATCTCTTGGCAATTTCCAAGCTTGTGGCAGATTCTTTGACATATCTTTTTGCTATCTCTTGATTATCTATGCATCTCTCTAATATTCTATGGACAACTGCATTAGCTATATTTCCAATAAACAAATCAAGCAGCTTATTTCTGTTTTGAACCATTGTTATAATCTTTATTAATTATGTTGCTATCTCCCTCTCTTTTATCTTCTATTTATTAATACCTGCAAGTATCATCTTAAAAGTTTCGTCATAAACTCTCTTATATTTTGCAATAAATCTCTTCTTATCGAGCAGGTTGTCTTTTATCTCCATTATATCTTTTAGCGAAAAAATACTTTTTATCTCCCTATCAACACTCTCCTTGCTTATCTTTTTAGAGTGAAGAAATAGCTTGATTGCAGCCAAATTCCTAGTCAGGTGATATTTCTCACCGCCGTTCAAAACATCAAAATTATCTATCAAAGGCTTGCTTTTCAGGAGATGAAGATCCAATACCTTATAATCGATCCTATCTTTTATCTTATAGATAAATCTCTCTCTGGCGATGCATTTGCTTAGCATCATCTGGTACAAAGGGTCTGTAGATAGTCCCTCTATCAACGCATCATTTGCTATAACTATGATGTCTGCCTTTATGCCTGTTCTCTCCTGTATTTTTGCTTGNNCAAATGATCCTGTAATCAATATGTTGTCATAGCTGTCAAGATACTTATGCAGCATGAACATTATCTCATTAATAATCCTTATCTTTAGGGGCTCGATAGAATCAATATTATAATAGAAATATCTTTTACTCTTATTCTCGCCATCTTCTTGTGCCTGTTCTGGGGCATTTTCCAGCGGCTTTATGACTACATAGCTTCCTATACTCAAGCCATGCCTGTTTTTTGGGATGTATATCTGGTCCATCCTGCTTCCTTTGCTGACCGTGCTTATGAGCTCCATATTACGTAATATTACGTAATGATATATAAAGGTTTCGATGAAATCAGGCATTGGTATATTAGTTATCTTTCTTAATAGAACAAAGGCCATTGAAAGAAATTATACTATTTAATGACGGAAATTCGAGGAGCTTTTCTTATCATCACATTGAGACATCTTCCTAATTATTTCTCAAGGCGTTTTCATCTGCATTATTTTAAGGAGTTTTTCTTAACATCGTCCTCGGGAATGGGATAGCATCCTTGATATTTTCTAACTTACATAGCCAGGCAACTACTCTCTCAACACCCATGCCAAAGCCTGCATGTGGCACATTTCCGTATCTTCTTAAGTCAAGATACCATTCGTAATTATCTAATTTCTCACCTTCTTTCTCCAGTCCTTTCTTTAATGCTTCAAGATCAGTCTCTCTCTGGCTGCCGCCTATTATCTCACCATATCCTTCTGGTGCAAGCATATCAAAACATAAAGTAGTTTTTGGATCTTTTGGGTCAGCAGGCTTATAGAATGCCATTATCTCTTTAGGGTAATGAGTAACGACAATCGGCTTGTCAAAATGCTTCATCAGCTCATCTTCTTCTATGGTTCTCAAATCTTTGCCCCATTCTACATCCATGTTAGATTTCTCCTTTAAAATCTTCAATGCTTCTGTGTAAGTTATTGTAGGGAAAGGCAAAGTTATCTTTTTTAGCTTTTCAATATCCTGGCCTAACAGCTTAAGATCATTTTCATTATTTTTAACAACTTCCTCGATAATAAATGCAACAAGCTCTTTTGCAAGCTCGCTTATCTTAGGAAGATCATACCAAGCACATTCAGTCTCTGCCATCCAGAACTCAGCCAGATGCCTTGATGTCTTGCTTCTCTCTGCCCTGAAGCATGGCCCTGTGAAATATATTTTCTCCAATGCAAAAATAGCAGCCTCTGCATACAACTGCCAGCTCTGGGTAAGGTAGCATTTCTCCTCAAAGTATTTGACTTCAAACAAAGTTGCTCCGCCTTCGCATGCATTTGGTGTGAAAACAGGAGGAGAAAACTCATAGAAGCCTTTGCTTCTGTAAAACTTATTCAATGCGCCAAAAATTGTGCTTCTTACTTTCATCACTGCAGTCAAGTGCCTGCTTCTCAGCCAGAGATGCCTCTTATCAAGCAAAAACTCAGTGCTCTGGTCCTTATTGATAGGGAAAGTGTCACTTACTCCTATGATTTTTATGTCTTTGACCTGTATCTCATAACCTGTAGGCGCTCTTTCATCTTTTTTTATCTCTCCAATTATTTTAACGCTTGCTTCTATCTGGAGCTTGCTTACTTTGTCCCACAGCTCTTCTGCGCTATTTTCAGAATTGCTTGTCAGATTTTCTTTCTTTACAACGCATTGGATAATATTTGATGAATCTCTTATGACAAGAAATTTGAACTTGTTGCTTCCTCTTTCACGATAGACCCAGCCTCGTATTGCGACTTCACTATTTCCTTTCTCTGCGCAAAGGTCCATCGCTTCTTTTATAGATATGAAATTTGCCATAACACCAGAGAATATAGAATTTATTTAAATATTTTTAGTTGTTAACGATTGTTTAGCGTATTTTACCCTATTATCTTATCTCATCAGGTCTAACTGACTCAAAAGGTAGTGACCTCAAGACAAAATCATAATTAAGAACTTTACCATTAATAGCTTGCCTTGGAGCTTCTCTCAGACTGCAAGAGCCTATATCTTGGCTCCTCTCCAAAATATCTGTAAGTGCAAATCCCTCACCAGCAGAATCACCTATGGAGATTATAACACAAGGTTTGTCGGTTTTTCTGCAAAATGCAACATACCTTGCAGAATCTCTAGTTGCCAAATCCATGAATTGAAGTGTAGCTGTTGAAGCAGTTTTTGGATCTTTGCTTCGCGCAAGAGCTAATAAACTTTGAAGATAACCATAAAAAATTCCTTCTGGTCTTAATTCAAGATTCACGCATGCATCATATAGTCCAGTTGGCATATTATCAAGGATGGATTACAGATAGTTTATATATTTTACTTATTAACGGTTGTTTAGCACAGTTTAATTGTCAAACTAATTGAAGAAAGCAGTGATTTATATTTAATAGGGCTTAATCTATTCTCTCTCTCGCCTATCTAAAAGTAAAATCTCTTCCTACTATCTCTAAACAGAATGGAGATGTATCAAAATAATTTAATGCATCTCTCCATTTTTTCTCAGGATTCTCATAACCTTTAATTCCTGCACTCTGCATCAATCCATAAACCTCTCTTAAGTATTTGCTTGCTTGTTGTATTAAAGATCTATTAAACTTTACAAGTTTGCCTGTATCATTATCGATGCTCTGCGGCTCAAGCAAGACTAAACTGAAATTACTCCATCCGCCTAATGCATCATTCATATTAGAAGCATATTCTTCAACGTAGGTTAAGAACAATCCTATCAACTCACCTATCTTCTTGACATGCTCATTTTTTCTGCTATTGCCAAGAGCTTTTTGTATCAACTCTCCATAAAACAGTTTCACTGCAGTCTGATAATCTTCTGGGGTTACTTTCTTGCCTTCAATTACCGGCTCGGCTACACAGTTTTGCTCCCTTACTCTTCTTTCTNNTTCTAATACCTCAAAAAACGTATTCTGCTCTCTCAAATATGCAGTTATTTCTGCAGGCAATGAGCCAAGCTCGTGTTCTAGATCAAAACCTTGCCTTAAAATCTCTGGCTCAATAAAGTCAGGCACTCCTCTTCTCTCAAATTTCATCAAGACAAATGCATGATAAGCAGTATGGAACCTATTGACTATATCACTGATCTCACACCTGTTAAATCCTTCATGGAGCAATAGATCTGATAATGTCTTATGTCCGATTACAGGATGGTCTGTTAAATATGTTGCGACTTGCATAAATTGAGAAAAAATGAGGCTAATTTATAAATTTTATACTTAATATTCTATTTTATTTTTAGCTATAACTCTTAGCTTTATCTATTTCTTCTTCACTGCATCAAATTTGATCCCTAACTCTTTCAGCTGCTTTTCCTCAACATCATTTGGAGAACCGTCCATAGGACATTCTGCTGCTTTATTCTTTGGGAAAGCAATAACTTCTCTGATGTCATGCAATCCTAACATGAGGGCAACTGTCCTGTCTAAACCAATCCCAATGCCGCCGTGCACTGGCGCGCCATACTTGAAAGCTTCTAATAAAAATCCAAATTTTTTCTCTGCCTGCTCATGGCTAAGCCCAATCACTTTCATGACTTCCTCTTGTATCTTTGGATCATTTATCCTTATGCTTCCAGAGCCAAGCTCTACACCATTCAGCACAAGATCATACTGTGTGCATTTGACTTTGCCAGGATCGCTTTGCAAATGCACAAGGTCTTCTTTCTTTGGCATGCAGAACATATGGTGCGCAGGCTCCCATCTTTCTTCGTCTTCATTCCATTCAAACAAAGGAAAGTCTGTTACCCAGCAGAAAGAAAAGTTTTTGGTGTCATGCTCTTCAATCAATTTTAAGTCATGGCCTAACTTTAATCTTATTTTTGCAAGAACTTCATTTGCAATTTTAGGCTTATCTGCAACAAACATAAGAGTGTTTCCTGCTTTTGCTTTTGTTGCCTTCAAAATCTTTTCCTGGATCTCTGCGCTGAAGAACTTTACTATGTTGCTCTCTAATTTTAGCTCAGATGATTTCTTTCCTTCTGCGCCTGTTACCTTCATCCATGCAAGGCCTTTTGCGCCATGCTCTTGCGCAAACTTTATCCATGCATCAAGCTCATTTCTTCCAAGCTCCTGCGGAACAACGATGACTTTTACGATCCCATTATGCTCGAGAATCGAATTAAATACACCAAATTCTGAGCCCTTGATTGCATTACTGACATCCACTAGCTCAAGCCCAAATCTTAAATCTGGCTTGTCTATCCCATATTTCTCCATAGCTTCATCGTAAGTTATCTTCTTGAACGGTGTCTTTAGCTCAATGTCAAGCACTTTCTTGAAAATTTGTTTATACAATCCTTCAATCATCTCATGGACATCTGAAACTTCAACAAATGACATCTCAACATCTATCTGAGTGTGCTCTGGTTGCCTATCTGCCCTTAAATCCTCATCTCGCAGACATCTAGCAAGTTGGAAATATCTGTCCATTCCTGCAACCATCAAAATTTGCTTGTATAATTGCGGACTCTGAGGTAGTGCGTAAAATTTTCCATTATGCACTCTGCTAGGCACAACATAATCTCTTGCACCTTCCGGAGTTGATTTGACAAGAACTGGTGTTTCTATCTCAATAAAATCATGTGAAGTAAAATATTCTCTTACAGACTGCGCAACTTTGCTCCTTGTAATTAGGCGTTGCTGCATTATCGGCCTTCTTAGGTCAAGATACCTATATCTTAATCTGATCTCCTCGTTTGCTTCAGCTTTATCATCAATCTCTAATGGAGGAGTAAGTGAACTGTTGATTATTTCTAGGTCATCTGCAATGATCTCTATCTCGCCAGTGTGCATCTTAGGGTTTTCAAGCCCTTTGCCTCGATATCTTACTTTTCCGCTGACACGCAAAACATCTTCTCTTTTCAGATGTTCTGCAATTGCATGGACTTTCTTGTTATGGCTTGGATCAAAAACTACCTGCGTCAATCCATATCTATCTCTTAAATCAACAAATATGACTCCACCATGGTCTCTTCTTGCATGGTTCCAGCCGCATAAGGTGATTTTCTTATCTACATCTTTCTTTGTAAGTTCGCCGCACGTGTTTGTTCGTAACATAATAACACAGAATTTTCCATCTAAATATTTAAATCTTGTGGAAATAGGATTTTAAAGCTGTATTTTTATCATATCCCATTTAATTTTTTGATTTTTCATAATGACTTCAATTGTCCCAATTCAGACAAATGTGTTCTTCTTGTCTCATATGAGTCCATAGGTTTATAAACAGATTTTTTCTTTATGCGCAGAAATGTTTATATAGGATGGTGAGATTATAAATGACAACTGCAACATCATTAGAAACTGAACAAGAGATCCAATTAGTTGCAGATTTACAAAAAGGAACTCTTGAAACTATATTAGATTCTGGAACTCCAGACACTCAAGACACGATGCCAAAAAAAGAGGATAAGGAACTTGTTTTTGTCAGAAAGCTAGTTACAGATCCTTCTCATCCGGATTATAAAACAGATCTGAACTTAGTCAAGATATTGGCAGAGCAAGCAAAGCTGATAAGCATCAATCCGCATAATTATTTGCAGGAATATCATAATCCGCAGCGTGGCTTTTATCTGATGGAAGATTCTCAGGGAGTTCCAATTTCGGTAATCAGTGTTGTAACAAAAGATACTCATTTTGCCAGCTTTAAAACAGGAACAATTGTGCCAATCAAAGATGCAGTTGTAACAGAAGCGGGATTTGCATACCAAAGAAAAAGAAGCTACAGGATATTGAAAACAATCATCGTGTATGCGATGACTCAGCCTGAGCTTGCAGCAACTTTAGGATTGCCTGAATTAAAGCCAGAGCAGCATCTGGTCACTAAAGTCACTGGCCTTGGCAAGCCTTATGCGCCTTATTCTGGTGAGTCAGGGTGCACAGTCAGACCTGATTCGATGCACATCTATGATGTGGATAATGAGCTAGGTTATGTAACAATAGGATATTCTGAAACCCAAGGCGGTCCAGTGCATATGACAGATTTACTCAGATTAAGACATCTGTTTGCAAGGAAAGGCAAGGCGCCTGGATTAAAAGCAGCAGAAGGCGGTAAATTAGCAGCTGTTGTATTGTTAGATAGCGAAGGCAAGATGAGTGGCTATGCAACAGCTGATGCGCAAAATCATTATGCAGCTTTGCTTTCAAAATCAGTTGAATCTAAATTAGTTGCATAAGAAATGATTTATATTCTCCAATTATTTATATGATGCACTAATTATTATAATACAATAACCTTCGCAGTATTGACCAATTCTTTAAACCTGTAAACTTCATCATTATTCGGCACAAAATGGATAGGTATAGCATATCTTGGCTTTATTATGTCGCAGGCATACGCAGCATCTTCTGCGTTCATTGTATCAGTACCATTGACTGAAATAAATGCAACATCTATCCTTCCTACCCTATTTAGTAATTCTTTGATCTCACCAACTAGTTCTGTGTGGCCAGAGAAATAGAATCTCATGTTGCCTGTCTCTTTCATCAATTCAAGCACATAGCCATTGCCTGCTCCTCTTACATGGAATCTCTTTTCAAAGCTGACATTGTATGCTTCAGTTGCGATTATGTTCAAGCCGAACAGATTTACCTGCTCACCATGGCCTAAGTATTTGATGTTGTCTACGTTGCCTTTGTTACTATTACTATTATTCTCTTTGCTTGCAGCAAATGTTTTTAGCTGCATCAAATTTTCTCTGCATGACTCAGGCGCAACGATAAAAGTATCCTCTTTTGCCAATCTTTCGATATCATTCAGGCTAAGATTCTCTGCATGATTGTGCGTGATCAATATCAGATCAGCTTTCTCTGTATCGTATATAGAATAAGGGTCAATGTAGATAACAATGCCATTCTTCAGCTTGATGCAAGAATGTCCTAGGTAATTTATGTTTATTCCTTCGATGAGCATTTTAAGTATTATCTATTATATATGACATCGTGATGGTCAAAATCATCAAAATTTATCTCACTGTTATTTTTGTCAAATTGAAATATCAAGACAAAAGACCCAACATGGACTCTCTTTGAATCTTTCATATTGTATTTTAGGTTCTTGTAATGCTCAACATCGTAGCTATTTATCACTTCATCCATCTTAGCAAGAACTCTTTCATGAAGCAACTTATCTCTTTTGCCCAGCTTTTTTAAAATATCTTGCAGATGCTCACTAATCTTAAACTTATACATAAGTCCTCTTAGCTTGTTGCTCTTCTCAATTCATCAATAGAATTAAAGCGGATATATTTTCCCTTTCTTATCTTGTTTAACTTTTCAACATATTCAGGCCTCAACTCAGGCTCTAAAATCTCTGTTTCATATTCCTCTGCTAGGATGTTTATTGCTTCAGACTTATCATTCAATCCATGCTTAGCTTTCACAATATTCAAAATCCTGTTTGTCTTTTCAGTTATGTTTATCAGCGCTTGCACCATTATGTATCACCTTAATATCTTATTAATATGGTATTAATGCCATATTAATATATAAGCTTTTCTATAATTCAGACTCTATCCTTCAATTTCAGCTCTAACACAAGATCCTCGATCTTCTTTAGTTCATATTTGATGCCATCAAACTTCTTTCTTAAATCACCGTTGCCAAAATCAAACTTTAGCAGCTCGCCATATATCTCGCTTACTAATTCCTTTATCAAAAGTATTTGCTTATAATCTGCATTTATCCCAGAATTAACTGCATTTCTTGTCAGCTCGCCTGTCAGGTCGCACAAACCAAGAAGATAATGCTCACCCCCAACTTTCAGCTCTTTATGGCTTGGGATTCTTTTGTTTTTCACAAACTCAAAATAGCACATAGCTTCAACATATTCCTGCACATCAACCTTAAAGCTTCCGCTGTAGATCAGTTTAGGATTAGCTTCGACAATCTTGTTCTCTTCTTCTACCAATCTCTTTATCTCTTTAGAAAGTCGTTCTGCTTCTTCAAGCTCATTCCTGTGAGAGCAGTAGATTATCTGCTTTGATAGCTTGATGACATCTCTGCCTAATTTAATGAGAATCTCTCTTTGCTTATCAAATTCATTCATCCTGTTCCTGATGTCTTCTAAGTCTTTCTTATCAAGAAGATTAGTATACGAAATTTGCTGTCTTACTGAAGCCTTTTGTAAATTAACCTGTCTGCCTTCTGCTTTCTTTTGTTTTTTTGCCATACTAAGGTTATGTATGCGCAAGTATTTAAATTTTCCTTATCCCGTATAAATTGGTCAGCAAATTTTTAAATAAGGTATAAAATTGCCTAGTATAGTGATGGATATGGGAGAAGCAGTCATAGATTTGGCAGGCATTGTAGAACGGGAAGTTATAGATATAGATCCTTCTATCAAATTTGAGGCAGCGTTAGAGCGTATCTACATTTTTGAGAATGCAGTGTCTATCAAATCTAAGCTTGAAAGATTTGTAACGGATGCTCTCGACAGGCATCCGGAAGTAAATTATTCCCTTAAGTTAGAAATTGTTAAAAGTGAAATGACAGGGAGATATCATATAACTGGTAAAATCTCAAGGCAAGCATATGAGGCAGCATTTAATACTAAACTTAATTATAAAAATGGTGAATGGGTTGAATCATGCGCAGTAAGGCCGCATACATTTAAGGAACAGATCAGGTTTATCCATCTAGTTTCTGATTCACCAAGATTTGAGAAGGAGAATAGGATTTTAACGTCTCAAAAATTGCCTGCCGATTATGGGACAAATAGGATTGCTAAATTTTATCCTGATGGGGCTAAAGGAGACCCTAATCTTAACTGATCTTCTCCTTGATTTTCCAAAACCGCAACATTTATATATAAATTTAATTTAGTACACTTAATTGGTTTAATGTAAGATTAATACTATCAAATATGATAATATTTATAATTGATTATTTAGCATAATTAGAGGTGTCGGATGGCAGAAAGCACTTTCAGGGGCATGATTAATTTCTTAGGGCAGATAGGCATATATGATGTTGTCCTTCCTTTCCTGCTTGTATTCACGATTGTATTTGCTGTCCTTGAAAAGACAAAGATTCTTGGCGTTGAAAAGTTTCAGGGAGAAGTCTATACAAAAAAGCAGTTGAATGCAATAACTGCATTTGTAATAGCATTTTTGGTGATTGCTTCTACAAGATTAGTCTCATTGATAAATGAAGCTTTGGCTAACACTGTCATTTTATTGATCCTTTCAGTTATGTTCTTGTTGTTGATAGGCTCATTTTACAGGGAAGGAGAAGATGTATTTTTACAGGGCGGCTGGAGAACATTTTTTACCTGGATGATGTTTGTGTCAATTATTTTAATATTTTTACATGCAGTCAGGACAAAAGACAACCAAAGCTGGCTAGAATGGTTCTGGGGATTCATCAGAGGCAACTGGAAGAATGAATGGGTTGCATCATTGATATTTGTAGTGGTAGTAGTTGTATTTATGTATTTCATCACCAAAACTCCAGAGAGAGGGAATGGCAAAGGTAATGGCGGTGGAAATGGAAACGGCGGCGGTGGAGCCAATCATTAGAAAATAAGTAAGATTGTTTTCTCTGTCTCCTATTTTTATTATTTTAATACTTCTATTATTTAATTCCATACGTATGTGCAGATACAACCATCGCTTCCATCATATTCCTCAGATAAGGAAGGGCACCATATTGATGCATAAGCTGATGGCAGAATAATTCCTTAACTGCCTGGAGGTGGTCATTTAATCTTTTTTTCTCCGCGGCAAGCTTAGGCCTATGGTATGCCGTATTTGGAGCAAAGCTTCTGAATTCATTTGGCTGAACAGCAACTCCTATCCTGTAGCTTGGCAAATTCTTAAATCCATTAGCTTCATCATGGACAAGGTAAAGATATAATTTTCCTATCTTTCCTTTCCTGTCATTAACACCATTTCCATCAGGGAGTAATCCTCCTACAATGTCATATTCTGCCAGGGCATGCCTTGCAGTTATCAATATCTTATTTTTATTCTGATCATTTGTATACCATCTGTCTAAGTCTTCTACACTAACCCCGTGCGCTTGCAAAAGATGTCTGCCTTCTGTACTGACATCTCCCATCGTTCTCAAACTCCTCTTTGCTTCTTCCGTATGCGCAGTTTTCCCAAAGCTAATCTTTCTTATCAAATCTGTGTGGTAAACAATTTGCCTGTCATGTTCCATAAAAGTTCCAGTCTCATCATTCACCTTTACAACACCATAAACTCCAGGTCCGATTCTCATGACAAAAATGCCTTTCTTAAATAACTTTCCGTCAGGATCATCAATAAGCTCTCTTCTATCTTTAACTACTCCATACCTTGTTAAATGCAGCCTGTATAATCCTAATTCCATATTCTTTGGAAGCTTACCTTCTTTTATCTTTAGCTGAGTTGAATCAGGTGATTGGAAAGCATATGCACATTCAGCTTCCAGAACTGGGTATTTTCGATTAGCAATAGGTCCTACAGCTAAAGCTTCTCCTCTCTGCTCTGATGGCAGTGGCCTTGAAATAGGATTATTATTTGGAAGCTTAACTGCAAGCCCAATAAATCTCTCTAACTCACCTTCCACCTGAAAATTGTTCTTCCACATCTCTCCGACTAAATTTAACCTATTGAAAGAATATTCTCCGTTGGCTAAATCTTCCAGATTGATCGTGCGGCCATAATCAGTGGTTACAATATTTTTTCCCATTTTCCTAATTTTTGCAGCTGATGCTTTGGAATCATCTGCTCCTAGCACTAAAGCGCGAAATATATGGTCTAACTCCTCAGTCGCTTGCTGATTCATAACATACTCAGATGCTAGTTCATAATCAGGAATCAGTTGATGAGCAAGCCTAGCAGCTTCCCACTTTAATACCTCTTCTGCAGTCATATTCTCAGAATTATTGCCGCGAACAGGAACTCTCTTGCCAACTTGATATCTCTTAAACATATCAAACAAGAATAAAGTTTCATCTATGCTCATGCCGTATGCAGTCCGTAGAAGCATTGCTTCAGGTGCAAGGTGAGACATGCTCTCTCCCATGAACAATTGTCTTCTTTCCTTATTATGTGGGTTAGGGGATTGAAATAATCCGAATGTTTGTGGATCTACCCAAAACCATGTGGTTTCACCTTTTATGCTATTATCTATCTGGGTGTAGTTCTGAAAGACTTGTATGGATAATGCATCCTTGACGTTCTTGTCTTCTTCCTTTCTCCTTTCAACTTCTTTCCATATGCGCTCTCTTCTTTCATTTGCCATTTTTTCTTTAGTTTGTTCTCTATTCAAATTCGGATTATTCTCTATATAAAATTCCTACTCACTTATCTCTTATCAGTAGTCAATCATTTATAAGGTTTTCGCTTTTTATGAGTAGTAACATAATTAAATTGAACGATGCAAAAATCAATAAAAATCCTCTACAAAACGCTAGAATAATACCATAACCATTTTATCTCAGTCAAGAAATAATACTTACAGCTACTTAACAATCTCAACCCTTGGATATGTGCCTGGCAGCATGAATATCTTCTCCATCTTTACTGCAATTCCATGGTCTTTCTTCATGATTTCTTCAGAATTCATCTTTGCAATGCCTAATCCGACTAACTCTCCTTTCAATGTAAGCACAGCAACCTTGTCATTATACTTTTCATTTGGATTGATCTTACTCTCTAACTTAGAGATTCCAGGTATTGCCAGAAAACTGCCATGGCATAACGGTTCAATCGCAGAATCAAGTATCCATATTTTAGGTATGTGCTGGATTGCAAACTCAACAGGCTTTATGACTTTGCGCAGATAAGTTTCATTTGCTTGATTTTCATAATACCATAAAGCATCTTTTAAGTCATGCAATGTTGCTAAAGTTGATTCATCAAAGCAGCCTGCTTTTGTCCTTCTTAGTTCCTGCATCTGCGCGCCAACTGGCTGTCCATCTATTTTTATTTTCTGTCCAATATCATGGATCAATTTTCTTATATAAGTTCCTGCTTGTGTGCCTACCTTAAACAAAACATCCTGTCCATCTATCTCTAAAATCTCTAAATAATAAACATTTCTCTCTCTAATCTCTCTTTTTACTGCGCTTTTAACAGGAGGAAGCTGCATTATCTTGCCTACAAATTCCTCGCAGATTTTTCTTATCTCTTCCTGAGGAACTTCTTTATGTATATGCATGAGCGCAACATATTCCTTGCCTGCAGTCAACAGCATCTGTACAACTCTTGTCGCCCTGCCTATAGCTGTTGGCAAGACTCCTGTGACTAATGGATCTAATGTACCAGAGTGTCCGCTTTTATCAATCTTAAGTATCTGTTGCACATACGCGCTTACTTGATGGCTTGTAGGTCCAGTAGACTTGTCTACATTTATAATGCCATAATTAAGAAGTTCTTTTATTGGGCGATTATCTGGGTCGCAGCCAAACTTGTTTGTTGTCTCTGCTTTTCTTTTGACAAGAACTTGTCTTTTTATCTTTTCAAATGGCAATAAGTCATCTGATGGTTGATTGGAAGATTCAGAAACAGTAATGCTAGTTTTTACTTTATTGATATTATTATTATTATTATTATTAATTACACTAGTTATCTTATCTAATTTATGTTGCTTAACAAAATTTATGTTTTTATTCTTGCTTTTATAAACTTCTTTTGGGGCCATAACACATCACTTATTCTATTTATAATATAATATTTGAATATTACTATTCCAATACGCTACTTTTATCTGAGAGTATAGAGAATAATCAGTCATCTGTTTAAATAATTTGCTGCAAATCCGCAAGAAAACCATTGATTTAGTCGCGTTAATATCTCAATTTTAGAACACAATGGCTTCCTGGATATTCCTAAAATCATTGTCAAATGTAAGGATCTTTGCTTTGATATTCCTGGCTAATACTATTGTTATTGCATCTGAAAGCGCAATCTTTGGTTTTATTTTTCTTAGCTCTGCATATGTAGTGCCTGCATCAACTGCTGTATTAAAATCAAATGCAAATATGCTAGAATGAGTGTGGATTGAATTTTTAGCATTCTCTACTGATAGTCCTTCTTTTGCTACTTTAGCGATGATTTCTGCGACACATACTGGCGAAGTAAATAATTCACCTTCTTCAAAATATTTTTTTAATGGTTCAGCCCTCTTGCTTCCAGCCAAATATTCTATCCATGCAGATGAGTCTATGAGATACTTAGCCATGGATATCTAACTTCTCCGTTTTGGCAAATGGCTTTAGACCAGAAAGTATTCCAAAACAGTCTTTTTTTAATTTTCTTATCTCTACTTCTAGTGTTTCTCCTTCATCTATCTGTTCTATCTTTACGATGTCCTTAGGTATTCTTACCATCAGAGAGCCACCAACTTTGCGCGCATATTGTACAGTCATTGCCATATAATCACCTATCTATTTAATATAATCTTAAATTATATAATATTATATCTTAGTTATATTTAAGCTTTTTGCTTTTATGCAATAAAAAGAACGTAGAACTTCTAACTTACTTATTCGCTCTTCTCTGCTTTCTTAGCCTTTTTAGGAGCGCTTGATTTAGGCGCTTTAGTTTCAGCCTTCTCTTCTCCAAATCCTGCTGCGCTTTCTAAAGCGCTTGGCTTCTTAGAAATATAAGCTTTGTTGATACTCTCTGTTTGATAGCCAACAGGTGTGATTGAGTCATCAAACTTAGTCTCTTCAACTATCTCTGCGTCTTTTATTTCGTTTCCTTCACCAGCTAATGCTGCCTTAGCTTCTTCTACTCCAGTAGCTTTCTTAGATGTAACTGCTGGAGTTTTTTCAACTGGCGCGCCTACTAGCTCAGCAAATACATTGCCTTCATCATCTTTCTTAACATTAACTTTGATATGGTGAGGAGGATTCTTGATACCATGCTTCCACATCTCTAGGTTTACATACTTGCCTAGTTTAACTTTCTTTTCAGATACTTTCATATTTTTGGCAACAAAAGTCCTCAGAGTATTAACTGCTTTCTTGGTTCTCCTATACATTGGAGCTTTCATATATCCGTTTCTTAACGGTACGTTGTAAACGCGTTCTAATATTGCCATAGTTAATCACATATTTTTATTATTAATCCTAAAAATAAATTTCTTATAATCATGCCTTTGACTTGATTCTTCGCCAGTTTCTTTTCTTAGCTGTAATCCTGCTAGGGTGCATCCTTCTTGTCTTTCCAAACTTTTTCATGACTGCCCAATAAGGCGCCCATCTAGTCTGGGAATTTAATTTTGCCAATCTTTTCTTTCTGCTTAAATGCTTGTATCTGGCCATAGTCTCACACAATGATTGTTATTTTTGTTTTATTGATTGTTTTTTATATCTTATTCGTAATTTTTGTTATTATT
This sequence comes from Candidatus Woesearchaeota archaeon, assembly GCA_013331615.1. Classification (GTDB taxonomy): domain Archaea; phylum Nanobdellota; class Nanobdellia; order Woesearchaeales; family UBA10200; genus UBA10200; species UBA10200 sp10200u. The sequence continues at coordinate 6,193 of DUGA01000056.1, read as the reverse complement.
TATTTTAACTTCCCTTTTTTTTGGGGTTAGTCTCATCAACAGGTTCTTTAATTCTTCGTCTGTCACTTTCTTCTCAGCATTTAGCTGGTTGCTCTGGATTGCGCTGCCGATGATCATCAGCAGGTTCATGGCCTTGTCAGGATGCCCAACTTTTAGGTTGCTGTATCGCTGCAATGCTTCTTTAGTCAATACTTGCTTGACCAGATTCTCAAGCTGCTGCAACTTTGCCACAGTCTGAGCTTCCTCATTTCCTTGGTCATTATATTGCTGTTGAAGTTGCGCTTGCTTTATTTGTTCTGATCTTCTTCTTCGCAACTCTTCAAGGGATGACATTTTGATCTTTATTAATAGTCACTTGTGGCTATCATATCTCTTATTATATTATCATTTACTCAGCTGCCTGCTCAACGATAGCTTCTGCTGCAGCTTTTTGTGCTTTTGCTGGCTTAGGCTTTGCTTTTAATATCTCTAATGCAACTTTGTCTAAAAATGATTTGCCTGCTGGAGTTACTATCCTTCCTTTATGTACTCCTTTCTCGACTTGCTTTACATAACCAGCTTTTTCTAGCTGCTGTAATGCTTTTCTCATAACACTACCTGAGCCTTTTCTAAACTCTTCAGGCATATGTCCTCGAGATTTTTTACCTCCAAATTTGACTCTTAATTTTTGAGTGCCAATAGGACCAAGTTTATAAACGCTTCTTAAGATAGCTGCTACTCTTATATACCACCATCCTTCAATTAATGGAGGTCTTTCCTTATGGACTCCTGTTTTTGCAAAGCTTGCCCAAGTAGGAGGAGAAAACTGAGTACTTTTTTTTAGCTCAACAGCTGCCTTTTCTATAAGTTCAGTTGGCGGAGCATCGAATAGATTTACCATTTAGTCACCTGATGTTATATTGTTTTATAATTGTTAATGATTTATTTTTTAATTTATAGCTATTAATGTTATTATATTTATTATCTATCTATTATTTTGATTGTATAAGTTCACGCCTTGCGGCGTTATAATTTTGTTTGAAGGACAATGATTGTTCATCATTTAATCCTATTGCATTGAGAAATGGGCTTTTGTTTATAAATGTTTTTGTTTGGAAGAAAAAATTGATGATTTGTTTATTTGTTTATCTAGGTATTAATCTGTTTTTCATTTCATTTTTTCAATAAATCACTACCATTCAGCTAATACTTTTTGAAACTATTTTCTTTTTTAACTACCGCAAAGTTTAAATACTAGTTGTGATTTTAAAATGCTAACAATAAATTACGTCTTGAGAGGTGGAACAAATGAGAGGTGTTAATAACAAAACTTATTCTATAAATTATAGAGCTGTATTTTTGACAATATTGGTTTTAGCTGTATTTTTAATTGCAGCATGCCAGATACCGCAATATACTCCGCCAACTGGAGCAACTCCTAGTGGCGAAGCAAAAGATGTTTCTAAAGAGCTTGAAAAGCTTACTAAGGAAGTCAAGGAAGAGACTAAAGATGCTGCAAAAGAAGCTAAAGCAGATGCTAAAGAGCTGACTCCTGAAGAAAAAGCTCGAGAAGAATTTAAAAGAAAATTATTAGAGAAGCAGGCAGAAGCTCAAAAAGCAGCAGAACCTAAGAAAGAAGAAGCAGCTAAGCCAGCAGAACCTGCAAAGCCTGCTGAAGTCACAAAGACAGAAGCTCCTAAGCCAGAAGTAAAGCCTGCAGAGCCTGCTAAACCAGCAGAGCCAGCTAAGGTTGAAGAAAAGAAAGTTGAAGCTGCACCAGCAAAGGCAGAAGCTAAGACTGTAACAACTCCAACAAAAGATGCTGCAGGAAAGCTAACCTTGGCATTAAATGAAGGAGATTTAGTTGCATTAAAACTGAAAGCAACTGACCCAGATGGTGATAAGCTAACATACACTTTTGACAAGCCATTGAATGCAGAAGGTAAATGGCAGACAAAAGCAGGAGATGCTGGAAATTATGAAGTCAAAATCACAGTCAGCGACGGCAAGAACACAGTCAGCAGTGACTTCAAGATTGTTGTAACAAAGCTGAACAAAGCACCTGTGCTTGAAAAGATTGCAGACGTAAAAGTCAAGGAAGGTGACACCGTAACTTTGGCAGTCAAAGCAAGTGATGCAGATGGCGATCAGTTGACATACAGCTATTCTGGCTGGATGACTTCACCAAGCTATACTACAAACTACAATGATGCAGGAGAGCATGATGTGACTGTGACTGTAAGCGACGGCAAAGAAAGTGCAAGCCAGAAAGTCAAGGTAAGTGTAGAAGACGTCAACAGAGCTCCGACATTAGAGTGGTAAGCGATAGTAGAAGTTAGCTGAGTTGTTTTTTTGTTTTTATTTCTTTTCTTTGTTCTATTTCTTCTTTATTTTGCAGCATTCTTTATGTCATTAATGTCCATCAAAATAACATCTTGCGCGTGTACCTTATGCGCAAATGATTTTCCAATTATTATGAATTTTTCTTTTCTTTTGCCATTTCGCCAGGATACTTGCTTGGCTTTTTCCCTTAATTCAGATAATATATGCTCTGCATCAACCTCATCTTTCCATTTGCATTCTGCAAAATATATCGTGTCATTTGTCTCGTTGATTGCCACTATATCTATCTCAGTGTCTTTATGCCACCATCTCCCTAGTTTTGTAATGCCATCTAATTTTAAGAGTAATGTCTCCTTGCATACTTCTTCAAATGCATTGCCCATATAAGCTGGCAGCTCTTTTTTTATGGCATGCCCAAGCTCTTTATTCAGACCTTGCTCAATCTGCGCCTTATTCTTGAACACAAATCTGAGCCAGAAACGATAAAAATTATCCTTGAGGTAATATCTTGTCAGCTTGGATTTCAGCTTTTTTTCAGTGACTGGCACTTCTTTTTTTATGATTCCTACTCTTTCCAATACTAAAAGGTATTTCGGAAGCTTGTTTGCGCCTATATGGCTGTAGACAGCGATCTCATTAAATTTGGTCTGGCCTTCGCTTATACCTGATAATATAGCAAGATATGATGAAGGATCTCTAAACTCTTCAAACAGCAGATTTACAGGCTCATTATATAAAAACCTGATTTTCTCAAGAATCTTTTCATTTATGTTTTCCTCAACGCTTTTTGTCAAATCAATTTCCTCAAGATATCTTGGTATTCCGCCTAAAACAGAATATGCCTTTATCTGCTCTTCAACAGAATATCCTTTTAAGAATTCTCTTGCATGCTGAAATGACAAAGGCTGTATCTCCATCTCATANNTTTTTCCCACCATCTTTGAAGTATTGTGGGCCATGCTTTATTTACCTGATAAAGATATTGGAATTCATCTATTATGAACACATTGTGCTTGCTTTTTAGCATAAACTCAAAGAAATCTTCCCAGTTTGAAAATTTTACAAATTCATCCTTTATCTGCTGGGAGAGTATGTCAAGGATATTATCAGAGGCATCTGCCAGAAAATATACTGCATTCTTGTTTTTTATGGATTCTATCAAAAGCCTGCTTTTTCCTATCCTTCTTCTGCCGTAGACTAACACTAACTCAGCTTTTTTTGAGCTATAGATCTCCTGAAGCTTCTTATTCTCATCTTTTCTATTAATAAACATACTCATGATAATCATTATTACGAGTATGTATTTAAATGTTGCGGTTTTTAAGGGCGAATGTGGAAGCGATAGCTTATACATCAAAAGAGATACTTGGACGGATTGAGGGAAGTGGCGGTCAGGATTTTTTATCTTAGAAAGATTTATATATTTAAGATGTTTTTATGTAATGAAAAGGTAATGATTAAGGTAATGATTATGTACAAGCCAACTTATTCCATAACAAACACGATATTGAACAATATTGCGGCAATTGAACAAGCCAAGAAAGAGATAATATTATCTCCAGTGCTGCCACTATGGGAAAAGGTATTGCGGCATGATGCCATTATATCCAGTACCCATAATTCAACAGCTATAGAAGGCAATACTTTGTCTTATGATGATGTTGAAAATCTATATCAAGGGATTAAGGTTGATGCCAGCAAAAAAGAGAAGCTTGAAGTGCATAATTATTTTGCTGTTCTGAAATATATTGATTTGTTGGGTAAGAGAAAGTCTTTTTTGCTCAGCGAATCTAATTTACTGCGAATCCATCGGATTTTAGGCAAAGGGACATTGGAGGATGTGCATCTGGGCAGATACAGAAGAAAACAGGTTTACATAGTAGACCAAAAAGGCACCATACATTATCGTCCTCCTAATACAAATTTAGTGCCAAACTTGATGAAAGATTTTATTAGTTGGGTTAATTGGAAAGAAGCATTAGAATTGCATCCAGTGATACATGCCGCTATTGTGCATTATCAATTTGTCACAATACACCCATTTATTGATGGCAATGGCAGAACAGGAAGAGCTTTGGCTACTCTTATCCTTTATCTTCGCGGATTTGATACAAAAAGAATTTTTGCTTTAGATGATTATTATAATGAGGATAGGGCAATATATTACCAGATTTTGAATACTACACAAAAAAACAAATCTCAGGACATGACTCAATGGCTGGAATATTTTACCGCAGGAGTAATGAAGAGTATGCTTAAGGTAAAGCGCAGGATAATGCAATTAAGCATAGAAAGAACACATATTACTAAACAAGGCCAGATTTATATAACTACTAAACAGTTTAATGCATTGGAGCACATAAAACGCAATGGCAGCATCACAAATAAGCAGTATCAGGAGATAAATCAGGTTTCTAATAAAAGTGCATACCTAGATTTAGAAAAGATGCTTAAGGCAGGGCTGTTAGTTGTCCATGGGAAGGGCAGGGCAATTAAATATCTGCTAAAAAAGTAGGCAACTAAAATAGTAATGAAAAGGTAACGATTAAGGTAATGATTCACTTAACCACAATCTTCCCTACATCCATATCCTTGATGAAAAGAACATCCATGTATTCATAAGTTCCTGGTGTTGTAAATCTGTAAGTCAGATTCTGTCCTTTAGAAAGACGCTCACTTCTTGCTAATTCATCTCCAACACCTTTAGTCCTTACTCTGATGACGTGCTGTATCAATGGTCTAAATTCGTCTTTATGCATCCAGATAACAGTTGTATTCACAGGAATCTCCAAGTTCAATGGCACAAATTCTCTGTCGATTATGTCGATGAACTCAGTATTTGCAGGCTTTTGTGGAAGTGTTGATTGAGTTTGTNNCATTTGTTTGTGGGCTTGCCTGCGGTTGTGATTGAGAAGCAGGTGTAGTTGCTTGTGCATCTGCTTCATTGTCTATGTCATCATCTAACACAGAAGCTTCCTGGCTCTCACAGCCTGATATAACTGCAATAACTATAGCTAATAGTGTTAGGATTACCAACTGCTTGCTCGTTCCAATGTTTTTAGTCGACAAATTCCTCATCTTATCCCTCTTAAAGCTGTTTTTGTTTAAATGTGTTTTGGTTAACTGGAAGAATTATCCTCTGAAAATCTATTTGGGAAGATCCTTATACTTAATAACGTCTTCTAAGAATGTGCCGTTTACGCTGAAGCCATCTTTGGCCAGTGTCCTAACTTTTCGCAGTGGGCCATCTCTTACCAAAAGCTTTCTTACTTCATCCACCTCAACTTTTAACACAGACGCAGCTTGATATTCAGTCAATACGCTGCTGTTGCCATCTTTAGTCCATAATTCTACTCCTGAATCTGTCTTTCTTCTGGCTTGATAAGGTAATAATCCTGTTAATTCATCTTCTGTTATTGTCCAGTCTTTTATGCTGCCTATATTCGTGCCAATCTTATGTTCCTGTGCTAATTGGTATGCCTCTTTTTCATCCATACCTAGTAAATTTGCAAAATAGGTTATATTATAAACTCCATGTGGAAGCACTGCTTGGTTAGTGCTACTGATGCCTTTTTCGCCTTTACCTGGTCTTTTTGATGCTCCAGTAGGCTTAGCCAATAACTCAGTAATATCATCCCTCTCTATTTCAGCCAAAGTTGTTTTATCTCCAGGCTTATATTCCATACATCTGAATTTGATCCTGTAAGAATTTTCTAAGACAGATGCTGTCTCTGTTTTCAATGGGCCGATATATATGACATTTTCTGCTTTCATGCTCCTGCTGGCATACCCTGTCTGGATTGCACTTATGATCTCCTCAGCCCTTGATAACAAATTAAGGCTTTTAATAACAAGATTAATGTCTTCTGTA
>DUGA01000013.1 GCA_013331615.1 Candidatus Woesearchaeota archaeon | reverse complement strand
CAGTGATAGCTGACAGCATTGTATATGAGAATAACGTTATTTTAAACGTTGATGCAAACGACCAGTCTTCAGTGAGCAAAGTAATTGCTAATGTATCTGGCACATTATTGCCGATGACATTAAGCTCAGGAAATACATATACCGCAACTGTGATGCAGCCAGTAGTTGGAGCATACAATGTACAATACATCGTAAATGATACATCTGCTAATAATAATGTGAATAATTTATTAACAGATACATTTGTAGTCGTAAAGGCAGACCCTAACTTACAGCTATTCTTAGACGGTNNGGAGATAGTAATTACAACAGCGCAGCAAAGACATTCTTTGTTGTTGTTGAGCCAAATGTAGTACATGACTTAGCTGCAGTAAGCTTCACAGTAACAAACAGCATTACAGTAAATACACAGCTTTCATTGCCAGTTGTAGTTAACAATCAAGGTACTCTTTCAGAATCAAGTGTGGTAAGATTATTACAGAATGGAACAGAAATCGCATCACAGGCAATAACATTGCTTGCTCCTGGAGAAAATGTTACAAAGACATTCACATGGATAGCACCTGACTTTGAAGTACAGAATCTTCCATTGAAAGTATTAGTTGATACAGTAACTGGAGAGACAGATACAGCAGATAACAGTAACACAAAGTTTGTGAATGTAAATGGAATTCATGATGTAAGTGTAGAGGGTTTAGCATTTAACAAGCAGACAGCATACTTATTTGACACAATTACAGTAAGTGCTAATGTCACAAACAGAGGAAATGTAAATGAAAGCACTGTGCCAGTGCAATTCAAAGACTTGAACGGAGGCACCACAATACAGAACTTAGATGTAAGCAACCTGAAGGTAGGAGAGACAAGAAACATACAGTTCACATGGAATCCACAGGTTAAGAATTTCCACACAGTAAAAGTATTAACTTTACTTGGCACAGATAGCAATGCATCTAATAACGAGCAATCACAAAGTGTAAAAGTAATCTCAGTAAAAGACAGCATCAACCTTACATTTGTAAGCGAAGCAAGCTTCCCTGCGACTAGTGAATCTGCAAGCAGCACATTCTATACCTGGGTTAACATAGACAGCAAAGTAAGTGATGCATTGAAAGACCTGAACGTGACATTAAATACCGACGGATTAACTATACAGACAAATCAGGATGGTAATACAAACAGCTTCAAGAACTATGCAACATTCAATACATTAGACTCACAATCATATTATTGGGAAGTGCAGTCAGGCTCTGCTGCAACTAAAGTGATGAACGTAAGCATGGGCTTTGGTACAGATAAAATATCTGTGGCAAGAACAGTAAGCATATCATAAATAGAATAATAAGAAAAAATGACAAAAATAAATTTATCAAAAATATTGAATGCAAGCAAGGTAGTTAGCATGTTACTATTTGTCCTAGTATTTGTACTAGCAAGCTTAGATATGGTATCAGCAGCTGCATGCCCAAGTGATTTAACTGTATTTACTTCTCCGACACAGATAAATGTAGGAGATGTCACTTCACTGATTAAATTACGTATACAGCCGCCTGGAACACCTATAGATGTATGGAAAGCTTATGCAAATGCAACACTTTCATTGCCTGCAGGCTTAGTAAACCTGTCTGATACATTCAAGAACTTAGTCGGCTTTACACAGACAACATATTCATGGACAGTAAATGCAACTCAGCAAGGCACATTTGAATTCAATGTGAGTGTGGTTAATGACAGTGGTGTAGATTGCACTAACACAGTCAGCGTAAATGCTGTTGCTGTCAAGAATGTAAATTTAAGCATTGCACTTAGTGATTTGACAACCTTAAAGATGAACCAGCAAGCTAGTTTAGATGTCACACTTAACAACTCTGGAACAGATCCTGCATTTAATATTGATGAGAACCTAGACAGTGTTTATATCAATGAGACAAGAGTAATCCCTAGTGTAGCTGGTGGATCATTAAATACAAGCACATATACATTTACCCCAAACACCTGCGGAACAGATAAATTAATGACTGCAGAAGCAAGAAACTTTGATGATGGAGCAGGAAATGTATTCCAAACAATTTCAGACAGTGATACTTTTGATGTTATCGGCTCAGATTTGACAGTATTAGATGTTGCACTTTCAAGCTTAACACCAGTAGCAGGAAACAAAATAACTGCAGTTGCAACTGTCAAAAATGAAAATGGGACTGACACTGCTGTAAACGGCAAAGTTACATTTTATTACGATTTAGTTCAAACTTCAAACAAGATTGCAGAAGTGAATCTTGCTGGAAGCAATGGCAGTAATGTCTCAGTAAATAATGAAGCAAGCGCAAATACAACTTGGTCTGTGAATAGTGCTGGCAACCATACAATAATCGCAGTTGCATCTGCTGATAATGAATGTCCTACTTCAAATAACCAAAGATCAAGCTTAACATTGACAGCCTCAACTGCACCTATTGTTGATACTACACCAGCTCCATCAGGCGGAGGAGGCAATAGAGGCGGTGGCACTTCAGCAGGAACAGTATCAAGCTTATCAAAAGATGGACCTAGCTCAGCAACCAAGTTTTTCGTTGTAGCTGCAGGCACATCTGCTAATGTAAGAGTAACTGATTCAAGAATCCCTGTAACATTATTGCAAGTAGATGTAGCTAACAGAGTAGCAGATGTTGAGATTAGCGTGACAAAATTAGACAAAGAACCTAGTACTAAGATAACAGAAGGCACAGGAAAAGTATATAGTTATTTAAAAGTTGATACTCTAAATTTAGAAGACAAAGACGTCAGCAGAGCAATATTTAGATTTAAGGTAGATAAAAAATGGCTGCTTGACAATAATTACAAGGAAGAAGACGTAGTATTAGCCAGATTTAATGATGGAAAATGGAACAGCTTATCAACAATAGTATTATTATCTGAAGATAAGTATGTTACTTACACCGCAGAAAGCCCAGGCTTCAGCACATTTGCTATAGTTGCTAGAAACACAGATGAGAATGCTGCTGCAAATGGCGAGAAAAAAGAAGAACCTAAAGTAGAAGAGAAAAAGCCTGAAATAAAGCCAATAGAAAATAAAGAAAATAAAACTGAAGAGAAGCAACCAGAAATAAAGCAAGGTGAATCAGCAGTCAGCAACGCAATCACAGGCGCAGCAATTGCATTAAAAAATACATTTGTGGGCAAACACCCAGTAGCTGTTGGAATAGTATTTGCAGTACTAGTAGCTTTGGTAGCATTAAGTTTCTGGTACAAGAGGATGGGCAGTGAAGAAGATTCAGTTAAATATGTAGTTAAAAGCACAAAATCCTCACCAAAGGCTAAGAAAGGGAAAAAGCAGAAGTAAATTATTTTTTAGATGATTAATTTTATTTTTACTCTATTTGTTTTTTACGTTTTAGACACAATGAAACCACTAAAAACCTCTTTAGGGACTACTGGACTTTTTTTGTTATTAGCTGCATATGCTAGCAATAGTGGTATTTCTCCAATTAATTTATTGCCAAGCTTACCGACTGCAAATGCGCAAGAAGCAGGCACTCCTGGCCCTAACGAGAAAGATGGTGAACAAGGAGATAGGCAGAATAGAGACAATACACCTTCAGATGCACCTAAGCCAGAGCCAAGAAAGTATGAAGCTGTGATTAGTGCGGTTGAAAGAGAAGTTAGAAAATATGATAATTGGATAGTTGGACAAATAAGGCAAGATTATACACAAAAAGATGCACCTGGAAGAGTAAAGTTATGGGGAGTTGCTAAAAAGGTATTAGATGGCGGATCCAGTTCTTTAATACCAAGTGCTCTGCCGTATTATGATGCTACATACCAGTTCCTTGCATTGCCGCATGCTGCAACTGAGCAAGAGTTAGCTGATGTTATACCTTCAATTGATCATGAACTTGTACGTGTATTCTTAGATAAGAAAAGAGGATTATTAGGTCAAGAGGGATATGCTGGACCAACTAATACTGAGATTGCAGATTATTGCTCAGCAAGAACAGCTGGAGAGGAATTTACAGGGTTAAGAGCATCCCTAGACTTATGGAATACTAACCATTTACAAATTTTTAGTGCAAATTCATTTATACGTGGATATGCGTTAAAGCTTTATGATGCAAAAAGCAAGCTAGATAGCATCACTGGAGCAAGAGTTTCTCTTTCTAGCGCAGATGAATATTTAGATGACAAAGCTGGACTAGATGCTGAACAGCAAAAGCTTGAGGCAAGAGTAGACAGTATGAGAGAAGTTATGGTCAGGCATATTTCTGCGTTCAGAACATGGAGAGAGAATGCTGAAAGAGCTTATTTTAATGGCACATTAGATGCTGCATTGGCTGAAGAGATAAGTACTCTTCTTACTAATGCATCTGCAGATGCGCAAAGCTATGAGGATATAGGTCAAGGATTAGTTGCTTTTGCGGCTTCAATACAAACTGCTTATTCAGCTGCTCACAATACATATGTAGACGCAGAAGTAGCAAAGATAAGACAATCACTTCCTGAAGGAGCTAGTGAAGAAGATAAAGAAATGATCGAACAAATAATTGAAATAGTTGAGAGAAAAAGAAAAATGGGAGTAGATAGTTTAAATAGGTCAGTTGCTTTAAGTAACGCACCAATGAAGAGTGCTTATGGACTTATCGCAGTCACCAATTTAGGAGGCTTGCTTGCTGGAACAAACTCTGATGATTTAGGAAGAAGAGTAAATGACCCATATGAAGTTTTTATCAATATGGTAGATTCATTGTATAATTTGCATTATGGAGCACCAACTCAAAATAGGCTGCCATTGACTGAAGAGGATTTATGGTTCCTTGAACGATTTACTCTCGACGGTAAACAAGCTTTTGAAAAAGGTATTCAAAAATATAAGTTAGGTCTTAAGTTGCTCCAAGATGGCTGGACACCTAAGCGTGTTCAAAGTGAATTAAGAGATGCAACTGTTATAGAACTTGATGGCAGAACTTATTATTGGACTCAACCTGAATTTAGCGTAAGAGGAGATCTATAGAAAAAAATCAAAAGATAGAAATAATTAACAAGAGATAAAAAATATTTTTCTACTAAAATTCTTACAGCCCAGCATCCTTCTTCAGCAATGCAGCCTTATCTGTCTTCTCCCAGGTGAAGTCTGGATCATCTCTGCCGAAATGCCCATATGCAGCAGTCTTCTTATAGATTGGCCTGCGGAGATTTAAGCTGTCAATTATTCCTTTAGGTGTTAACTTGAAATGCTTGAATACAAGCTCAGATATTTTTGCCTCTGGAATCTTTTCTGTGCCAAAGCAATGGACATGGACGCTTGTTGGCTGAGCTACACCAATTGCATAACTAAGCTGGACTTCGCATTTTGTTGCTAAGCCTGCTGCAACTATATTTTTTGCAACATATCTTGCAGCATATGCTGCGCTTCTGTCAACCTTAGTAGGATCTTTACCAGAGAATGCTCCTCCGCCATGCCTTCCAACTCCGCCATAAGTATCAACTATGATCTTTCTGCCAGTTACCCCTGTATCACCCTCTGGACCACCAATAACGAATTTGCCAGTTGCGTTTATGTGATATTTGGTGTTTGCATCAAGGTATTTGCCGCAGACAGGTTTAATCACATGCTCAAGAATATCCTTTCTAATCTGCTCCTGAGTAACATTATCTTTGTGCTGAGCAGCAATAACTACAGCATCTACCCTCACTGGCTTATCTCCATGATATTCAACAGAAACCTGTGACTTGCCATCTGGCCCCAAATAATCCAATGTCCCATTTTTTCTGACTTCAGCCAATCTTTTGGTAAGCTTGTGAGCAAGAATTATAGGCAATGGCATCAGTTCAGGCGTTTCATTGCAGGCAAACCCATACATCATTCCTTGGTCGCCTGCGCCTTGTTCTGCTGTTTCCTTGAAAGCAGCTGCTTTCTCATCTACTCCTTGAGCAATATCTGGACTTTGTCCATGGATGCTTACTAAAACTCCTGCATCCTCATGATCAATTCCAAACCCAGGATCAGTATAACCAATTTCCTTCAATGTTTGCCTGACTAATTTTTGAACGTCTGCAAATCCTTTTGTAGTGACTTCTCCAGCAACTACGACTAAACCAGTTGTTGTAAGTGTTTCAACAGCTACTCTGCTATAAGGATCCTGCCTGAATAACTCATCCAAAACTGCATCGCTTACCTGATCGCAAATCTTGTCTGGATGTCCTTCAGTAACGCTTTCGCTTGTAATAACATGAACTTCTTTTGATTCTGCCATTTTTCATCACCCTCTCATTTATATTATCAGATTATCAGATTATTTAAACTGATTATCATTAAATTTTAGAAAACACCTATATAAAACTTTAGACTAAAATATTCTTATCGGAATAAATGAGATGCATACTAAACATTTACCATGCAGCTGCCTCCACGCCGTTGGCACTGGCATTGATTAGATGATAAGTTGCTCCTCCTCTACGCTGAGAAAATTAAATATGATACTAGAAGTGCATTGCGTGCTGTGTTAGTTGAGGAGTAATTAGTTTGCTTTGCCCGTCGAAACTTGGCTTGGGTAAAGGGAGATGTGCCAACTATGTTGGCTGTGGAGGCAGCTGCTATGCATATACTAAAAGTGATAGCTTACGTGCCTATTTTGCCAATTTCATAGCAAGATTTTTAAATAATGGCTGATTTTTAGTCATTATACATATTAAAACATATAAGAACAAAAATATCTTGTATGTTAAGAACGGAGGAAAGAAGAAAATGGGAGAATTTAATCGAGGAGGCGGCGGCGGTGGCGGCTTCAGAAGCGG
>DUGA01000093.1 GCA_013331615.1 Candidatus Woesearchaeota archaeon | reverse complement strand
GATTTATTTTTTCAAACGGAAGTTGACTCATAATTGAAAGATAATAGCCCTGCTTTTTAATAGTTTTTATTCACCGCTTATATTTTGTTACCACTATCAAGATACTACAAAACCGAAAGATTTAAATACTAGTTATACCCAATCATACCATATGAAGCATAAAATATGCATTAGCGTGGATACCAACACCCTCTTAGCAATAAGGGAGAAGGTCAGGGAAGGCAAATTCAGGAATAGGTCTCATGCTTTTGAGTATGCTGTAAGAGAGGTGGTTTTATGTCGCTAGCAGGACTTGTTGAAATTGAGGAAAAACCACTTGATGTAGAATCACAGCATCACATAAATATAATTACTTACCATTCACNNGCTAGAGACGTATTACGAAGGGGATAATAAATTTTATTCAGACAAATTCTCAAAAAACTGGAATTCATTTGATAGGGTACTCCTTGCTGTTGTAGGCAATCAATTTTTTAATCCAGGAAGAGAGATAGCGCAGTACCATATAGACATGGCGCTTCATAGGGAAGAATGTATAGCAGATTTAGCAAAAATGGGCATTGCATTAGAAAAGCCTAGCAAAGAAAGAGATGGAAGGGAATTTGACAGAAGATATTCAGAACGTGTCTTAAGGGGAGGATACAATGCAGATAAGCTAAAGGGCCTTTATACTAGTCTTTTAGCAACTAATGGAAATACCATAATTCATGGTGACTTGGTAGCTGCAAATGTGTTTTATGCTGGAAATTCCAAAAACGGGCTTCATGATTTTGAAAGGTTAAGGTTGGGAAACCCTGTAGAGGGTATTGCACTTTATTGCTTAAGCTTGCTTGACTGGAAAAACACAGTATTCCCTGAATTTGAAGCAGATGTGGCAANNGAATTCAAGGAAAAAGCAATTACATATGCTGTAGAGTCTTTTAGACTTGTGGATGGATTGAAGAAGATGACCAAAGGACTAGAAAGAGAGCAATATGACCAATTAGGATATCTTCTAGCAGACAGCCTTGAAAATTCCAGGTATAATTTTTTACAAGAAATAGGTAAAAAATTCAAGCCAAACTACCAAAGGCATGTGTTAAATTAGAAAAGCAGGATTAAGATCACTTAGCTTGTTTTTTCGGATTATACTCTATAAATGAACCGATTGTCGGGCTTGTTGTTATATATACCAACCTTATAAGTTCTGCTAAATGATATAACGCTACACCATCTTTATTATTGTTGAATAAGGGATACACCCTTTGGTATAATAATTCTTCCCCTTTGGAGTCTATTACTGCCAACTTCTTTAAATCTTTTTCAAAATAACCTTCATAAAAATTATTAAACATTGAAAANNGATGGAGCTTGCCATCCTGCTTGCACTATGCTGGATTAAAACAAGATAGGAGTAAATCAGCCATTGGAAATATGATTTCTCGCTGTAATGCGTTTTTGAGATATTTCTTCTGCAAAAATAGCTGTATTGATCAACTTTTATTGTGTTCTTGTCCAGTTCATTTATATCTATTTTAGCATGGTTATTGATGTAACCTGATATAGAGCCAAGCGAAGCTTTGATAATTAAGAATACCCTTCTTAAAATAACATCTGATTTTTCCTCAGAAGGCTCGCTTATGCTTTCTATAACGCAGCTATTTTCTTTAATTTGGGTAATCTCAAATCCCATAAGGGACTTGTCAATTATCTCCTGTATAACCTTAATCTGCTCTTTATTTTTGAGATTCAGCTTTAAGACATCATAACCTGCTCTGTAGGCATTTGTGATTATATACCTGATAAAGAGGGCATAATCTGAGTCAAGGTTTATTTCTGCTTCTTTTTTTTGCGGCTTAGATTCTGTTTCGATGACAAGATTGCTATTCTGCTCTTCAATGTCAATTTCCGCAGTTTTATCAACCCCATGAGCCTTAACCCATTTTATCGGCAATGTGACTGTATAAGAGTCCCTCTGCTTTATTACCTTCCTTCTCATAACAAGCATTAACCATCTCTATTATTTAAATCTTTCTAAAAATTATGTAACATATGTTTAATATGGAAAACATATATATAGAAGGGGGTAATCTATTTGTAATTACAGATAAGTGGTAAAATAATAAAAGAGTAAGATAAAGATGGACAGAAAACAAAAGACTACACTCATAAAAGATACGTATGAAACAATTGGAACTCTATATCTAGAGATTCGCAAAGCATATGATCGTGTCAAGGAAAAATATCCCAAGATAGTTGAAAAAAGCGATGGTTACTTACATACACTACTTATACCGCTTGGAAGAGTACACACTGGTCTTGAGAATATCGTCCATATAGTAGATGATCGTGAAGTTGGTAAGGAATATAGCATTTTACACCCACTCAAAATGGCAAGAGCTCAAAGAGCAACTAGGGCTGCAGAAAAGCTATTAAACATGTTGCCAGAAAAACAGATGGAGAATATTAAAAAATATGGACAAGCTGTATTGAACGGCAATTTAGAAGAGAGCATTATCCATTATTATGGATGTGCTGATAGTAAAGGTATTGACAATATGCAACCAGTTAGGGATATCATGAACGTATTACTTTATTCTCAAGGAGGACCAAGAAACAGTGAAAAACATCCAGACAGAGTTGCAGGCCGTGGTCATGTACTGGATGCACTGGCTTCAGTTTCAACTGGATGTGCAGCAGTGGTTGGTTATTTAAAGGCTGTTGATATGTACGTCACAACATTACAAACAGAATTACTTAAGGCTCCTGATTTTACATCTCAAGTATATAGGGCTGCGAAAGAAACAGCTGTAAGAGCAGCATCTGGAGACTTTTATATGAGCATATTCTTTTCACTAATTAGTGCGGTTGCTATTTGTAAGTATGTAGAAAATAGAAAATTGAATTAATGTTTTTGAATAAGGAGACAAATAAAATGGACAGAGCAAAGGAAATTGAAATTATGAAAAAGAGCTTAACACAAAGCAAGCTTACTAAAGGTATGGTATGGACTGATAACAGAAAAAGAATGCTGGAGAGAGAGCTTAGCGTTATCAGAATCATTGGCGGTTACAGCCCTGATCTTGAGGGCTTGAAAGAACAGGATTTGCTGCCGGACAAAATTTCTGTAAGAAGTGTTCATTATAAACCAACAGGCATTGCTCCTGTTGAAACATACATTGTCCAAAACCAAAGAAAACCATGCTATCTGCTTCCAGAAGCATTGGGAGATGATGGCTTAATACATGTTTGGTCAACGCACGGCATGAGCATTGGCGTATTAGTTGTAAGGGCAAAAAGCCCGCGTTTTGATGAGCAAGGGCATATTACAAGGAGCGTTTTAATTGACGAAGGTTCAGAAGTTAATGGAAAGCCGCTTTCATATTTATACATAGGAGGTGAAAAAAGAGTACACAGCACAGTTATTTCTGGAGAAAACACCTTTATAGATGTAATCCTAGGCAGGTTTGGTTATGAATACTTTGATAAGCGTTATAGTATTAAAGATGTAATCCCGATACTGTCTGACCAATCAAAACCCTACACAGGAAAGCCTGATTTAACACTTATTATAAAAGGAGAAAGATTGCTTTCTGAAGAGCGACCTTTAATAGGGTCAAGAGGTTTAAGTGAAGGGAAAGTAATTCGTACAAATATACCAGTAGAATCAATGTATTTTAACGCTTCTCATGATCCGCTTCACCAATATATATTAAAATATGTTTTTGACCAAGGGGGCAAGTAAAATGGATAAAGATCAACAAAGTTTAGAAGATATATTTAGGATTGATGAAGCAACACAAATGGAGGTATCTGTGTTCTTACCTCAAGCAAAAAGCATATTAGAAGACCCTAAAACATTTAAGGATGCTTATACATTTAAGGATGCTGATGGGAGAATAAGAGAAAAAGTTAATCCGGGATATTTGGCAAGAAAATTGCTTCATGAGGTAAGGGGCGATAATGAATTCTTAAAAAAGATAGTAGAAATATATCTAAATTGTCCTAGTGAGGGGTTTGTTGCAGCTAATGCTATTGCTAGTATGACACCAGGAGATGATGTTTATTTTATTGGTGTTTTTGAACGATTAGACAAATTACGCGAAACAACCCAAAGGTATAAGTTTTCAGGCTATGGTATAGGAATTGCTCGAGATGAGGGTAATCTCTTCCGTATTAGCCTGAAAAATCTTGCTGATTTTGAATCCAGACTTAAAGGTAAACCAAGCAGGGATTCTTTAGAGTCTGTCTATGTTGATTTAGTTAATGCAATGAATGAGGCTAGAAAAAATTGGAGTCCGCTCGAACTAGGTATAGAAGAATTTCTCGGACACCCGGAGGTTGTTGTTGAACTAAACAATAAATTTGTAAAGCGTTTTGCTAGTTCTCTGGAGAAATATGGTTTGAAAGAGCGCGCAGAAGAATTAAGGAATTACAACAAAACACAATTAAAACAGGCAGAAGCAAATATTAGATTGAGACAGGAGAGTTCAGATCACTGGCATGAAAGAGCAGCAGCAATGAATAAGATAACAGACCAAAAATACCTAAAGGACGTTGTTTCTGCAGTGCCAAATGACTTTGAGTTTGGTTATGAATCGCCGCAAGCAATAGCTGTATCAAAGATTAATGATCCATCTTTCTTGGAAGAAATCCTCAAGACAAAGAAGGATGTGTATATAATAAGGTCTGCTATTGGAAGTTTAACAAATACTAAACTGCTCGAAAGCTATGCAAATTCAACTGATGACGAATGCGACCAACACAACCCTTCATTAATAAGCCGTGAAGAAAGAGGCGAGGCAGCTGATAAATCTGAGTATAGGGATGCAGCCAGAGAACGATTACAAGAATTGGGGTTGGGAAAACTAATTAAAGAGCCTACATTTCCAGAAATATACCAAAGAGCGAGTAAGATGGATCCCAAAAGACGTCGTGAGATCCCCGGATGGAATATAATTGCTTCACTAAATAAAAAACTTGGTTTCGGGTTTGATAGCAATCGTTTAAGGATTGGGGTTGACAAGCAAGATATAGTCATATATTATCGCACCAAAGAAGAAAAGAGCAAAGAAGTTTATATCAATATCAATCCTGATTATATTGCAACAAAGGCCAGTAGAGAAATAGGAACTGGAAAAGAAACAACAGAAACATATACCCTTAAACATACCTAATCCTTTAACCGAAAGAAATCTATTCCCCAAACATATTAAAAATCATTTTTGATTAAAATGTTTAGGAAGAAAGATATAATCTTATAAACCTATTGATGCCTTGGGGCAGTTTGG
>DUGA01000078.1 GCA_013331615.1 Candidatus Woesearchaeota archaeon | reverse complement strand
GCGACTGCCAAGATTTGACGAACACGATCCTAAAATAACAATTCCAATGTTGCGACGGGCAATAGCAGCTATTAACACAGCTATAAGCTAAAAAAATAATTTACTCAGTATCGCATTTGCTTTACTCTGCGTAGAGGAGGAGTAACTAATTAATGGTTCATGTCAATGTTCGTCGGCAGTCGCCACTGCATANNAATAAAGAGGCAGTAAGAACAAATTTGCATCCAAATCAATTAGGAGAAGATGCTCCTCGTTCTTTATGCGTGCTTTTAGACGGCGAAAGAAGAAGTTTATTAGTGCCATTTCCAGATGAAAGCTTGCTTAGAAGAAAACCAACTTTGAGTGATATGTTTAATGATGTCCCACAGAAAGATCGTTATGATGTATTAGTAGAGCTGGTGTCACAACAAAACGCTTTAGATGGATCACAAATTGAATTCGATTATGGCTTTAATTCTGATGACCAGAGATATAAAGGCCTAGGTGTTTTGCCTAAAAAAGACAGAAAAATTGTTGAAGAAAGAATAAGAGATCTACGTGAATTTTATTTAGCAAAACAATACTTAGCACGTAAATTAAAAAAAGCAGATTTAGTAGGATTTTCCTGGAAGTTAAATGTAGGAGCTCCTCCGACTGAAGAAGATCAGGTACATTATAGCTTTTCCAGAAGAGATGACCATAGAGATGGTCCTTATATAGCTTCTTTAGAAGGAAATACATTAAGAGTAAATGATCCTAAATATATTAGATTATTCAGGGATATCTGTAAAGCATTAAATGAATACTTTGAAATAGCTAAAATTAATGTAGTAATGAATAAAACTGATTAAAATGCAGCTGACACTCGCAGAAGTTGTGAAAAGAGAGGAGTTGAGCAGAGATTTAAATATTGCAGACTTTACATCAGGAACTTCTACCTCTAGAGATCAAGCATCCAGGACATTATGTTTTATAATTAATGGAGGAGATAGTGTCATGAATGGACACGATAGTGCAGCTATTTTGCTTTTTCCGGACGGAAGCCTTCTCCGCAGATTGGCATTAGAGCATGTCTTACCAAAAGAAATAAATGGGATTAGGTATGATGCACTAGCGCGTTTGTTAAACCCACATAAAGATGAAACACCAAGCTTATCTTTTGAGTATGAATTAGCATCCGCAGATTATGGAAAATTTTCTGGGCTTAGGCAAGTGCCAGAAGAGGATAGGCGAAGAGTACAAGATACACTAAGAACTTTAGTTAGATATTATAGGGCAAGAGAATATTTGAAGGAGAGTACAGAGCGTGAAGGGTTAACATATGGTACATTAGATACGGTTGAAGGTGATAAGTCATGGAATAATAATCCAAAATATGCATTCTTTATAAAAGGAAAGACTCCAAAATCCCCAGGGCCTCATATTGCATATCTATGGAATGGCACGTTACACGTAACTGCTAGATATTATCTGCCATTATTCAGGGAAATAGCCAAAACACTTGCAAAAGATTATAACATCGTGCCATTTAAAGTAGAGATGGTTAAAATTCCAGTTGAAGCCAGATAATTCTTTTGTTTTACAACAAAATTTAAAAAACAAAGCTGTTTCTAAGAGGTTATGCGCAATAAAAAAACAACTAGAGAAAGCGAGATCAAGACAAGCAAGCTTATGATGCCTAATGATGCTAATTTTGCAGGGCATGTGCACGGTGGAGTAATTCTTGAGCTTATTGACCAGGTAGCTTACATCTGCGCAGTTAGGCACAGTGAAAGCTATTGTGTGACTGCAGCGATTGACAGGGTTGATTTTAAGATGCCGATAAATGTTGGCGAATTAGTTCATTTTGATGCTCGCATAATTTATGTCGGCAGGACATCAATGGACATCAAGATAGAGATTTCTGCAGAGGACATGAAAACAAAAAAGATTAAGCATACAAATACTTGCTATGTGACTAAAGTTGCTGTTGATGAGAGCATGAATCCAAGAGAAGTGCCTGAGTTAGTTGTTGAAACTGAGGAAGATAAAAAGCTATGGCAGGATGCAGTAAAGAGAAGAGAGTTTCATAAGCAAGGTTAAGAAAAGAATTTATCGAATCAATATCAGTCCATGTTTCTCAAGCCTTTCAAAATCTTTTAGATTATAAGTCAATAACTCTAAATTATTCTCTATACAGATAGCAGCGATTAAGAGGTCACGAAAAGACACTAAATTTCCTTTGTTTCCTAGCTCTCTTTGGATATCTGCAGCAGATCTTGCGATCTTGTCTGTTAAAGGCATAGGCGTTAACCATGAAAATAATTCAAATATGTTTTCAGAGTGTTTTCTTCCAAACCAAACTTCAAATGAATTGATTGCAGTTGTGTAGAAATTAGCATCTAATAGATTAATGACCTCTCTTGCTTTCTCATCTTTGTTCAAAAAAGCGATAATTACATCAGAATCTAAGCATATCTGTCTGACCATTTCTTCCATCCTATTTTTAATTCTTTAACTTTTTCTTCATCTACGCCGCCTGTTCCAAAAAACTGAAGAATCTTCTCTTTGTTAGAAGATGGCACAATTAATCTCCTAAGAATAACAGAGTAACTATCTTTGCCTTTAAGTTTTGTCAATTTGCTATATACATCATCCGAAACGCTTATCAGTCTTGACATATCTTAATGTATATATATATACATATATATAAAGATTACCTTTATTTTTTAAGTTTGGAATTGTCAGGTTTCTCAATCAATTTCCCAATCATCGGGAAATAATTTATCTTATGGTCGTAAAAGATAGGGAATATCTCATAATCGCTTATGATGTCTTCAAACTTGTCTCTTATCTCGACAAGCAGCTGCTGAAATTCTTTTTGATCTTGCACTTCACATTCAAATCCTATCCTGTATCTGCCTATATGCTTTACAACATAGATTATATTCTGCTTGTTTCTTGCAAATTCCTGAACCACTTTCTCTCTTTCTGGAGTCAGATTATGGATGTCTAAAAATAACATATATGATTGGTAGCCAAGAGCGCTTGGATGGATCATGAGACGAGAGCCAAGTATGACATTGTTCTTTTTCAGCTGCTCTATCCTGTATTTGACTGTGTTTCTTGAAATAGTTAGCTTATATGCAATTTCAGTGTATGAGAGCCATGCGTTTTTGCACAACAGGTCAATGATTGATTTATCTGTTTCATCTAATTTAAGCTCTGGAATGTGTTTCATCTCGTGAAAAAATACTTTTTTAAGCTTGTTTCCGTGCATTTCTTTGCTGTACTCAGGCAGAATATATTCGCGTTCATTGTCATGGATGTTTATGTAAGTCAAAATCTCATAGCTATGGATGAATTTGCCATAATGGATTATTATTTCCTCAAATATATTATTGAACTCAAAGCTGTCAAGCGCCATAAAATTAATTATAACATCCCATTTATTGCCGATAGATGCAACCCAGATGGTTGAGTCAAGAGCAACAAAATAATCAAGTATCTCTTTCTTTTTTTGTTCATCAACATTCTTTAACCTGAACAATACCCTGAACCATCTTACACCAACAGCTGCAGAGTCTGTGACAACATAAGGTAAACTGATTATCTTTTCTTTAAGCATCCTTTTAATTCTATACTCTGCAACGTATCTGGAAATTTTGAGTTTCTTGGCTAGCTCATTCATTGGCATAGCTGCATCCATGTCTAGCTCTCTAAGTATCTTTCTGTCTTTCAAATCAAGTTTAGGAAGGCTTTTTTCATAGTTTGAGATATTTTTTAACATATTTATACTTATTGCCTTAGTTAGTATATAAATCTTGCCGTTTTATTGTAAAAATGAAAGAAGATTTTATATATTTCAAAAACTACTAAATCCTGATAGGGGGAGTAAAATAAACAATTGCAATTACTAAAATGGCAACCACATTAGAAGACCAATTGAAGAAAGAAGGCATCCCTAAAGGATTGTCTAAGAAAGATGAAGATGAGATTTTAGGTAAAGGTAAGAATGCAAAAAACAACTGGCTTCTTGATGGTGCGATTGCTACAGCAGTTGGTGGAGCAGGAACTGCTTTGTATATAGCAGATGCGCCTAATTTGAATTTAATAGATGCAAATTTATCAGGCAATAATTCAATAGATAGCATTACACAAGCAGCTGGCTTTTATGACATCCCGATTAATTTGCCTGCTTATTTAGCTGGTGCTGCGCTTTCAAACAAACTGCAAGGCAAACATTTCACTTCAAAAGATTTGCGAGAAGAAGCAATTGTAGGAACTGCTGTGATGTTTCCGATAAAGTATGCATGGCAGTTGATGAATCAGTACATGCCAATCGTCAAGAATTATGCTTTGAGCATGAGGAATTCTGCTGCTGAGAATCTGGCTAACGCATATCATCTGGTCGCAGATAATGCATTGAGATTAGTTACAAATACTGCTGTTTTCTTGCCAACTCTTGTGGGAATAAATATGGTCGTTGATTATATAGTAAAAAACAAAAAAGTTAAAGGGCTTTACACTTATCTAGCAAATAATTGGTACACTAATGCAAAAAGCGTTTTTTTAAAAGTTGGCTGGATGGTAGCAGCAAATGCATTGTTTGTCCCTGCAGGACTGAATATAGCAGTTGGAGCTGGAATAACATTTGCATACTCTGTGTATAATGCGCTTGCTGGCAAAAGGAAGGAGGAGAAAGATAGGAAAGAGAAACATGAGAAAGAGAAAAATTCTGCTGCATATAATTTGCAGAATGATTATCTGCCAAATAATGCCGGAAACTTATTGCCGCAGGTAGCTTGATAGATTATACTACTAATAGATAGTAAAATTTAAATAGAAGATACGCAATTAATGAGGTTTACAATGACAAGCTACAAAACTATTGATGAATTAGCTGCAAGATATCAAGACGGAAGTACATTAGATGATAATCTCTTTGATACTTTTAAGCCCCTAATCAGAGAAAAACTTTCTAAATTCCCAAAGATAAGGGTATTTGTGCCAGGCTCTGCGCCGATGAGAAATCCTGCATCTTCAGATGTATTGAATGCGCTTTATCTAAGCAATGGCGATGAATTTTATTTTGTAGATCCTGCTTATGATGCTCATGCAAGAGTGATTGAATTAGATCAATTAAGGAAGCTAGGTGAAGTAAGAATTGTCAAGCAGGATGAAAAAGTTTTGCAAGCAAGTGTATATTTTGACGGCAAAGAAAGAACTTTTTATTTTATCTCGCAGGATGCGACATTGCCTTTAGAGGAACTAAGTAGCTATGAATTTTACATGACTGCACGCAGAATCTCAAACGAAGAAGGGATTGATGACTTAACGTCTCCTAAAAATCTTGAGGCAGCAATTGCTAAGCTGGCATCTAACGGATTATATCTGCCAGATAGGGAAATAGGTTTTGGTATCTTAATTCAAGCTGAGATAGGCATGAAACCAGAGGATTTAAGCGATCTTGCAACTATTTTCAAAAATAAGTTACCTGCAGAGTATGGTCTTAGAGAAATCTCTAGGAGAAGAAGCATGGCAGATATGCTTGTAAAAGGAGCAAAAGATGAGGAAGAACCTTATACGAAGATAGAAGTTCCTGGCATAGGGCTGTATGAGAAAATTAGATAACCTCCTTCTAATTTGAAAACAATAACTTTTAAATATAACATAGGTTATGAACGTAATAAAGATAACTGAAAACAATCATTTAATTAAAATAATAATACAGTTAAAATAAAAAAAGGTGTTTACGTTGGGCAAAATCATAGGAATCGTATCTATAAAGGGCGGTGTTGGAAAGACAACTTCTACCTGCAATNNTTGCATGATGTTCTCTCAAAAAAATCCTCAATTGCAAATGCAGTCTATGATTCAGGGTTTGGGTTTAAGATTGTGCCAAGCCAGTTGCGTGGACCAGAGAAGATTGCATATTATGATCTGAAGCTTCATCTGGAAAAATTAAGAGCTGATTATGATTACATCTTGATTGACTCTTCTCCAAACTTAAACCATGAGATTCTTGCTACAATGATGGCAAGTGATGAATTATTAGTTGTCAGCACTCCAGACCATCCTACATTAGACGGCACGATGAATGCTGTCAAGATCGCGAAAAGAAAAAAGACGCCTATAACAGGAATTATCTTAAATAAAGTTTATAACAAAGGCTTTGAAGTAAAGATTAATGAGATAGAAACAGCAGCTGACTGCCCTGTTGTTGCATTATTACCGCATGATTTAAAAGTTATGGAAGCACTTTCTAAGACAATGCCTGTGCATCTCTATGCTCCAAATACTGAAGTAATGGTTGAGTTCAACAAATTAGCTGCTTTGATTGCAGGCGAACAATACACTGACCCAAGATTATGGGCAAGATTAAGTGCAACTGTCGGATTAAGAGAAGTTAAGCCTGATGAGAACAGGCAGAGATTATTGCAGGAATTCAGCAATGGGAAGAAATAAGAGATTAAAATATTATCTCTTTTAAGAACAACATTTATTAAAAGACGTTATCACCACTTCTTTCTCTCTTAACAACACCTTTACTCAATTTTTGATAAACAGATTCTGGAACATAACCTGTAATATATACTCTTTCTTCAAAAACAGAAACAGCTACCAATCTTATCCTCCCATTGAACTCATAAACAATAGAGAATGTCTGTGGCGTGCGCGTTTTTTTGTCATCAAAAAACTCTTTTTGTATCTGCTCAATACCTAAACCTATTCTTGAGAAGATGCTGTCTATTCTTGAGGTAAATGCTTCAAGTCCGTCAGTGGATCTATGAGTAGAACTATAGCTAGGAAGTCTGAAATTAGGTGGCTCTATACCTTCTGGAGTCTCATACATCTTTAATCCAATAAAATCTAGGTATCTCACTTCACCATAACTCCATCCATATAATGTAGATATTTGCTCTATGAGCCAGTTTTGGCTAGGGTCTAAAGGCACGACAATCCCATAGTTAGACCTACCTATCAAATCATTGTCAAAACATAATGCCAATGGCTTATAGTCTACTTGCACTCTTTCACGTTCTTCCGTAGACTTGCATGTCTCGAGTTTTGACAGCAGCAAATCTCTGTCACAATCTATCTCTCTAAAAGCTTCCAATATCTTATCTATCACTTTAGTGAATAGCTTATATCCTCTTTTTGGCTCCTTGACTGAAAAATACTCAAATGCGCTAGTAACAGGTGGATTCTTCCTAGTAAATTCTTTATGTTTCCTATTAACTTCTTCAACCGAAAATATTTTAACATCATTTGACCAATGTTCAATAAGAATTAGCTCAAGCAGTGATGCTCTATTTAGCCTAACCATCTTAGTTATGCCATCTCCCTCAAGAAATCTCTGGTTAAACGGTACAACTAAACCAAGAGAATCATTCCAATCTAACCCAGCTATTCTGTCAAGATATGCTTCTTCATAGGATACCATATATCAAGTCGCCTCGTATTACTATAGATAAAAGAATAATTTATCACTTTATAAATTTTTAGACACAAATTAAGGGATGTATAGTCCCGATATCAGTTTACATTGAATTATATACTGTAGTATAGAAATTCTTGGCGTTTCTTTTTAAATAGATTTTTATGAACACTACTGTAGAGCATATACCTAAAACGTAAACCAAAATTGATTCTGCTACAGTTCTTCACTTGGAAAAACCTATAGTACCGATATTGGTTTACATGGTCCGAAATTGGTTTACATTTTTAAGCCTTTTTAAAGCCTCTTTTTGTATGCTTCATTTGGGGTCATATAATCAACCGCTTCGCTTAATCTTTCATTATTGTACCATCCAATAAAATCATCTATAGTTTCAAATCTGTCGTCGAATTCTGTGTCCAAGATATGATGAAACTTCTCAAGCTTGCCATTTGTCTGCGGATGCCTTCTTTTTGAAGGGATAAATAATATTCCTAACTCATCCAGAGCTTCTTGAAATTCATGATTTGCTTTTCCATGTTTATCATATTTGACAGCAATAAACTGCACGCCCCTATCGCTATTCAACATATATGGTGTGAGTTGATGCTTTCCAGTTGTGTGATGCAATACCATTAAAGAATTTCTTGTTGTGGCAGCACCAAATACGCCATAACCCATGATTGTTCTTGAACAATCATCAAGATAGGAGATAAATTCTTGTCCTCTCAATTTTTCTGCTTTAATAGTATGCCAATCTGTGTGCCACATCAGATTTGGAATTGGCCATTCATATCGCTTATATTTTCTAGGCTTTTGTTTCTTAAGATTTGGCTTTTGAAATCCTTCTTTAACTAAAACTTGGCTAATTTTTCGACGAGAAACACTAAAACCTTTCTTTTTTAATATGACATAAAGTTTTCTTGCTCCACATTTGTTTTTCTTCCACTCATCAATAACAAGGTTATAAAATTTAGAATTCAATGGTTCGAGCAATCGTCCAGGTTGATGATCCTTTAAGGCATTGTCTCCCCACTTTTTATAGCTCTTTTCTATTTTCCATAATGCCATCCTGCTTATCTTCATTGCGATAGCTATTCTCTTTTTTGGCATGCGTCTTTTTATTTGTCTTATAATCCACTTACGTTTTTTTCATTTAGTTTATACATAGTTAATCACCTCTTAGAGATATAATGGGGTGTTATTTATAAACCTAAAGAAATGTAAACCAATTACGTGACTAAACAACACAAATTAAGGGATAAAATAAAAAGTTATAAAAACAAAAACTTAATTATAGTAGAATATGGCACTCTTCTGCCCGAAAGACGGCTCGATACTTACAAAAAGAGCAGACAATGAACGTGAATTTGTTGGATGCAGCTGCGGCTATGTAGATAAAGTAATAAAGAAATTTGCTGAGCAGAAGACATTAGATCTTGATAGTGAGCAGCTGAAGGAGATGATGCAGAAATTGTGGGATGCAATTAGTTTTGATGAGAGCTTTATTTCTTCGTTTGAATTTGTCGGCTCAGTGACTAAGACTGGCAAAAACAGCTATGATGTTTACTTTTCAAATGATTTGTACTTTGTCATTCCAAAGCCAAAGTTGCAGAGAGCAATGTTCAACATAATAAAGAAAGAGGAAGTTGATGTTATATCTCAACATATTTCTAATAATAAAGACAAATTCACTATTGAATTTGCTGCGCTTGAACTGAAGAATTCCATTGATTTCAAAAATAAAGAGATATGTGAGAAGCTAAAGATTATTGAGATAATAACTGCAATGGACAAGAATGAAGGCAATCCTGACAGGGATAATGCATACTTCCGAGTTTTGCAAATCTGTTATGTGCTTGTCGCATCAGAAAAGCTTGAGCTTATAGATAAAGGCAATAAGGTATTTTTTAAGTATAGATATGTGCAAAATCAGGAGCCTAGGGCAACTATTAACCTTCCTCCCCATAATTTTTTAGGACTTACTTTTGCAAATAGATTTGGAGAAGATAGCCCTGCGTTAATATTCAAAAAGGAGAACAATTATTTCTTTGTCACAGTGAATAATTTTCGCGGCAATATTCAAATAATTGGTGAAGATGAATTAAAATTAGTAGAGAAGACCATAGATGAGTTTCCAAGAAACACATTCATTGTCGAAAAAATATCTGAGAGGATAGATTTTAAGAATAAAGATCATAAAGCGATTGCATTCTACAGAGAATATGAAGAGCCTGCATACATCACGCAAAGGATAAGATACAGCATCTACATATTGTGCATGCTAGGCAGATTAACAAGAGAGAAAGAAGGCAGGCATTTTGTGTTTCATAAAGTCAAATGACAAATAAAATAAGTGAGAGTAAAAAATATCAAATTATCTGTTTATAATGCCAAGAAGAAATAGTTTTCATTCAGTTTATTGCACGAGATTTTGTAAAATTGTCCAGATAACTCAAATTAGGATTTATTGACTATATAGTAATAAAAAATCATAAATTTTAAATATAGACACTAGTTTTATAGAGTAATTTAAACAGATTGAAACTACAAAAAGTGTGAAAATGATAAATGAATGGACAGATAGAGGCGAATATTTAACTCCTCAAGAACATTGTTATATTGGTAGTTCTGTAGAACAAAATAACTCGAAAAATTACCCTAAATTATATATTCCTTTAGCAGTTCAGAAGGGAGAGGATATATCTGCAATTATTGCAAGAAGAGAACAAGAAAAGACTTTTAT
The DNA here is from genome assembly GCA_013331615.1 of Candidatus Woesearchaeota archaeon. Classification (GTDB taxonomy): domain Archaea; phylum Nanobdellota; class Nanobdellia; order Woesearchaeales; family UBA10200; genus UBA10200; species UBA10200 sp10200u. The sequence goes on along the minus strand of DUGA01000078.1, from coordinate 17,701 downwards.
GACAGGGTTTTACCTTTGGGTAGATCAAGACGGAAACCAATGTGAAAATAGTGTTAAATGTTTTTTATCTCCTCTTAACCTAAAAACTGGAGAAACTTTAAATGACCCTAAACCTTTAGATGAAAGATTAAGACCAAATCCTAAATTTATAAAAACATTAAAGTTGAGACATTAAATTGCGCAACAATAAAATCCATCTATAAAAAAATGAAATCAGCACTCTATCTGACAGACAGCTACCTACAAGAATTTGACGCAGAAGTAGTTTCAGCAGCAGATGCGCCAAGTGGAAAAGATGAAAATATTCCTAAGAACGGAAACAAATCTGTTGTCCTTAATCAAACTTGTTTCTATCCTAACTCAGGAGGACAGTTGAATGATGTTGGAACACTTATAAGAATAAGGGATGGCAAAATCTTTAATGTTGTTTTTGCAGCAAAGACACACAGCGAGAATCCGAATGATGTAAAAATATCACATGAAATGAATGACCCAAATAATCCAGCTAATAATCCCGGAAAAGATTCTGACTGCCTTAAAGTAGGCGATAAAGTGCATGGCAAGATTGACTGGCAGAGAAGAAATGCTTTGCAGCGTTATCATACAGCTTCTCATGTACTTTCAACTGTCATAAATAATGAAACAGGCGCATTGATAACAGGCAATCAGCTAGAGACAGAAAAAGCAAAGATAGATTTTTCATTGAAGGATTTTGACAGAGAGAAGATGGCTGAATATGTCAGGAAAGCAAATGAAGTAATAGATAAAAATCTGCCTGTCAAGATTTACTTTCTGCCAAGAGAAGAAGCGATGAGGATTCCAGGCATCGTAAAACTTGCTGCAGCATTACCTCCTGCAGTTGATGAGTTAAGGATTGTGCAAATTGGCGAAGCAGGTTCTGGAAAAGATGGTACACCATTTGATGTACAGGCAGATGGTGGTACACATGTAAAAACTCTTTCTGAGATTGGGCATCTGGAGTTGATTAAATTGGAGAATAAAGGAGCAGAAAGAAGAAGGATTTATTTTAGGTTGGTAATGTAAAAAATCTCATTCAAAAAAATGGAAAATAAAACTGTTAATCCAAGAAGGAGAAAACAAATACTGCAATTTTTGGATAAGGAGCACAAAGTTATTGATAAATATTATGAGATACTGGAAAAGCATATGCCTTTCAAAAAACTTATTCTAGAAATGTCAAAACTTATCAAAGAAGATCCTGATTTTTATGATCCTTATTTAGTTATTTGCGATATATTTGGAGCAGAAGGAAAAACCATACAAGCCAGAAAACTTATCTTAGAAGCTTACCAAAGAGCTTTGAACAGAATAGTTGATAAAGAGGGTAATTTCCCTAAAGAGATGATTTGGGGCTGGCTAGATAATCGGCATATAATACGCTTAATTGATAGATATGCATCAGAACTATGGGAACAAGGCGAGACAGAAAAAGCCCTGGAAATTTTCAGAAATCTCCTGAAATCCAATCCAAACGATAACATTGGCGCTAGGTATAGTATACTTGCTATTCGTTTAGGCTTAGGCACAGATTATGAAAAACAATTTGCCACAAAAGATATGCTAGGTTACCTTGATGGCTTCAAAATAAGCAACTGGTTTAGTGAACATAGAAAAAAATTTCCGGATGAATTTGAGCAATGGTTTAGTCTAGTTGAGAAAGAAAACAAATAACGGTTTTTAAGATAGTATTTTTATCTTCTTCTATATTTGAATTTTTTATCATAAGTAGGATGATCCATAATATCAAGAATAAATGCTATAATCTCAATCTCACTATCGCCATCTGTTAAAGTGTATAACATTCTCCAATAATTTGGCAGTTCAACCCTAAATAAATTTTTTACGCCGTATTTAGCTATGTATTCCTGCGGAATAAGATTTTTAGCTACAGGATTTCCATAGTGGAGGTTTACTTTTATCAGTGATATTTTCTGATGGAATGCATGAAGAATTGCTCTTTCTGTTTTTGAGAGAGTAGATTCTTCATTTAAATATTTGTAGACTTCTTCTGCTTCTGGCGATAGAACTATCCTTATAGTCTTCATAATTCAAGACCTTTTGTGATTGCTTTTCTTAGATTAGGATTTGTGTTATGTATCCATGTAATGCCGCGCAAACTTACTGCAATCTTATTGCTTCTCTCCAAATATTCAAGAATTATCTTTAGGACATTATGGTTAACCTGTCTTGGAAGCTTTCTTTTGAGCTCTGCTATGGTTATTATGCTTTCATCAATCTTCTTAAAAGTTTCCTCTACCATGATAACGGTATTTAGATTAGGTGAATGCCCTAGCTTTGTTTCAACAATGTATTTTGACATATTCATCACAAAAAGTTATTAGTTAATAACAAATAGAGATGAACTAGTATATAAACATTTCTATATCAAATAGTCCAAATGTTAGCTGAAAACAAAAAAGCAGCATGATAAAATTAAATTTCTCCGTATGTATTAGGCTTTAGACGATAAAAGCCAGAGCNNTATACAAATTTCCGCCTTTCGACCGTCGCCTGCAAACACTTGCTCGTTTGCAAGAAGGAACAAGCCTCTCTTGCAATCTCCGGCTTGTTCTAGCAGGAGAAGAGGATTGTGTTTGCAAACTTGGCGACGTCAGCCCCAGCTCTGGCTTTTTTAAGATTAGCCTAATACATACATTTCTCCTAAAAATTTATAAACTTTATACAAGTATTCTCAATAATATGGTACTCGATAAATTAGGAAGCTCACTGAAAGACACGTTAAGCAAGATAGCAAAATCAATTTTTGTAGATGACAAGCTGATAAATGAGTTAGTTAAGGATATTCAAAGAGCTTTATTGCAGAGCGATGTAAATGTTAAATTAGTTTTTGAGCTGACGAATAAGATAAAAGAAAGAATCACAAAAGAGCAGACTCCTGCTGTATTGACAAAGAAAGAGCATCTTGTAAATATTGTTTACGAAGAGCTTACAAACTTTTTGGGCAAAGATGTGTCAGAGATAAAAGTTGTCAAATCTGGCAAAGATGGAAAAGAGCCGTTCAAAATTATGCTTGTTGGGCTATTTGGTTCAGGTAAAACAACTACAACAGGCAAAATTGCAAAATATTTCACAAAACGAGGATATAAAGTTGCATTAGTTGGCTTAGATGTCCATAGGCCTGCAGCAATTGATCAGATAATGCAAGTTGGAAAAGCTATTAATGTTCCTGTTTACAGCGATAAAGAAATAGCTTTAGGTGCTCAAAAAACCGGTGATATCAACACTGCTGCATTAAGAATCTATGAGAAATTTGAAAAACTGCATGAATATGAAAAATATGACATACTTATTGTAGATACTGCTGGCAGAGATGCGCTTTCTGAAGATTTAGTTGAAGAGCTAAAATTGCTTAATGGCAAAATAAAACCAAGTGAAAATTTGCTTGTCTTAAGCGCAGATATTGGACAAGCTGCACAAAAACAAGCGCAAAGTTTCCATGATGCATGCGGTGTAACTGGTGTAATTATCACAAAATTAGACGGCACTGCAAAAGGCGGCGGTGCATTAAGTGCTTGCTCTATTACAAATGCAAATGTCAAATTTATCGGAGTAGGAGAGAAAGTAGATGACTTAGAGTATTTTTCTCCAAAAAGATTTGTTGGAAGACTATTAGGCATGGGAGATATTGAATCTTTGCTGGAAAAAGCAAAGGATGCTATGGATGAGATTTCTGAAGAGAAAGCAAAGGACATGGGCGAAAAGTTCATGTCTGGCAAATTTAATCTAGTTGATCTTTACCAGCAGATGGAAGCAATGAGCAAAATGGGGCCATTAGGGAAAGTCATGGAGCTTATTCCTGGAATGGGGCAGCTGAAATTACCAAAAGACATGATCTCTGTGCAGGAAGGAAAGTTAAAAAAGTGGAAATATATAATGAACAGCTGCACTAAAAAAGAATTAGAGGATCCTGAATTAATTTCCGGCAGCAGGATTGAGAGAATAGCAAAGGGCAGTGGATGCAGCATAAATGAAATTCGTGAGTTACTGAAGCAGTACAAGCAGAGTAAGAAAATGGTCAAGATGATGGGCGGCGGCTCTCCTAGAGATATGGAAAGGATGATGAAGAAGCTTCAAGGCGGTGGAATGCCGCAGATGAAGTTCAGGTAGATTAAAAGAATAATTTAGAGATTATTGACGACAAAATTTATAAACAAGTTCTTTGTTTTGTTTAATAGTATGGTCCAAGATTATACCTTATCTGATCTTGAAAGAGAAATAATAAGAGCATGCCTTAGCGTAAAAGACTTTACTCTTGGACAGAGAGCAGGAATCAAAGATTTAGGAAAAACTGTTCGCGAAAGCTACCCAGATTTTAAAGGAGATGTTAATCCTGCATCTGTTGTTACTCTTGTTGATATGCACAACCAGGAGACAATATTAAGACATCTTGCACAGCATTTTCCTGACCTATACATCACTGTTGAAGAAAATATTGAGCCAGATAAACAAACAGCTGTTCAAAAACAATTATATGCTAACAGAGACAATGCAAGATTTCTTTTAGCGTTTGATGCTTTAGACGGCTCTTCTTATTATAAAGACGGAACAAGTAGTAATTATGCTGTTTGTACTTCAATATTGGAACGAACAGGAGAAGATACTTGCAGATTCAAGCTTGCAATATTTTATTATCCGGAAACTGGGATGTTCTTAATTGCACGCGGCAAGAATAATGTTGTAGAAATGGATGAGGATGGGAGAGAACAAAGTATCCATGTAGAATATAAAGAAGGTGGCGATGTTACAGGCGGCGCGCATACTTTCAGAACGTTTCAGTCACACGAGCTGCACGGAGATAATACACTTGGTTTTAGAGTAAGCAAATTATTTAAGAATGATGGAAAAGCAATGGCGCATGATATTCAAGGCCTATTAAGGCTTGAGAGAGCAGGGTATGTGATGAAAGGTCCTAAGCTCATAGACATCGGTGCTGGAGCATATATTCTTGATTGTGCTGGATTCCATGTGAGATACGAAGACGGCAGTGAACTAGGAGATGTAATGTGGGGTGACAGGGTAAGTGAAGATGGGACAAGGCATATTGCAATTCTGCCTGACAAAATCCTGATTGCTGCCCTTAACAGCAGATTGTATAGAGATTTAATTGAACAGATAAATAGAAATAGGTTATAATTAGATAGATAAGATGATATAGTTAAAAGACTAAAAAATAGAAAATATAAACTAGAAAAATCCCTTAATACTCCTGAACATGCTGTTCTTGCTTTGCTGAAGCGTCTTCCTTGACGTCAGTTGTCTCTTTGTTCCTATAGATTGAAGCAAAGCTTGGTGTAACAACAACCCAGTCATCTCCAAATCCTGCAATATCCCCTTCAATAGCATCAGTTGTCTTCTTTAATTTGTTGACTGCTCTTTTTAATTCCACTAAATCTTTATCTTTTAATGGTCGAATATTGACAAGAGCGATAGTGTATCCTTCTCTTAATGAATCAAGAATGCCTTTAATGTCTTCAAAAGTCTCAAGCACAAATGGTCTTACGACAATCTTTGAGCTGCCTTCAACCTGTGTCTCAGGGCCAAGCTCAACATATTCACTGCTTGCATCGCTTGAAGAATCTTCCTCTCCGCCGACAACTTTGCCAAATTTTGTTTTTAACTGTGATAGAAATCCTGCCATTTTTAAACGCCTCCTTTCAATACTGCATTGTCCTCTTTTTTACTCTGTAATTTTTTATTATTTCATTTAGTTAGTTATGCAGATATTTAAATGTTTTGTTTTTAGAGTAGTAATAACTTCAAGGTACAGCTGCATTGAAAATTATGGTCGGCATCAATTTGCGAGGCTCAATTAAATTAGTCATTTTAAGAGGTAAGGGGGTTGTCCCTTACGGGGCTTTACCGATATATGCCAATAACCTAGCGAGAGGCGAGCCGATGCCGACCTCGCAAAGCGATATTTTCAATGCAGCTACAATGTGCGTACATGCATAGCTGATTTTTTTACGCCAGAGCAATGGCTTGTCTCGAAAAACAAAAAACCACACTACGTATGGTTTTTTGCTCTTCACTCGACCGTCGCCTGCAAACACTCGCAGGATAACATTATTGAAAGTTTCTCTCTTGCAATCTCCGAAACTTTCTGGATGGAAGACTAGATTGTGTTTGCAACATTGGCGACGTACGCCATTGCTCTGGCTATGTATATACCAATGTGCGAAAGCTTTTTATATATGAGGGGGTTTTTAATAAATTTATGCATGATTATAAAGATATAAGATTTAAATATTGCTTAGTATAGAGTTATATCAACTGTAGAGGGATTAAACATGGTTAAAGACATTGGCGGATTCAGGACAAGAACAAGAGATAAGCTGAAAAAGCATTTCAGGCAGAAAGGCAAGATAAGCATACGAAGATATTTCCAAACATTTAAAGATGGAGATAGTGTATATTTAAGCGCAGAACCTGCGATTCAGAATGGTATGTATCTTCCTAGGTTCCACAGCAAAGTAGGCATTGTCAGAGAGAAACAGGGAGAATGTTATAAGGTTGAGATGAACGATCTTAATAAAGCAAAAATTTTAATTGTGCACCCTGTGCACCTAAAATTAGTCAAGTTAACAGATAAGTTAAGTAAGATATAAAAAGGATATAAAGGTAACTAAAATGGCAAAACCACATTTAATTAGCGAACATCCAATCTCAATGGCTGAGCTTAAGTTAGAACTAGAAAATGTAAAGAAGCGTGACACTGAGCTAAATTTCAGAGCAAATAAGACAGAAGAATACATCTCTCAAGTTCTTGAATTTGATTATACAAAAGCAGACGAGCTAAAGAAAAAGATAAGTAAGCTTGAGGTTCCTAGATTAAAGGAAGAGCATATCTGCAAAATATTAGATCTATGCCCAAAGACAGCTGAAGAGCTGAAAGTAATTCTACAAGGTTATACGTTAAGCGTAACCAAAGAAAATCTGAAAAAGATCGTAGATGTGCTGGCAGAGTATAGCACAACTAAATAACCTAAATCTATTTCCTATCTTACGATAAGAGATTATCAAGAGTTAATCACAATAAGGTTAAAATATATATATATGTATTAAGTTAAGAGCACAAAATACTAAATATTTATATAATAATAAAGCAATACTCAACAAAGAAGCAATTATTTGATTAAAATGGAAGAACAAAACAGGCAACAGGTGCAGAAGGAAGAGAATGTGGTCGTGCTAGATTATCTTCCTAATGGTTACCCTAATGACACAAGACCTATGCATAGGAAGAGTGCAATTGTGCAGGCTATCGGCAAGAATCATTTCGTATTATTAGAACTAGTCCCAAAGAAAGAAGTCTTCTTACAGCCATATGAAGAAGTGTATATCGGTGAAGGAAAAAGAGATAAGATACATCATATTATAGGAAAATTACCTATTGAAAGATTGACATCAACTGCCAGCTCAGAGCTTGAATTTGTGATAAAGGATATTCTTGGAAAGAATCCAAAAACATTTGTAGATTTCTTTAATAGAGCTCAGCCACTTACAACAAGGATGCACCAGCTAGAATTATTGCCGGGCTTAGGAAAAAAGCATATGTGGGAAATAATTGAAGCGAGAAAAGACAAGCCTTTTGAAAGCTTTGCTGACATCAAGGCTCGCGTTAAATTGATGCCAGATCCTGAGAAGATCATAGTCAAAAGAATAATACAGGAGATAACAGGCGAAGAAAAGCACTACATCTTTGTAGAGCATAATGCGCATTTCCATTAAAGGGTAGTTCTATTTACTTAGTTCTGATTAAACTTTAGTTTAAATGAAGGTATAAGAATAACATTACTTCCACAGAAATATTCATATATAACTACGTACTTAGTACGTACTAAAATGAATGTAACTGATACAATAACCAAGCAAAAGCTAGACAAATACTTTGACGTGACAGGAAGAGCGCTAAAGAAAGTCAAGATTGTGAAAAAAGCACCTAAAGATTTAGATTGGCAGAAAGCAGCGACAGATTTTCTTGATATGGCAACTTGCTATTATGATGATGCAAAGCATTTCGCCAAGAAAGGAGATATTGTAACTGCGTTTGCTGCATTAAACTATGCTCATGGCTGGTTAGATGCAGGTGCTAGGATAGGATTGTTTGATGTTGAGCACGATAGTGAATTGTTTACGGTTGATTGAAATAAGTATTTTTTAGTTATTCTCAAGTAGTTACAATAGAAAGATTTAAATATGCGTAGAGAACCCCTTATTTAATATGCCAGTCGACAAGAAAGGCTCAATAGCAGACATAGTAAAAGACACATTTAGGTTAGTTACACGTGGAACAAGGTATTATGCACATCCAGATACAATTAAAGAATTGCCTTCTTATCTCAAAGATCTTGTTGTTGGACTTAAAGTAGGGCCAAAAGACCCTGATTATGTTTATCTTGACTTGCATGCACATTTCAGAAAAGATCAAGACATAGAAGAGCTGATTGAAGAAGCTTCTCAGAGAGTAGATGTTCTTGCAATTATGACAAAAACAGAGGATGTGAGCAATCATCTGCTTCTTACATTTGATGAAGCATTGCAAAAATTACGAGACAAAAGCATTGAATATATATTATTGGACACTGATGTTGCACCAAGAGTTGCAGAAGTAAAACATAAAGGAAAAACATTGTATCTAGTGAGAGGCGCAGAGCTTGAATGTAAAGAGAATTTGCATATCGCGCTTGTTGGAAATAAAAGAGAGTATAATAGGTTTGAGATAACCATAGATCAGGCAATTGAAGAAAGCAGAGCTGTAGGGGCATTTCATTTTATGGATCATGTATTTAGCATCTGGGTGCCAAACTTAGTGAGTTTTAGGTTTCCTACAAAAGAAGAGATGGCACGTCTTGAGGGATATTTTAGAAAATACCATCCTACTTTAGAAACAGGCAACCATCAGAATACATTATGGATGTGGGTTTCAAATGTTTTAGCAAGAAGAAGAGCAAAGGAATATGGATTGCCAGAGGTTGCAAACTCCGATACGCATCTTGATATCTATCAGGTTGGACTGTCAAGAACAGGTATTCCAAGAGAAGGATTCAGAGCAGGAACTGAACAGGAATTTTTTGAATCACTCAATAATGCATTTTCTCAAGCAAATTATAGACGAAACAGAGTAGAAGGACATTATGCAAGCGCATACAGCTTCTTTAAAACCATGTTATGGCCAAAGATAGTCGGCAGGCACTGAGCAAAAGATAAAAATTATAAGTTTAATATTTTTACAAATTTAGATTTTCAAATCAGCAATCTTTAAATACTTCTTAACTCTACTTGTCCTCAAGGGGGCAATATGGCAGACATCAACCATTCTCGTGCGCAGAAGTTCATCTTATTTGCACTTGGCAGAATATATACTGAGTTTTCTAGACAGTTTAATGACAAGCCACTTGAAGCATTTATTTCCAAAGCATCTTTTATTGAATTAGCGACTAAGGCGCATATAACCACAAAAACAGAAAGGACGTTATATAGGCAACTTGAGATTCTTGAAAAGAAGAAGATAGTCAGTTATGATAACAAAAACCTTGCATTAACTCCAAAAGGCAAAAAAATGTTTGAGAAAATTGAACATGACCTTGCTCCTTACTTAAATGTTGCAGAGATAATAAAATCAAACGATATGCGCAGATTCACGAAGAAAGTGCAGACTGTGCTTAGTCTGAAATAAATGGATTATTCTTGTTAATTAGGGTTAAGTTGGCATGATGAATTAGTTTTCAGGTTTACCACTTCTCTTTTCTAATCCCTAAATAATAAGAGAGATGATTGATTATTACAGTCAAGCTAAAGCTCAGTACAATAGATGCAGCAATGATTTCTAAGTTTACAACATAATAAAATGCGAGAAAGAGATAGCTGCCAGCAACATAATCTAGTTGGTCAAAAAAGTATAATGGTTTGCCGTCATTGATATGCAGCCTTCTCTTGAAAAAGCTCTTGACTAAGTCGCCGAAAATTGCGCCGAAGCCTAGCAAAAAGCCGATTAACAGCCAGTTATTGTAGGGGAATAATTTCACGGTTGAGATAAAAGGATAATCTTGGATAAGATACTGAATAAACGCAATACCTATCCCAGTAACAGTTGCGAAAAACAATCCTCGCCACGTCTTATGGTCGCCGAAGATTCTGTCTCTTGCATCTTTCTTTCCTCTAGATTTTTTAATCTTTAGAGTATATCCAAAATCTACAGGCACATTCAAGAAATTTACTTTCCTGAAGATGACAGGCGCCATGTTGGCAAAATAAGCTGGCAGAAGAAGGTAGAATGATTGGAGGAGTAGTAAAGCAATTTGGTCCATTTTGATTTTAACAAGAGTTGTTAAGATATATAATACTTTTGCAAATTTATCACAATCTTTATAATCTCTCGTCGATTTTTTCTGAATAAGAGCTGATAACTGAGGAGAGAATAACATGCGCTTTACAATACTAGACTGTTACACAGATGAGCCATCTGGATTAGGTGTGCCGCCTTACTTAATCACTTATCCCAGATACATAGCAGGAGCTATTTTAAAATATAATAGAGATAATATTAAAGGCAATAACGAGAGTAATAATAAAGAGAATAATATTAATCAGAACATAGATGACACACAGCATGACTATTTCTATCTTACCATCGATGACATCCGTCTGCATAAGTTCTACAACGGCAAGATCAAGAACACAGCAACTACAAACATCCGCATTGCAAACCTGTCAAAAAACTACCCTAACATACAAAAGATTCTTGACAGCACAGATATCTTAATTGTAGTCGGCGGAGTCCAGACGCCTGGAAAATACCTTAGTGCATTGCCTGGAACTTTGGCAGAAATTTCTATGTTCATCAAGGATTTGAAATGTTTAAAAGTTTTAACTGGACCAAGCGCAATGGCTGGTGAAGGGTTGTTTGGAGGCAGATTAGCAACACAGCAAAATACTGCAATGCTGAAGTATGGATTTGGTCTAGTTATCCCTAATTTGGAATACAAATTTGACTTACTGATGGCAAATAATTTCTCAGAAGATGTCCAAGCAACTAATATGTACAAATTCATAAGAGAACAAGCGATCTTAGGTGCAGAGATTGTCAAACAGCATCCACAATACTCTGAATTTATGATTGTAGATGTTGAGACTGCACGTGGCTGCAATGCTGCAACATGCAGCTTTTGCACAGAGCCAGTCAAGAACGCTTTCATGCTAAGGCCGATACAGGATGTTGTTGATGAATGCATTGCACTTGCAAGAAATGGGATAAAGAATATCCGTTTAGGAAAGCAGGCAGACTTTTTCTCTCGCTCTCCACAGCAGATCGAGCAGATGCTGAAAGCGATTGTAGATAATTGTAAGCCAGAGATTTTGCACATAGACAACGTAAACCCAAGATTTGTAACTGAAGAAAAGACAAAGCTTGTAGTTGAGTATTGCACTCCAGGCAATGTTGCAGCATTTGGTGTTGAGAGCTTTGATCCAAAAGTCATTGCTTTAAATAAACTGAATGCAGATGCTGACAGCACATTAAATGCTGCAAAGATAATCAACAAATATGGCCAGGTTCGCGGCTCAAATGGTATGCCTAAGTTTCTGCCTGGCATTAATATTATATTCGGATTAGAGGGAGAGAGCAAGGAGACTCAACAGTATAATATGGTCAATCTCAAACATATGCTTGACAATAATATCCAGCTGCGCAGGATCAACATAAGACAGGTAGTTGTATTTGAAGGCACGCAGATGGCAGCTGTTGGCAGCAAATTCATCAAGAAAAATAAAAAAAGATATTGGAGCTGGAGAAATCAAATCAGGCAAGAAATTGACCTTCCTATGCTAAGAAAGATTGTGCCGAACGGAACCATTATGACAGGACTTCGCACTGAAATCCATGATGGTAACACAACATTTGCAAGGCAGATAGGAAGCTATCCTCTTTGCGTTGGGATTAAACAGAAACTTCTTCTTAATGAGTGGGTTGATATCAAGGTTGTTGGGCATATGCTTAGGAGCGTGACTGGGGAGATTGTGAAGAGTTAATGATTTTGTAAACTCAGAGAGACAAGTTAAAGAGAGTATTCTTTAGAAATTATTTTTATTTGGATATAGCTATTTTCTAAAAACATCATATGTACCGCCTACTAAATCCAACAGCAAAGATGCACAGATATTAGTAGGATATCTTCGTGCAATTGCATTGGCAATCCTGTAAGGCAAATAATTTATTGAGCGTGGAAGATTTGCATTTCTGAATTCAAACGCTTCTTGTGTTAAGTTATGTGGAGGCAATCCTGAACTTAATCTTGACATTTTACTGGCAACATTATCCCATATTTTTTCTAATTGATCTACTTCAGTCAAATCTCCAGATGGAACTGCCACGACAGTAATGCCCAGATGCTCAGGTTGCTCGACAAAGTTCATTCTTCCGTCTCCCATAAATGTTGCAAATATGCCATGTTCTGCATCATAACAAATCTCAAAATTTGACCTTTCTCTAAAAGTGTATTTTTCCCGTGGGGTTGCTCCGGAATATAAGTGAACATTACATCCTCTCATCAAAAGATCATGGGCAACTGAAACAGGCATAGCAATAAATTCAAGATAAGAAAATGTCAAAGGATTGTCTAAATCCTGTCCACTTGTGCAGATCTCACCTCCAGCAGTTAAGATAGAATATCCTTTTTTACTTATTACCTCAATGGCCTTTCGCATATATCCAGGCGAATCTTTTAAGAAAAATCCTAACCTTAATTCCAAGCTTTTTGTAGTTAGCGAAGATAATCTTTTAGGCATAGGCTTTTTTAGAGTTCCGCTGTGCAATAAGACAACTTCATCATCTTCTATTGGAATAGGTGATACACCATCTAATCTACCCTCGAGAGAATCTGATGGAGCTTTTGTGTCTGCTCTGCTACCTTCATCTTCACCATACATTTCTGCATGTGCTCTCATCGCAGCATCACCTGCTGCATAAGGATCTTCGTCTTGAGGTTTTAATGCCATAAGTTAGAAAGTTTTTAGATTTATTATATATAATTTGCTATCAAAAAAACATAAGCGAAGAAAGATCTCATCAAATCTGTCACAACCTTTATAAATAAGGGGCTTTGATGGGTTTTTGTATGGCAAATAGAGTAGACAAAGTATTGAAAGCAATTCAAGCAACAGGACTAGATGATAAGGTTAATATTCTGCATTTTGATGATTATAGTGGTAGAGCAGGTAAAAATCAAGAAGCATGGAAAACAGCATTAGATGCTGATCCTGAGGTTGCAGAAAGATATTCTTTAACTTATTGCGGAACAATTGAATACAGGGTAGATCATATTGCATCAATACAAAGAACAGTTGCAAATGGTCCTGCTGATTTATATGTTATCAATACACATACGACTAAATCATATAACTCGTATCAATTAGCAATCGATGATATCTTAGCTGCTCATTTAGGTTCTGATGTTGCGCCTAGGATACTTTTGATTGGAGATGAAAGTAATGTTGAAAGAGCAAGAAGCCATATAACTGAAACAATAGCAACATTTAATGATGATGGTTTACAGAATATCCCAGATGCAATAGTTAGTTATATTGTCTCAGACAATGGGGTTGCAAGACGCATGGCTGCAACAGGAGCTGCAGTAGAAAAAAGAGCAGCAACATCAACAGGATTACAAGAAGATTTTACACCACTTCTTGGGGCAATAAAAGCAGCTTATGCTGCAAAAAAAACATACGTTGCTGCTCCAGCACAAATGCCTGTTCCTGCAGGAACTGGTAAAACAAGTTAAAGATTATTATAATTACATACTTCTCTCAAACTAATCATATAAAAATAATATTTCAAAACCATCACTTCCAAATACATTCTTGCAAACATAACATTGGAAAACTAATCATCAAAACATATATTTTGCAAAACAGAAATCTTTATAAAGCAGTAAATCATTCTAAAAGTCCAAGGGATTGTGGTTCTCAAGCAGACAGCATACAACACGTTGTGGTTTGCTCGACGACACATCGACGAGAAAAAATGAAGGAAATTTAGGATAAAGATTACAAATTTCAGGATTTTGTCATAATAAAAATCAAAAACATTTTAAATCAAAAGAGCTAAATGAGGAAAAGGGGTGGGTTTAGATGATAAGTTCTAAAAACAAGATTATACAGATCAGAAAGCGTGATGGGCAATTAGAAAATTTTGACAGGCAGAAGATAATCAATGCTATATTCAAAGCTGCGCAGACTGCAGGTGGCCATGACCTCAAAGAGGCAGAGAGAGTTGCAGATGAAGTTGTTAAGACCGTAACTGCAAAAGTTGATTCAAGATCAGATCCAAGCTCCTTAACTCAATCTTATACTCCTACTGTTGAAGAGATCCAGGATACTGTTGAAAAAGTGCTTATCGAGCAGGGCCATGCAGCAACTGCAAAAGCATACATCCTTTACAGGGCAAAGCATGCTGAAGAAAGGGCTAGCAAGATTGAGCTTCCAAAAGAGATCGATGCAATGTTTGTGCATAAGAGCAAGCTTTCTAAGATGGTCGATCCTGCAAGAATTGCTGCATACAAAAGCCTATATTATATGCTAAAAAGGATGCAGAAAACTGGCGAGATAAAAGTCCATGATGATTATTTAGGTGGAAGTGAGCTCGCAAGAAATATTTATCATAAAAAATACTGTTTGAAAGATCTTGCAGGCGGCTTGATCGAGACAAATCCAGAAGATGTGTTTGTAAGATTGGCTTCCTTCATAGCATCAGTTGAAGAGAATGATGAAAAGCAGAAAGAATCTGCTGTCAAATTCTACAATGACCTATACAACGGATATTATCTTCCTGGTGGAAGAGTCATGGCAGGCGCAGGAGATCTTTACAGGTTAAAGACTTTGGCTAACTGCTTTGTAAGCTTGATAGATGAAGACAATATAGAATCAATATACAAAGCTGCGTATGAAGCAGCAAGAACTTATTCTTACGGTGGAGGAATTGGCATAGATATCTCAAATTTGAGGCCAAGAGATGCAGTTGTCCATAATGCTGCAGATAAATCAACTGGAGCAGTCTCGTTCATGGAACTCTATTCATTAACAACAGGTTTAATTGGACAGAGCGGTAGAAGAGGAGCATTGATGTTAACGCTTGATGTCAAGCACCCAGAGATCATCAATTTCATAAATGTAAAAAAGAACAATAACTGGGTAACTGAGCAGATAATNNGCAGTCCAAGAACAGACAAAGCATGGGCCAGATAAGATTGTGGTGTATAAGAAAGCTAAAACTGCAGCCGGAAACAAGATAAAAGTCAAGCAAGATAAGGAAACCCATTACTCTTATGGGATGCCGTCAAAAGAGATCAAGAATTACGAGACATATAATGTCTTCAATGATTTAAGGGAGTTGAATGGTTTCTTAAATAGAACATATAATGTTGAGATCTCTGAAAAAGACCTTCAAAATAACCAAAAAAGAGATGTGTTTGGGGATTATGTTGTGCAGATTGAAGGCACAGATTATGACTTGGCAATAAAATATTCAGGAGACTTTTTGCTGTATTATAATTCAGACAATACGGGAGAGATAAGGAATCTCGTTAAAGCAAGAGATGTCTGGAACCTTTTTGTTGCGAGCAATTACAAGACAGCAGAACCTGGCTTGATATTCTGGACAACTATGTCGCACTATTCTCCGAGCAATTATGTTGGAAGACCTATCAGCTCGACAAATCCTTGCGGAGAGGTCCCACTTGAGGATGGCGGAGCATGCAATCTCGGCAGCATAAATTTAAGCAGATTTGTAATAGATGGCTATACAGAAAATGCAAGAGTTGACTGGGAAAACTTAAAGACTGCAACACAAAATCTTACACGATTTTTGGATAATGTAGTTACCTGGAATCAGGTCTTGAATGCATTGGATAAGCAGAGAAAAGCAGCAGAAGAGACAAGAAGGACTGGCTTAGGCATCATGGGAATCGCTGATATGCTAAATCAATTAGGCATACATTATGACAGCGATGAAGGCATTGCAATCGTCAATAAAGCAGCAAAGTTCATTGCAAATATTTGTTATGAAGCATCTTCTGATATTGCAGGAGAAAAAGAGCCGTTCAAATGCTATGATTATGAGAAATATAAAGATTCTCCATTTTTGAAAGAGGTAATCGATCCAGAGATACAGGAAAAGATAAGGAAGCAAGGAATTAGAAATGTTGCATCTCTTTCAATTGCTCCTACAGGCACAATATCGAATGCAATATTAGGATTTACGCTCGGCAAAAAGAATTATATCGGAGTCTCTGGAGGCATTGAACCAGTATTTGCGTTGTTTTACACAAGAAGAAGTGAAAGTTTCAACCAATTCTTTAAAGTGTTCCATTCGACAGTGCAGGCATACATTGATATGAAGAACCTGAATGAAAAAGCACTGGTTGCAACAACTGAAAAAGATCTTAAAAGCATTTTGCCAACATTCTTCTTTAGGACTGCGCACTATATCAAGCCAGAGAAAAGAGTAGAGATACAAAGCATTGTGCAGAGATATATTGACCAGAGCATCTCTTCAACGGTAAATCTACCTGAAGACATAAATCCAGAAATAATTTCAACTGTTTACTTAGATGCTTGGCAGAAAAAGATAAAAGGCATCACAATTTATAGAGATGGGAGCAGATATCCTATCTTGAGTGTTGAGACGCAGGCAAGCGAATTCCAAAGAGTCAGGGCAAAGACATTTGAGATTACAATAACTGATATGCATACAGGAATGATTAGTCAAAAGATTGCAATGGGTGATGAGATTATTGCCTTAGCTTCTGGCGCACTGACAACACCATATCATTTGATTGTTAATCCTATTAAAGAAATAACTGTCAAAGAGCTGATTGCAGAGAAGATTGTATTAGAGCCTGAAATGCATGTCCAAGTTGAGCAGAAGATTGCGCAGAAAGAGCAGATAATCGTGACACATGGTTCAGAATTAGCTAGCCAGCATTCGAGTGAAAATGCAGATGCTCAACAGCCGATTGCGCAAAACCCATGCCCTGAATGCGGGGTAGATATGAACATGACAGAAGGATGCGCTACATGCCCAGGATGCGGATTCTCGCCATGTAGCATCAAGATATAAGTTATAGAGAAGTCTTATTAGAGATAAGATCTGCTGCAGTCTTTTTTATCTCTTTTCTTATCTTTTTTTCTGAATATTCTTTATACTTCGCAGCAGAATAAGCCTTGTGAAGCATTATTATGCCTGCATAATTGAATGACAGTCGTATTATCTTATCAGCTGATCTTTTAGTGTATTTTGCCTTGATTAATTCATGATGATACGACCCTATAAATTCATTAATGCCCTCCTGCATATCAGCAAGATATCTTTTATTTTTAACAGCAAACAGCAGGATATGCGCAATAAAAAAACCCACGTCTATTACAGGTGCATTATAATGCGCAAATTCCAAGTCAATAAAGCAGATATCATTTTTAGCTCCCCTACTGTTTCTATTTTTAGGATTATTTTTATTGTTGGCATTATCTTTATTTTTCTTCGCTATTAAGATATTCTTAGGGCAGCAGTCAGCCCAGACAACTGAATGAGGCAGAGTTTTGATGTCTTTTTTGAATTTGTGCACTTCTTTTGGGAAAAAACTTGCAGCAGTCTCTGTCCTTAAAA
>DUGA01000082.1:11228-11455 GCA_013331615.1 Candidatus Woesearchaeota archaeon | reverse complement strand
AAGATGCTCAAGCTCATCCTTATGCAGCACATTCCTCAGCAGATGCACGTTCTTCTCTAGCACTTTTGCTAATCTATGCTCTTGTGCAGTTATCGGATGAAGTAAGCTTGCAAATGCCTGCTTTACATCATGCAACACATGCTCTGCTTCTCTCTGTTTCTCTTCCCTCAGATGCTTTAGGTAAGGCTCAATGTTTTCCACAAAATGCTCCAGATGCTTTGAATCAT
>DUGA01000082.1:0-11217 GCA_013331615.1 Candidatus Woesearchaeota archaeon | reverse complement strand
TTGTACTGCTTTTTAAGATACTCTTCGTGCTTGGCTAGGTTGTTGATGGACATATTATCTCTTCTATCTTTTATCCACTAATGCCTTACTTAATTCTTCTCTATATTCTACTATCTGTTTCTTTGTCAATGAATCAATAAATCCATAAAGCATTGCATTAAATTCTTCTGCTTTTTTGATAAGGTCTTTTACATCTTCTTTGCTTATCTTAAAATCAATATAATACTGTTTATCTACTCTTTCTGTTTTTGCAAAGCTTATAGATGAATTATCAAATTTAAAAAGCTCTTTTAATATTATTATTGCAGCAGCATGATTCTCACATTTGATTCCTGCCTTATACAGTAAAGCTATCAGCATATTATACATTGAATAATAAGTCATCGCTGTTGCATCTTCTAACTGCTCATTCTCAATGAGGATATTTGCAGATCTTATTGAACTTTTTGACTTTTGTATATAGGATTCTTTAACTTGATCAGTAGGCTCAATGATCTTTAGCTTTTCTTCCTTGCATAATTTAACCAAAAAAATTATTCTTCTCATAAAATGATTCAACCCCTTTTAGTATGATGTGGTTTTTTTCTATCTCTTTTATCAGCAGATTTTCTTTTTCATAATCTCCTATCTTTATGCTGAATTTGCTGTGCAGTTTTGCTTTTTCCCTGATTTTTTTATCTTTAGTCTCTATAAATATATCGATATCACTGTCTTTGGTCTCAGAACCTTTTGCATAGCTTCCAAACATAACGATTAAGTCAGTAGGCAATTTTTTTAGTTCACTTATTGATTGCTTTAGCTCTGGATGTCTTTTTAATAGTCTCATAAGCTTATATGCTTCTGCCATCAAGACAATGCTTTGTGCTTCTAGTGTCTTTTTAATTGTAAATATGTTGTTTCTGCCTTGCTCTTTTACATCTAAAACATTTTCCTTGACTAGCGCATCTAATGCTCTTTTTATGGTCATATGGTTTATCTTCAGGTCCTTGGCTATCTTCCTAAGGTGGTTTTCTGCTTTCAGCAGGTTCAATACTATCTCATAAATGTATAATTTGTGTTCCATATGTAACTATTATGTTACAATTAGTATTTAAGCCTTTCGGTCATTTGCGCTTCCAGCCTATTCTTGTACTGCTTTTTAAGATACTCTTCATGCTGCGCTAGTTTGTTATTGGTCATTTTTATCAATAAAAACTTACTATCCTCTATACTTCATTAGTCCAGCTGCTCCTCCCAGTGGATCAGTCGGCATCGCTACTCCCTGCGGTCTTACTCCAAAGTCATATCTTGGGCCTTGTTCTCCACCTTTCAGCACTTCTCTTGCTTCTTCAAATGTAAATGCTTCCCTTAATACTCTATCTATAAGGTACTTAGCTATCCCTCTTGTGCCTATCGTAGGGTCTGGATTCTCTGAATATTTATTTATGCCGCTTGTGTCCTCATAATAATACATCCTTCCCCAATGAACCCAGTCTTTCCCATCATTTCCTCCGTCCGGATCATATTTTTCTAAAGTTGCATGAGCTTCTTTTGCATGGTGTGCTGTGTCAGCATGTGCTTCGCTATGTCCTCCTTCATGTTTTTGCTCTACAACTGCCAATGCTGCCCTATCATATGCAGGATTCATGTGCGCTGGCGCTCTCTTATATTTATTGCCATCAGGATCCTTTAAAATATTAATCTGCGTTCTTGATTTATCCAGATATTCCATCTCAAAATCCTGCGTCACTAATTTTTCATCCCAAGGAAGATTCTCCCTTTTTGCAGGCTTTCTCTTCCACGGATCTCTTTCCCAGCCTGTCATTGTTGTTGTTATCTTAAGTTTTGGTATAACAGTTGATTTAAATGGCACTAATCCAAATAATTTGCCTCTGAACTTTTTTGCTATCACCTCATACCTATGCGCAGCCGTCACATAGTCTATGTATGTTTTGCTGTACTTATGGAACCTTCCATCTCTAAAATCATCCCTGTATGCATCCCAGTTTGTATTTAGGTAATTGACAACTTCAAGGATGTCTAACTTTTGATGAAATCCTTCCTTGACTTCTCTGCCAAAGCCTCCATTGTATAATGGATGCAATTGGCAGTTTACACTAGCGTCTCCATCCTTAAATTCTAATGTGCCGCTTATCTCTGCTCTGCCGTCAAATATGTTCTTAAACTGTTCTTTCGTGAATTTCTTTGCAATTATCTTAACCTGCCATGGATTTTGTGCAGTTTTCCAGAACCAGTAGTCTGTTAAAACATAATTTTTGTCTCCTCTAGCATAAACTTCTAATGGCATGCCTCTTTCATCTAGGCCAGCTTCTAGTTCCTGTGGTCTCTTGAAGCCTTTCCACCATTCAGCAGCATTTTCTGAGACAGGATGCACATCCTCAAAGAATTGGATATCCTGAAACTCTTTTTTAATATCCTCTACAACTTTTTTTGCTTTTTCAGGATCATCTTTCTTTAGTCGCTTATATTCATCTTCATTTAAGAAAATATATTTTGTAAATGGTATCCTCTCACATTTATCTGCTGCTAACTTATTGTATTCCTCCTCCTTGATAGGCATTAAATTATCTCCGTCTTTTTTATAAAACTTGAAAATATTTTCTGATAACTTCCAGACTTTCACTTTTCTCTTTTTTGGCACATTAAACCTCCTTGTTACCTCATATGTGTGCTTAAAGTGCAGGTTTTTCGGCTGCAGATCAGAATACACCAGCTTATCCCATCTTTCCCATGCTTTGTGCGCAGCAGGCTTAATCTCTGTCAGATATCCTTTAAAATCCTGTTCTTGTTGGTCTACGGTTGTGAAAATTTTTATTGCACTGTTGATGGCATTCTTGAAAGTAGCATACTCCTGTGGTTTTAAAGGGCTCGCTTCACCTACTCCTGTTTCCAGAATTAATCCTGAAACCTCTTCTAGCACTGAAGTAATTCTTTCAATGTTGTAAAATCCAAAAAACATTAATTCTTCTATATATTCAGGTTCTTTATAATTCTTGGGGGTAATCATTATCTCTTCTCCCCTTGACCCTGTTTTTGTGAAAATCTTCAGGAAATCGTTCGCGTTTTTTGTCTTTGAGATTCTTGTAGCTAAGTGCTTAAGCCCAATTTCCTTTCTCACCCAATCAACAAAGTCTTCATTATCTTTTATATATATATCATAAAATGCAGCATTATATTTTTTGATCATCGCGTATATGGTCTCTAAATTGTATATTTTTCTAATCTCTTTATTTATTGTCTTACTGTCTGTAGTGTTTCTCTTATTATTAGTATTCGCTAATCTAATCTCGAATGGAACCTCTGCTTTTTTTGGGCCTATCATCCTTCCGCCATCAAAATGCACTCTGCCAACAGGGCTTATTTGCAAGTCAGAAAACTTTGGTACATCTGTCTTTTTTATGCTGTCTATAAATTCATCTAATGATCCATACTTAATTTTATTATTCTGAACTAACGTAAGCATTTTGAGTCTTTGATCTCCCTCTATCCATTCTTTAATATTATCTTTAATCTTGGTAAAATATGCTTCACGATCAGCACTTGCTTTTCCATTAAGGTGCTTTACCAATAGAGTTAGTGTCTTAATACTTACTCCATTCTCCAATATAGGTGAGTTAGATGAATCCACCAAATGGACACCTGCGATCATCATAGGTATATATTCAATAGTTTCATTCAACTGGCTCGGCAAAACAGTATTTGTGCCAAATTCAGCTAAATGGATCTCATCTTCTATCTTTTCTTCTGTAGTATAATGGCTAAGATGGCTGTATTCTTCCTCTAGCTCTTGTCTGTGTGCAGGCTTTTTGCTTGAATCTATGGCTGCCCAATTTTGCTCAATTTCCCAGAGCTGGTCAGTCTTACGTTTGTTAACCTGAAACACTTGCTCCTCTGCTAATTCATGGCCAATTTCTGATATTGCTCTTCCTTTGCTTAACGAGATTCTTCTGCCATAATAATATCCTCCTTTCTCAATCTGTCTCATGAAAAAATTATGTGTCCATGGGAAAATCTTCTCTTTAAAGCTTGGCCCATGATGCTCTCCTCCTGCATGCTCACCGCCGCCAGCTGCTCCGTGTGGGTCTGCCATTTTACATCACCTCTCTATATTCAAGATTAATTTTCTCAAAATCTTTTTTATTTTTATATGCATTAATCATTTGTTATACTCCATCTTTATCTTAGTTATCATCTATCTAATTATACTCTGGCTTAGTCTGTTCATTCGCGCTCTGTGCTATTCTCTCTTTAGCGATCTCATCAGCAATTTTGCTTTCTGCTTTTATTCCTAATCTTTGGTGTATCATCTCAATTGTTCCGATCATTTCCCTGTATTCCCTAATAAGCTCTTGGCCTCTTGCTGTCATGTCCTTGATTACTCCAAAAGATTTGCCTGCCCTTTCATCAGCTACTAATCTGATCTCTTCTCTTGCAGCATGCACTTCATTTATCCTTGAGTGCACATAGGTCATCGGTAACATATCCATATATAACTGCGGCAGATGGTCTGGATCAATCCTGTCTGATGCAATCCTTTGTGATTGTGTCCTGATTGCATTAGTAAGGACCTGTTCCTGTTCCAAACTAGCTGAGAAAATATCATCTAACTCCTTTAAACCTAATCTATCCCTCATTGTTTCAGCATCAAGCAGGATTTTATCAAGCTCAAGCACAAAATCTTTTACCTGCTGCTCATATCTTGATTTCAGTTCTTTCCATTCATCTTCAGCTGTTTGTGTCTGCTTGCCTATTACCTTCACAAAATTATCTATAGCTGCTTTGATGCCAGCCTGCAATTTTCTTATAAGATCAGCAATGTTTCTCTCTTCTTGCGCTAACATTGCTTGCTGCTCTTTTTCCAATTCCTTCATCCTATCTATAAATACTGAATCAAGTTGGTTTATAGCTGCCATCATTACATCTATACGATATCTTGGATTATCATGCAGCCTTTTATACATACTATCAAACTCAGCTTTAAATGCAGGGGGAAATTCTTTAGCATTTTTCTTGACAGTCTTTAATTCCTCTGCAAATTTATGGTTTCCAAAATCAACCCTTATCCTTCTGATAAAATTATGGCCTTTATCTAAATTATCATAAAATCCAGATGGCTGGTCCTTTCTTAGCTTTATAAAAGGCATCCTGACTGTTTCACCTCTTGGGGTGGTAAACTCTCCTACCCAATCATCGCTTTCCAATACCTTGTCCAATAATTGCTTTATCTCCTTGATAAATTCTTCTTGTTGCTTAAAAGTCAAAAGATTCCTTATCAGGTCATTCTCTGCCAGCTCTTTCTTAAGCTTTTTATCATTAAATGCGCTTACTAATCCTCTTATAGGAATATTTTTTCTTGTAACTGCTCTCCCATTGCCATTTTCATATTCCTTAAATCTACTTACCACATCTTCAATCTTTAATCCTCCTCTTTGCGCTCTTTCTTTCAAGTCACCTAAATCCTCATAATATCCAATCAGATGCCTTAGCTCCCCAGCTTCTGCTCTTGCACCTAATCTTTGCATTATTTCTGAAGCCTCTTTCTTGACTTCCTCTTCATTTTTGCTTTTTGCACCTGCAGCATTAGCTTTCTCCATATCTTGTTTTAATCTTGCATTAAATCTTGCTGCCAATATCTGCTTCTCTCCTATCTGCGACTTTTCATATTGCCTATTAAAGTATGCAGTTACTTGCAGCAATTCTCTTAGCAAATTTAACAGCTCAGGATTTGATATCTCAATATTTCTTACTGCATCAGCTATCTCTTTTTTGCCAAGCTTCTCAAGCTCTGCAATATGCATCTCTTTCTGTTTTACGAATTCCTCTGGATTTTCTGCAAGCTGTTTTTTAATAACTAACAACAAAAATACAATCTTCCATTTCTGGCTTTTTGCCAATATCCTATTGTCTTTAAGCTGCTCGTTGAACTCTTCAATCTTGACTACACCATTTTCATTTACATCCTTGAGCAATTTAAGTATAGGAATCAGCCTTATCATTGCCTTATGCAGGTTAGATTTTTCTCTTACACTATTTTCTTGTATCTGTTGTTCGGCCATTTTTTAGTATCTTACATATCTTTTCTTTCTTATTTTATGATTTAGTTTTAGTCTGATTATTTTGATATTTTTCTTTTTCATTTATTTGTTCTATTGGAAATGGTCTGAGAGTGATGAGATTAAAGTATTTTCATCTGTCAGATTGCCTGCAGCAGGGAACTTCTGTGCCCATTCCTTTGCATGTGCAGCCTCCTCCATCAATGTTTCAAATTCATATTTCAAGTACATTGTGATGCCTAGCAAAGAGATCCAAGGTATTGGATTGTCAGGATATCCAAAATTTTCTCCCATATGCCTATAATATCTTCTTCCCCAATAATTGAATTTTCCAGGATTAGTGAGTATTCGTAGATCAAATGAAGGGTTTTGGTCGTATACTATCGTTCCTTCTTCAGGGAAAATATGATTATCATGATATACTGGAGGTTTGCTGGAATATGCTTTTATGTAATCAAAGGCTGATCTGCTTCTTTGGTGATATCTTCCATACTGCATATCTTTAAGCCATAATTCCCACTCTGCGTTCATAAAGTTAAGAATATCGTTAGCATCGTTCCCTTGCAGATGATCTTCATAAGTTAATACATCTCGAGGATCAACCAACTGCCGAATTGGCTTTGGTTTATTTTTTTCCCTGTAAGATTCAAAATCTCCTTCATAAACCTGATTTACACTTTCCCATTCAGCAACATTATCATTCTTATCATCTATGAATTTGCCGTCTAAATCGACTTCATAGTACATTCCTTGTCCTTTCTCGTGTTTCTCTGGAACTTTTGGTTCACCAGGAACTATTTTGCCATTTTCATCCTTAGTGATGATAGGAGCTCCAGGTTTTGCAAATACATAGGTGTGATCATAGAACCCTGAAGAATTTGCCATCAAAAATGCAGTCATCATCATGCTTTTTAGTTTATTATGGCTGCCGAACGCTTCCAACCTTTCTTTGTACCCTTTATACCTCTTGCTTATATCACCTTGTAAATCATCAAATTGTTTTTTCTTCGATTGTAAAAGTGTAAGATAATGGTTAAATCCATCCATATCATTTATTGAGAAAGCCGCTTTAGCATACATGGATAACTCAACAGTTTCATTGTATACTTTAGCAATCTTCTGATGATGGCTGCACCAACCACCTAAGGCTGCTGGTTCTCTTAGGACATATTCCTCATCATCCTCATCATCTGATTTACTTGTCTTAACACCAGAATAAATGTATTTGGTCTCAAAATTGGTCGGTGCGCTCCTATAATCCATTACCTGTCTCTTAAGCGTTTTTAAATTATAATGCCTTTTCATGCCCTTATAAACAGTCTCAATCATGCTAGGCTTGCCAGTTATCAATCCTCTGACTACATTCCAATACTGGTAATATATCCATGTTCTTTTGCAGAGGTTAAAGAGATAATAGAACAATGGAAGGTTTACTGTGATATACCAAGGCATCTCTCCTGGCATATCTGATTCTGTCAATCTGCGCATTCCTAATCTTCCTGCAATCCCACTTTCGTTTAGGAACTCCCAAAATCTATTCTTCATATATCCCCAGCCCCTTCCCAAGATCATCTTTGCTCTCTCATCCTGTGTTGTCAGCCATATCATCGCAATGAATCCGATTACAAGCATGACTAAGCTTATCACAGTAGCCTTAGTCCCATTCAATCCATACTGCCCAAATCCAGGTATGAATTTTATTCCAAACAATAGGAAGATTATAATCGGGATCTTGAAACGTTTTTTCCATGGCGCAAACAATACAGCACCAGCCAACACCACTTGCAATATTCCCACTATCAGATGCATTGGGCTTTCAAACAATCCGTATATATTTCCAAATGTTAAATATTTTAATAATGGTAATCCATATCCAGGCTTTACCATCTCAGTCACAGACACGACAATCATGACAGATAATATTGCAAACACCCATGTTGAGAACTTCTTTTCCTTGCCGAAGAACTTGTCAAAGTCTCCGCCGAATGCTTTAAACAATCCTAATATTATCAACATCTGTATCAGCCATGCAAACTGCTGCATCCCAATTCCTGAATGCGCAATCATTGCAGCAACAATAAAAGAGAGTACATATGGCAATTTTGTGCTGCCTTCAAACCATTTCCAGACTCCAGCTACCCATGAAAGGACGATCATGGTCAATATCAGCATTATTAAGTGCGAGCCTCGCAATATTCCAAAGCCGCCTGTATTGGTAATCTCTTCAGTGCTTGGCTCTTTTTCAGTTGGCTTGTATGGCTCATCTTTCGATTTCTGGTCAAGCAACTCTTGGATACTAGCAGCAGTATAACAATATCTATCTACTTTTGATTTGATGGTAACTCTGCCTTCTGGCCATCCTTTGGTCGCATCATAGAAGCTTCTTTCATCTGAATTTGTCAGCTCATTTCTGTCAACAACATCTTTAATTCTTTCTCTAACTTCTTTTGCTTTATCTAATTCCTCGACTATCTTTGGTTCAGTGATCAGGTCATCTCCAAACCATCCTTCATCTCCTCCCCATAATGCATCTCTGTACCATTTATCCTCTTCCTGATAATATTGGTCTGTCTCATATTGNNATCTTCCACAGGAATTCAGTTATATTTGCTTGGTAGATCTGGTATGCGATTAATAATGCAACGCCTATCACCCCAAGTATTATCGCAACCTTCTGTTCTTTCAGGTCTTTAAACATGATTGATGTTACAACATATCCTATGATCCATAATATTGCAGCATTTACTATTATCACAACCCATTTGCTTCCTGCAAATCCTCCTGCAGTATCTCCTAAACCACTAAATGTGTCTCCTAATCCGCTGAATTTATCTTTGATGCCGTCCCAAGTATCACTCAAATCTGCAGCAGCAAAACTTGCCACTATGCTAAACATCATAACAGCTAAAGCTAAAACTATTACAAGCTTCCAGATTGCATTTTTCTTTCCTCTCGTAGATCCAGCAATCATAGGTCTACCTCAATATTACGAATCTCATTTTTTATAGGAATCTCCTCAAACTCATTGCCAGAAACAAAATTCTTGAACCAATATTTCAAAACAGAATCATTAAACCTGAATCTGCCTGCTTCTTTGACAAGCAGATCGACCTTAACAAGCCTCTCAACTAGATTTTTTGTAACTCCTGCGCTTCTATATATCCCTCGAGAAACTTCACTCAATCTTAATCCAGAAGAGTTTGCAGCAGAAATTTCTCTTAATATGCTGATTAACAATCCTCTGCCTCTTGCTCTATCAAGAGAATCATCAAGCTTTCTTTCGCATGCATGATATATTGCTCCAGATTTCCAGAGTGTCTCAGTAACAAACGCTTCTTTGATGCTCATCTCACTTTCAGAATTTTTAGCGATCTTTTGCCTATTTTTGAGTGCATTAACATACAATGGCACTCCGGCAGAATAATAGTAAAGCTCATCTGCATTATCTTCATGGCTTAATTCGCGTGAAGTCATTGATAGAATCTCAACAATCTCAAAATCTAATCTCTTAGAAATATCTTTCATCAATGTGACTGCGCTTCCGATAACAACATACTTAACATGCGACTGAGAAAAGACAATCTGCTTAAATAAATTTAAAACATCATCTATCTGGTCATAATTGTTGAAATCAAGCAGCTTCCAGAACTCATCAAGGCAAACAACCATACGCAAATTATTATTTTTATCTGTAGAACTTTTATCCTTACATAACGCTTCACTAAAATTAAATCCAAGCTGCAGCAGCAACTTATGGTCTGGTTTTATTTTTAGAAATTCATTCTTCACCTGCTCAACAATTCTGGTGCTTTCAAAACCAAGCTTGCACTCATCTAGATCAGAAACATCTTTCTTCAGGTGCCAGCTTGCAACACTCAGCAACAATGATCTGGCAAGCTCTTCTGGCGTTAATCCTATCTTAGAAAAATCAACATAAGCGACAGAATTGCCTTCGCTTGACTTCTTATCATTGTTCTCATTGCCATTATTTTCTTCATCAGATGCTCTCTTCAAAAACTCTTTGAGAATAAAGCTTTTGCCGATATTTAAACTGCCGATTAAAGCAAGATTTCTGCCATGCTTTAGCTTATGCTCGCTTAAATTCTTCAGAAGCCTCTCTACATAACTCTCTCTTTTTATTGCGTTCTTCCTATTTTCAGCTACTATATTCTTGTACACAGTGCTTTCTTTTACCTGCAATTTTTTCTTTATGCTCAAAACACACTATATTCTCTCAAAATCCAAACACAAAAAAACAAAAAGTATACTAAACAGTATATATACTAAATAATCTACAACTATTTAAATCTTTCCTTGCGAGGCATCAACGCAAAAAACAAAGAGAAAAAACTCCAAGCCTGCTCTTCTGTTTTGGGGGTAGAAGAATTCTATGCAGACTTGGAATAAATATACTAGCTAGTATATATTTAGGATAATATAACTAATATATAAAGCTTCTGATATCATAAACTAGTGATAAAAAACTTATAACTCTCTAAAATATATTAAATAAGAAGTTGACTGGATAGTATACTACTTAAAAAATACCATTATTTCTGTTTTAATTTAGGCACTATTTCATTTTTCTCGTTCATTATTATTGATTAACTCTCCTCTGGTAGTAAAAAACACAAAGCTTATATACTCTCAAGAATTTCTATAACTATTTAGCAGTAATAACAAACTGCATGATTTGAGGTAAGAAGAGATTTGAGGTAAGATGGAAATAGACTTAGCTAGGTATTTGTACTTAGATTTACTTAGATTGCAGCATAAACTTTTTGCAGCAGATTCTTTTATTGCTCATAATAACATAATTCATAATCCTCTTATTCATGGTTCTTCTTGTAATAAATCTAAATTTGATTGCAAAAATAATCTAAACCCTAAATTTTCTACCATAAAATCTCCTATTAAATTTTTCTCTTACTTTCACGCTTACCTCAAATCAACCTTGGGGGTGGTTCTTAGGTTTTTTC
The DNA here is from genome assembly GCA_013331615.1 of Candidatus Woesearchaeota archaeon. Lineage (GTDB taxonomy): Archaea > Nanobdellota > Nanobdellia > Woesearchaeales > UBA10200 > UBA10200 > UBA10200 sp10200u. Next base: position 185 of record DUGA01000082.1, on the reverse strand, counting down.
GCGCGATTAGGGCTACCTCCAAGGTTTTTTTATTTTACAAGGTGATCACTTAAATGACACAAGCAGCTGACTTAGAGGAAAGAGTACAAGATACACATAATTCAGCTAGCGGAAGCCATGCATCAGAACAAGGAGCACATGGAAATCCTCAAGAAAACCTTGAATCAAAAGTCCAATCAACTTCA
>DUGA01000070.1 GCA_013331615.1 Candidatus Woesearchaeota archaeon | reverse complement strand
AATAAACTGCTCAATTTTGTTGAACTGATGAACCCTAAAAAGCCCTTTTTCGTCTATTCCATGGCTGCCTATCTCTTTTCTGAAGCACGCGCTTATCCCGCAGTATTTGACAGGCAGCTTTTCTTCTTCGATAGATTCATTCATAAGCATGGCGCAGATTGGATGCTCTGATGTTGCAATCAGATACATGTCCTCACCCTGCAGCTTATACATCGTCGTTTCAAAATCAGCAAGATCTGTAACTCCTTCATAAGCCTCTCTCCTGAGCATGAACGGCGGCTCGACAAGCAAAAATCCCTTTTTTACTAGCTTTGCTATTGCAAACTGCATCAATGCCTGGTCTAATAATGCAAGACTCCCGATAAGATAGTTAAATCCCTTTCCAGCAACCTCTGCTGCTTTATCAAAATCTCCAAGGAAATTGTTCTGTATCCATTCTCCATGCGGAAGAATCTCAAAATCTGTTTTTTTTATTTTACCAAAAACCCTCTCGACTTTATTATCCTTCTCATCTTTTCCGTATGGCACAGATTCATGCAATATATTTGGAAGCCTCATCTGCAAATAGAGCATCTTTTCTTTTATCTTGCCCGTCTTATCTTCTATCTCTGAAATCTTGTTTGGGATTTCCTTTGCTTCATTCAGGAAGGCGGCCGCATCTTCTTTCTTTTTCTTCAGCTCATTTATCTTCTGCGATACTTCATTTCTTTTTCTTCTCAGCTCCTCTGCCAGCTTGTTTAGCTTTCGCCACTCCTCATCATATCTTAAGATGTCGCCTACCCATTCAAGCTTAGCTTTGTCCTGCCTTTTCTCAAGGTCTTTTCTAAGCAGGTCGTGATGTTCCCGTATGAATTTTATGTCATGCATTTTAACATAAAAAATTGCAGGAGAATATAAAAATGTTTTCTCTTTGGCTTTTTACTAAGGCTTTGAAAATCGGAGTCCTTCAACGCCATTTTATTTTTTCTTACATATTTACCTATGTAATATGTATAAAGTAATCTAAAATATGTAAATAAACTCATTAAGTATGTAACTACTAGATTATTACTTACAATTAAACTTACTATATCTGTATTATTACTGATTATATATGTAAAAAAAGCAAAATATTTATATAATAGTATGTAAAATAGTAGTGCAATTAGTATACCAAAAGAGGCAAATGTAGATGAGTTTGGTAAAAGAAAAGTATATTTCTGAAGATTTAGATAGAGATATTAATGCGATAAATACGTTTATAAAAAACGTTTCACAAAAGCACATCCTTTCTTTTAAAGAATTAGTAAGCCTGCTTGGCGACGAGGAGAAAGACCAAAGCGCCATAAAAATTCCCTGCTCTATTTTTAGGGAGAGGCTTGGGATTCTTGAGTCCGTTGCGAAATATATGAAAGAAGAGCTAAACCTAAGCTACCATAAGATTGCCGTCATGCTAAACAGGGATGACAGAGTTATATGGGCAAGCTATAACAAGGCAATTAAAAAGAAAAAGGAGAGGTTCAAAGTCAAAGAGCCGAACTATTGGTTGCCTGTTTCTATTTTTTCTGATACCTCTCTTGGGCTTTTGGAGGCCATTTCAAAGTATCTGAAGGACGAAGCTCAGATGAGTTTTAACGAGATTGCAAACCTGCTTAATCGCGATAATAGGACTATATGGACAAGCTACAACAGAAAAAAAAGAGGAAAATAGAACTAGCTTCATTAAAGGAACTTGCAAAAAGCAAGCTGCTGCTCATAATAGCGACAGCAATAGTCCTTTTGACAGGGCTTGTTCCATACTTCTATTTCTTGCCAGCATCAGAAAGCCGCACAATAACCCTTACCTTAAACTACGACAACAATACTGAATTTAACAAAAATAATAACGGCATTGCAAGCCTCGATGGAATAATCACTTTCAAACCAGAAGGAGCATTCAGCTGGGATGTGAACTATAGCCGGCTTTCAACAAAATGGGAAATAACAAATCTTGATGACCGCCAAGCAACAACAATATGTTATGGTGCAGAGGAAACATGCAGCTTCATAAGCCTAAACCCATCCATGCAGAGCTGGAACGATTCATTATATTTAAGTTATGGTAAGTATGGTGCAGGCTTTAACAACACAGTAAGCGCGCAGACCGTGTATATTGACTACAGCCTTGATGTAGATAGCCCATACTCGGAGATTTATTATTCAGAATGGAAAAGCCTTCCTGCCATTTTTGTGAATATGTCACCTGAAACCATAGCAAATGCCAGCATGAGCGAAATTATCAATCAAACTTACAACCAAACTGCAAACCAAACTATTAACTTGAGCATAAACTCAACAACAGAACAACAACTTCAGGCAGAAGTTGGAAAGCCTGTGAAATGGATTAAGAAATCAGCTAGCAGCACAATAAGCCTACCGGATAATGCTGTCCTATTGTCAATAGAAAAAATTATTGGCAAGCAAAAATACATCATTAGTAGTGAGAGAATAATAGACAGAAACAAAGATTCAGGTAGGCTTATAGTTTCTGCAGCACCAAACGTAAGAGAACTGGAAATAAACGGCACGGCAGATTACTTCGAAGTTATCTACGAAACAGAAGCCCCGCAAAAAGATGAAAAAGAGCTTGATAAAAATAGAAAGCAAGTTCGTGTTTATTCAAATGCATCGGTGCATTACAGCAATGTAAGAGCATTCAGCGATATAAAAGAGACAATCCTAAAGCCAAGGGTTTATCATATTATCGATGGGAAGTACGTTGATGTGACCGTTGATTCCAGCTATAGTGTAACATTCCTTGACACAGACAGTGACGGTTTATATGACAAAGTGGAATGGGTTGTTCCTCAGCTTTCTGAGCAGTTATTTGAGATTGGTTTGGCAACTGTAAGTACAAGAAAATCGATCTATCATCCTGGCGAAACAGCAGAAATAACAATGGTTGTTCTGGATAAAGACGGCTATCTTGCAGATGAGGTTTATATCTCATTGACAATCACAAACCCTCAAAATAGCTCAACAACCCTCACAACAGGCAGCGGAATTGCAAAGCTAGAAAAAGGGNNAACTGACCCCTGGAAAGGGCCGTTTAATTCTGAAATAAAGATTATCTCGTTTACTGATGTCCAAATCTTTAATCTCAGCGAAACGCTGCCATTAAATTTTACAGTAAGCGATTATGGGGGCGCAGTTGAATCGATAACCGACAATAAAAGGATACTGGTTTGGCACAACTTAACAAATAATTCTGTTGTAAGATATTCTGCGCAGCCGCCTCTGAAAAGCCCTGAACTTTATGAAATCGGGCCTGCCTATTTAAATTATGGCGGCTCAAGATTCATCGAGGCAAGGCCATGGTATCTTGCAGTTGCCCCTGTGTATTATGGTGCAAATTCATCTTCTTACAGCGGATATTGCTATGACAATACAGGGTCTACAATACAGAACACAAGCATAGATGATGCCAAATACTACAGAATGGGTAGATTAGGCTCATCAGGCGTTG
>DUGA01000090.1 GCA_013331615.1 Candidatus Woesearchaeota archaeon | reverse complement strand
AAACATTATCAAAAGAAGTTCAGGCGTTTTATCTCAAAAATAGATTTGCTCCAGATTTTATCTTAAGGAAGTTCTCTTAAAAAGTATGTGATGGTTACAGCAATAGTGTATATTAACCAAAGTACAATTACTATATTGCAATATTAGAATCAAGCATTGATTTTCCATGCACTCTTTTGGCAGAGTAATGCGGAAGAGAATTGATGTTTTGTAAGCTCTCTTTTCTTGTTTCTATCAAGCTAAATGTATCAAAATATAGGCTGTCAAAATAGTTTATAGTTATCTTTTTAGAGAAATATCTGGCTTTTCGCTGCACAGCTGCCTTATGTTCAACACCTTCTTTTATTATCCTAGCCAATAACATCACTTCTTTTTTTATTACTATTATCGGTTCTAATCGCTTATACTCTTATTTCTATTTTGGCGAAACTAGCTTTGTAAGAATTCACATAGATAAGATATTGGCATATATATACCTTATGACACATTTATGACAAATTGAAATATAACAAACAAGAATCAGTATTTGCAAAGCAGAGGCGTCATCTGCCATTTTTTAGCGAACACAAATCACATTAACTATGCTAAGTTTCGGCGGGCAATGCCGGCTAACTGCACATAAAATAACATTGCACGCAATATTTTCCTAGTATTACATTTAGTATCTATGCGTAGAGGAGCCGAAACTCTTTAACTAACGCTAGCAAGTGCTCGCTGGCAGATGACACCTCTGCTTTTCTCGTTAAAGCTTAATACCTGCAATTTAAGCTAAACATTTATAAAATAAAATCTGTTTTCATGCTTTATTGCGTCGGTGTAACTCAGCCTGGTTAGAGTGCGAGTCTCATAAGCTCGAAGTCGGGAGTTCAAATCTCCTCACCGACATTCATACAACTAGTGAACTTCTCCCCATGTCCCAAGTTGGGACATAGGGTTTAGTTCTAGAACTTTTACATTTTCTTAACAATAGGCGCAGTTTTCTGCATTTTATTCATATTCCCAATCACAAACTCCCTGATGAAATACTCATGCACAGAAGTGTCTCCTGTCAGCTCAGGATGGAATGTTGATAATAAAATGTTCTGCTGCCTTGCCATCACTATCTCATCATTTATTTTTGCAAGAATTCTCAAACTATTTATGCTGCCTTCCTTATTAAAAACTCTCATCTTAGGTGCGCGGATAAAAACTCCATGGAATTTTCCTATCTCTTCAATATCCAGCTCTGCTTCAAAGCTGTCAATCTGCCTTCCGTATGCGTTTCTCTCAACTTCAATGTCTGCAAGATTTAATGAGAATTGTGTTGAAGAAAGATCTAAGGAATTTTTCTGCGCACTAGAAATCTTTTTCGCAACTACAATCGCACCTGCGCAAGTGCCGAATATAGGCATGCCATTATTGTGCTTCTCAATTATTTTCTTATCTAATTCATACAATTGCATCAGCTTAACCATTGTTGTAGATTCGCCGCCTGGTATTATCAAGCCATCTATTTGCTCCAAATCTTTAGGCAATCTGACTTCAACCGCTTCAACATTGCATTTCTTCAGTGCATTAACATGCTCTCTAAATGCTCCTTGTAATGCTAGTACTCCGATTTTGATCATTTTATACTAGAAAATGCTTAATTATTTTTATATGTTGCTGTTTAAGGAATTTATTTTAATTATTTACTTTAATTTTTTAACAATATTTTTAATTATACTCTCAATTTCAATCTTAAAATGCCAACAACTATAGATCCAGAAATCGTAGAACGAAAAGATTTTGTTAAGATGATAGAGCAGGCAGGCTTTGTTACAGTGGAATCCAGGCATCATAGTGGTTTAGAGGTCTTATTATTGAGGCCTAACACTAAAAAAGTAGAATCAGTGAAAGGCAAAATTATTTCTTGTGACACTTATGTTATAAACAAAGGCAGATATAAAAATATCGTAGTTGATCCTGGTTATCCTTTGTCTCTCTTGCCTTATTGCTTTGCTTATCTAAATGCGAGATTTGGGCTTAGCGGNNTGTGCATTATACACATCATTACATTTTTAGCATAGGCGGCTATTGTTTTGCAGGTGATTTGGTGTCTGTAGTAACATTAAAAGATGGCAAAAAACATTTAGTTGCAAGGTTTGATCTTAATGATCCAGATTGGCAAAAATATGCAGCAACAAACGATCCTGATATTCTAACTACTGGCGCAAAACTCCAGGAAACAAATTTAGATAAGGCATTGCATGATATCATTAATGATAGTTCAATCCATACATTATGTTTAGGTCATGGGGGCTTTTTATCAAAACAAGAATTAGTAGAATTGTTACAAACAAATGCCATTAAGAAAGTGTATCCTGTCCCTAAACTAACACCGAAAGTTGCTTGATTAGAATTACCATCCCCTATTCGCCATCTTAACTTCCAGTTTCTCTATCTCGATTCCCTGCATTGCTTCTCCCAAACCTTCAGAAACTTTAGCTATTATTTCTGCATTCCTAAAATGAGTAGTAGCTTCAACGATTGCCTTTGCTCTCTTCTCTGGGTCTTTGCTTTTAAAGATTCCAGAGCCGACAAACACTCCGTCAACTCCTAACTGCATACAAAGCGCTGCATCTGCCGGAGTTGCAATTCCTCCTGCTGCAAAATTCACAACAGGCAGTCTTCCTAATTGTGCAGTAATCTTGACTAATTCAAATGGCGCCCTTAATTCTTTTGCAACATTCATCAGCTCTTCTTCTGGCAGATTCACTAATCTTCTTATATCAGCATTTATTGTCCTTATATGTCTAACTGCTTCAACAATATTTCCTGTGCCTGCTTCACCTTTTGTCCTGATCATAGCAGCTCCTTCACCTATTCTTCTCAAAGCTTCGCCTAAATTAGTTGCTCCGCACACAAAAGGAACTTTAAATTTATTTTTGTCAACATGATTCTGTTCATCAGCCGGAGTAAGAACTTCACTCTCATCAATATAATCAATGCCAATCGCTTCAAGAACTTGCGCCTCGACAAAATGTCCAATTCTTACTTTTGCCATCACTGGAATAGTTACTGCTTGCATTATCTCTTTTATCATCCCTGGATCAGACATCCTTGCAACTCCGCCGTCTCTTCTAATGTCAGAAGGAACTCTTTCAAGAGCCATGACTGCGCAAGCTCCTGCTTTTTCTGCAATTATTGCCTGCTGTGCATTCACAACATCCATTATCACGCCGCCTTTCAGCATCTCTGCTAAGCCAGCTTTTAATTTGAATGTTCCTTTGTGCGCTTCTGCTTTGATATTTGTTGGCTCGATTTTTTCTCACCTATAGGTTAAATAATAATTATCGATATTTGTCAAATAGTGATTAATGACTATCGACTATTGTAACTAGTTACCCCACACTCACTTTTCGTATAGAAAATATCTGTTATTTTTAAATCTTTGGGCAAGAAACATGGATTAGGTATTCGTCGGTAAATATTTAAATAGCACATATTACTGTTTAGTCATGGGGGAAGAACTAGAGCAAATAGTTGGAGCAGGCAATAACAACTCACTTGTTGATATGCAAGTTGATAGAAGAGGATTTTTAGCAGCGTTATTAGGTTTAACAGTTGCTGCAACAGAAACATCATGCTCGCCTTTAGTTCCTGTTATCGAACGCCTTCCGATCGCAGGCTTGAATCTTGCTGAAGTTGACAATTTCTTTTATCGTAGCGCACAAGTAAATGAGGATGATTTAAGATATCTAAAAACTAAATACAGCATAGAAACAGTTCTTATACTTCGTGGCGAGCATCCAGAGGAACCATGGTATAATAAAGAAATTAAAGCATGCGAAAAACTTGGGATAACTGCACAAGCATTCAGCTTTTCTTCAAAATATCCATCAAAGCCAGATGTTTATATTGCTTATATTACTGCATTAGAGCAAAATAAGCATACTGTCAAGCTAGTGCATTGCAGATCTGGGGCTGAAAGATCTTCACTAGCATCTGCATTTTATGTATTGGCAACAGGAGGCAATCTATCAGATGCCAAGCATGAATTAGATTCCATTCATAGCTTTGTCTCAAAATACAGCTATATGCGTAGGCTTATCAATGATATTTGGCAGTTTGTTAATGGCAGGGAAGACAGAACAACAGCAATGAAGGAATTCTTTTCCTCTCAAGAATATCTAAGATTCTATGAAGCGCTTAATCCAGATGCTAAGAATGAAAAGTTAGCAACAAGCGGAAAATAAAATATAACAAAAAATTAGATTTTAGTTGATCAAAACAGCCTTGCTGAAATCTAATCTTTCATAATGTGGCAATGCCTTTGCCCCGCCTATGGTTGGGAGAAATTCTCTGATAAATGCTTCTGTTGGTCCTCTGATACCATCTATGAATTCAGGAGGTACATATCTTGTCTTTCCGGCAATCTGTTCAAGTGGAACTCTTGCAGTTACCATGTGATAATACGTACTTCCTGGAACTTTTTGTAATACAACAGATACTTGTCTATTCCCATCTAAGATAGCTCTTACTGTTTCTCTTCCAACCTCAAATGCTTCCTCAGAATCAACTATCGATTTAACATAACTTCTCTGGATATGCTGCGGTGCAATAGGTGTTTCCTTAACTTTTTTGACACCATTCACTTTTAATCTTTTTTTTGCCAGCTCTCCAAGATGATTTGCATAATTGAATGAATCTGCTCTTCCATGTTGGGCATGGCCATGCTCATCAGTCTGGTCTCTGCCATACACTTCTGCTAAAGGTATTCCGTCTGTGTTTACAAGTTCTTCTCCTATCACAATAACAGCTCTTCCTTGTCTTTGAAGGATATCACTTAAGGTGCTTAGGTATCTTTCTTGATCAAATGGGACTTCTCTTGGCCAGATTATATCGGGCGCTTTTGTTGGATCTACTTTACCATATCTGTCAACTCTTGCCAATCCTGTTGCTAATGCAAGCCATCCTGTATCTCTGCCCATTGCCTGGTAGATTGTTACAGGTGCAACTAACCAACATTCCTCTCCTTTATCATTTCTGCCTCTAACCCTGTAAGAGCCAATATCAATAGCTAAATTTTTTACAGCGATTGAATTAAACCAAGCTGCAGAAGCAAATCCTGGGGTATGGTGAACTAATCCATTGTTGCCTAAATCATTATCAATTGTCTTGCTGCCATGGACTCCAATGCCCAAAGCCTGTAAAATGTCTGCAGAATCATTTCCGCCAAAATAAGCTAAATTATCTATACCTAATCTTTCAATATTTTCCCTGATTTTCGTAATTTTTGCATTATCTTTTTCATCTTTGTCGTCGCCTTTTTTTAGTTTTATTCTTGTGGTCCCCAAAATTGCGCCAGGTGCTTCCCTGACATGCGCAGGTTCCCAGTCTGTTATATCAATGATATTTCCAGGAACATCAGCATACAATAAACCTTCCAATCCATTCATGAGCGCATAAACTCTTGCACCTGCTAATTTAGCCTCATATAAAGCACCTGCGACTTCATCATTAATCACAGAAGTCGGACCACCGCCTTGACCAATCGCTATAATTTTTTGTTTCATTTAAAAATACCTTTCTATAAAATTCTATTTCTATATTAGTATTAATCTGAGTTATCTTTTAATTTAAAAATATTGTGTCAAAAATTAGTAAAAAATCCAAAAGTTTAGTTAATTTTTTAAAGCATCAATCTATTGTATAATTATGGCCAAACAAAATTCAATAGTAACAAAACCCCAAATTGAGGAAGCCCTAAAGCAGTGTTATGACCCAGAGCTATTAATTGATGTCTGGACATTAGGGCTGATTTACGACATTAAGATTATTCCTTTAGAGCACAAAGGAACCGATGAGAAAAACAATACAGCTGATAATTTAACTGCTTTTGCAAATTTAGAAATAACCATGACATTCACTTTTCCAGGCTGCCCTTATGGTCCAATGTTGGTTGAAGATATTACAAGTAAATTAAAAGCGATTCCTGGAGTAAAAGATGTTAAATTAAATGTTGTTTTTGAGCCGCCTTGGAAGCCTAGCGATGAGTTACGGGCGATGTTAGGAGTTTAGTTTTTCCACTTAATCGAGCATCCCATAGAAGCCTTTTGCGCAAATTCTATCTTCTCGCCAGAAATAGTTTTTCTGATTGCATTTACTAAATCATGCTGCTTAACTTTGCTCTCATCAATGTATCCGTCGTCAATCCTGCCGTGATAAACTAATTTTAATCCCGAATCAAACAAGAAAATATCTGGAGTGCATGTTGCATGATATGCTCTAGCGACTTCCTGCGTTTCATCAAGTAAATAGTAATCAACATGGAACTTCTTGTGAAACAATTTCATATTTTCAAAGCTATCATCTGGATAATTAGCTGCATTATTGCTGTTTATGCCAACGATAACAAGCTCCTCTTGAGTAAACATCTCTCTTATCTTATTTATCCTATTGTTGATGCCTTTCACATACGGGCAATGGTTGCACATGAACATGACTATTGTGGTTTTTGGCTTAGTCAAGTTAATATTTTCATCCTTGCCTGCAATATCATTCAAAGAATGCATCTTATCATCTGTGCCTAAGAGAGTAAACTCTTTTGCTTTCTCTCCTAGTTTCAATGCTTGCATATTGGATTCTAGCAGTGCCATTTTTGGATCACAAAAGAAGATAATATAGGATTACTTATAATATTTGTGAAATATTTTTTGTTTAGATGTTTTGTGTATCATAAACATAAAATAAAAACCTAACTTTTCTATAATTTACTTCAACGCAACACGTCCTTTATACTCTGCCTTTCCAGCATAATGGTCATGAAGTGCTTTTATCTGCTCAGGCAGTACGCCGCAGCAACCCCAGAGTATCTTAACAGCAGGAAACTCTTCTCTCAATGTTTCATAAAATTGGATAAGCTCTGTACTTGCAATTGAGTCGATGCCATGTATAGAATGCCTTTTGCTAGGATCTGTATCAGTCGGATTTATATGCACATCTTTGATTATTGACAAAAGCCTTTTATCATATGTTCTGACTTTTCTTAGCCCTTCAATTACTGCATGTTGTGGAGTGCAATTAAAGCCTGCATATAAAATTAAATCTTGGTATTCTTTTAAGATGCCTTCAATCGCTGCTCCTGGATGCGAACCATCAAGCACTTTTCCATAATCTTCTTTATCCTCTTGATTTTTATTAAGCACAAAATTTATTGCTGCCAATTTTGGCTCAAGCCCTAGTTTTTGGTATTCTGCATTTACTCTTCTTAATGCATCTAATGCTCCTTTTAATTCCTCGACGCTTGGGAATGTTTCAAACTGAAAATAATCTGCAAATGGCTGAAGGCATTTAAGCTGATCATAATGCATTTTACTAGCAGATTCTCGTGAAGAGCAGCTGGATGCATCATAACAATCTCCGCCTGGACCAATTGTTGCAACTTTAAGAATATTCCTTCTTCCTGATTCTAGTACCACATGCTCAAGATTGTGCGCTGCTATCCTGTTTAATTCTTCTAATCTGCTAGCAATATGTCCATTTGTGAGAATTCTTCTGTTTCCCCTGAAAACATTCATTGACATAATTGTCCAGAAAAGGTCGGTAGTAGCATCCAGATAATCTTTATGTGCCTGTCTGACTGCAATCTGTCCTTGGGGAAACATATTCAATTCAAATGACCAGTAAGGAGCCCTGCATTCAAAGCCATCTGCTGAACCTTCCCTGTCTGTCAGGGCTTGTCCTTTAAATTTTTCAGGGATGATTTTTTTTGCAACATAGACGCCTGTGCATCCATTGCCCATGATAACAGGCTCTTCTTCAAAGATTCTTCTTAATAATGTGTTGTTCATTTTCCTCTCCCCCGATTACTTTATTCTTCTCTTTGCCATATAACTCAATAAACAGAGTATCTATTAATTATTAACTCCTAAAAACCCACTCATTTGCTTCAAAAATAGCAAAATTTATATATAAAACAACTTACCTAAGTCATTATAATGAGACAAAACACTTATATTAGCAATAATTCTAGTAGAAAGAGTACTATGATAAACCTACCAAATCAAATCCTCGATAATAAAGACGAACAGATACTAGAGCTTCTCAAAGAAGATGCAAGCTTATCAACATATCAGATTTCAAAAAAAACATTGATACCTCAGACAACAGTCCTTAACAGGATCAGAAAATTAAAAGTCGCTGCTATAATCAAAAAATACACCGTTGAAATTGATTACAAGATGCTTGGCAAGAAAGTCAAAGCAATAATTTATGTCAAAGTAAACAAGAGCTCAGAAAAGCCAGTGCATGGCAAGACTGGCATCATAGAAGAGCAGTTTATCAGGCATCCCCTTGTTGTAAATGTAAAAAGGTTGATGGGTCACTATGACTTCATGATTGAAGTTGTCTGCAAAGACATAGACGAATTAAACCAGTTCCTGATTGAAAAAGTGAGGTCATTGGACAGCATTGGAGAAACAGAAACTATTGTTGTGCTAAATGAGTGGAATAAATAGTCTGTGGGAAATCCATCTCTCTAATCTAAATATGGTATTCTTTTTTATTTTCTTCATTTCCCTGTCCTTATCGCCTGCTTCCAAATTAAATTAAAGTAATTCAGATAGCTTTCTGCAACCTCTTTGTTTTTTATCATAAAGCAAATCTTCTGCTCTTCTGTGACTGTAATTATCCCAACTACATCTCCAAAGAAATATATCCATGCAGGTGTAGCAATTCCTTTTGGTAAATATCTTTGCTCGCATAATTCCCTTTTCTCTCTTTTCTTTGCAAACCAGGCATCATAATTGTATGCTATCTTTGCACAGATCTTATACTTCAATTTCTTCTGATGAAACTCTCTGAAATATGCATTGAATAGTTTACTTGCAAGCAATGGATATCCTATTGCATACACACATCCTCCATTCGGGCATTCGCTATAAACCATATCAAAGAATGTCTTTATGCCGCGGATGCCTTCAAATATCTCTGCCTTCTGTTCTTTTTTTGATTGCTTTAGCTTTAACTGCGGCAATATCTCTCTTATCTTTACTTCATTTTCATTCAGCTCTTCTTTTCTCTTCCCAATAAATGTGAGAAGCCTTTCAGGAGCAGCTGCATTAAAATACTTGACTTTGCCTTTAACAATATAGCTTACAATCCCTTTTTCAATCAATCTGCTCAAGATATCATAAACCTTTGATGGCGATACTCTTGATTTATTAACTATTGGGCCAGCAGTGCTTGAACCTAATTCCAGTAATGCAAGATATACTTTTATCTCACCTTTTGTCAAACCAATATCTTCCAAAATTTTAGTCTCCATGCACTATTAAACACAATCCATCTATTTAAATCTACCTATTATTTACCCTTAAAGGGGGGTAGTAAAGCTTATATCTAGCAATAGCTACCTCTTTATCGTGATTAAAATGATTGAACTACACGAAAGAAACGCAGAAAGGTTTTATGAAAACTCGCATAATATTTCATCTGTTAGCGATGCTTATACTTATTTGAAACTTTTGCTAGTAGTATCTATATTTGTCATAATCTTATATTATCTCTTTTTGCAATAGAAATCTTATTAAAACAGCTTAATATATTATAATACTATGACACTCACCAAGCTCTTTTCGCGCGAATACTCTGTGCAGTACACTGAAGCTAGCCTGTGCTCTATTGGAAAAGAAGTTAAAGCGCATATTCCTGCTTTATTATTGACTCAATGCTATATTCCTGAAGAAAAAAACCAGGCATGTTACGCAGATCCAGCTGAATGGAAGGCTCTGCATCTAGCATTAGACAAAGAATATTCTAATCCACTAAAATTAAAGAAATTGATCTCAAATTTTCACAAGTACGGCAAGCAATATGTTGCAGCTGCAAAAAAAATTGCGCAAAAACCTCTCTCTAAACTAAAAAACAAAGAGTTATTAAAATTATACATCAATTACCTCGAAATCCTAAACCTCTACTCCTCCTATTTATGGATGGGATTTCTTTTAAATAACATTTACTCAGAGAAAGGCAAGCAATTGCTTGATAAAAAGAATCTGCATGGTGATAAAAGCCATGACAAGATACTCAAAGCCCTATTTTCTCCCTCTGAAAAGAGCGGAATTCTCTCATTGCAGGATAAACTAGCAGAATTAAAATTCAAGCATCAAACGTTGCCAGAAAAAACTATTGCCAGATTACTAAGAGATTATGCATGGATGTCTTGTCTGGATATCCAGAATGATCCATGGGCAGAAAATGAATTATTAGATTTTTATGCGCATTTGGCTCTAACTTCTAATCAAAATGCAGCAAGTAATCAATCTAAACAGTTATCCTTCAGTCAGGCAGCAAAACTTGCAAACCTTGACTCAAAAGAACAACTATTATTCAAACAAATCCAAGAGCTTACTTATGTCAAGGATATGAGAGATGTATACAGAAGGCAAGGAATTTTTTACATCTATAAACTATTTGATGAAATAGCATCTAGATGCAATGTAAAAAGAAGAGACTTGGCTTATCTGGCTAATTCAGAAATTATATCTGCTATCTCTCCATTAGATAAAAATTATAATATTGATAAAAACAAGATCAATCAAAGAAAGCTTGGCTTCCTGATATATTGGAAAAACAATGCAATAACAGTTGAATCTGACATAATAAAGATAGATGAATTTAGAAAAGCACATTTAGAAGTCACAGAGCAAAAAACCGAAATAACCGGTGTGGTTGCATCAAAAGGCTATGCGACTGGCAGGGTAAAGATAATCTACGGTATAAAAGACCTTTCAAAAGTCCAGAAAGGCGATATTTTAGTAGCAATCACAACACATCCTGACTTTGTTCCAGCGATGCAGAAAGCAAGCGCTATAATCACAAATGAAGGTGGCATAACAAGCCACGCAGCAATCGTCAGCAGAGAATTAGGCGTTCCGTGCATCGTCAACACAAAAGTTGCCACTCAATTCTTTAAAGACAATGACTTGGTTGAAGTTGATGCTGAGAAGGGCATAGTTAAAAAAGTTAAATAAGAAATTATAAACTATTATTCTAACGTTTAACAAAAGATTTCATTTCTTAACAGCTCTTTTCCCACCGCCAACCTTATAAACAGAATACTGCCCTTTAGCTTTCTGGTTGCTCTTGTATTCTGGTGTTAAATCCATCTCAGAAGTTTCATCATACTTGCATTTATAGCAGATAACACAATTGCTGCCTATATATTTGACAACCTTAATTTCTATACTACCACATTTTGGGCATTTGGTTTGCATAACAATAAAATCTATCTCTATTAACTTTCTTCTATTTTAAAATTAAAAACATTACCTAGATGTAATTCTTCATTAGGAAGGTCTTTGCTTTGTATATATCTTAATACTTGTTTTATATCAGTGCTTACAGTTAGCAAACTAGAACTTCCTCTGCAACTCATGTGTCTTTTGCCATACTCAATTAAAAATGCATCTATTGCATTTAAAAAAATATTCATCTTTACTTTCATGGTCTCACCTTTTTTCTATCTATACTTCTTCACAAACTCAACTAACAATCTAATCCCAAACCCAGTCGCTCCGCTTTCTGTGTAATGCACATCTTTCTCAGTTGTTGCAGTTGCTGCGATATCAATATGTGCCCATGGTGTTTTCTCCACAAAATTTTTCAGAAAAATGCCGCCCATAATTGTTCCAGGCCCAGAGCTTTCATTAGAATTTTTTAGATCACCGATCTTGCTGTCAAGCAATTCAGCATACTCTTCCCATAACGGAAGCTCCCAAATTCTTTCATCTGTATCTTTGCTTGCAAATTTCAACTTCTCAACTATCTCTTTGCTTCCCATCACGCAAGCGCCCATATAACCAACAGCAACAGATGCTGCGCCTGTTAAAGTAGCTGCATCAATCAAACATGCAGGCTTATATTTTTGCGCATACGCAAGTGCATCTGCTAATACTAGTCTACCTTCAGCATCAGTATTTGTTATTTCAACATTTATTCCATTATATGCTTTGATCACATCATCACATCTGTATGATTTTCCGTCTGGCATATTTTCGCATAAAGGCATCAAAGCAATTATATGCGCACTCAATCTTAATCTTGCTGCTATCTCGATAACAGCTATCATTGATGCAGCGCCTGCCATATCACTTTTCATATTTCTCATCGAAGCAGAGCTTCCGACATAAGGTTTCAGATTCAATCCGCCAGAATCATATGTGATTCCTTTTCCTACTAAGCAAATTGGTGCTTTATTGCTTCCGTTATATTCAAGTATCACAAACTGGGCTTCTTCATTGCTTCCAGAAGAGACTGCTTTTATCAGATTTAGGTTATTCTTCTCAATCTCTTTTCTACCTAGTACAGTAAATTTTAACTTGTATTTTTTTACTAGCTCTTTTGCCTCGTTTGCAATATATTTAGGTGTTGCAATATTAGGTGGCAGATTTATCAGATCGCGGGCATGATTGATGCATTCAGCAATCTGCTGCGCTACAAGAATTGCTTTTTTTCCAGGATCAATATTCTTCTTATCTTCAATAAGCAGCTCTGCAGTCTGTAAGATTCCATTGCCACTTCCATTTCCGTTTTTATCTTTAGTCTTTAGTTTGTCAAACTTATACAAGCTCAGCAAAGTGCTTTCTCCAAATGCCTGTGCAGTTGCTTCAAAATTCATTCTAACCCAATTATTGTCTAGGAAGAATGCATAGCTCTTCACTTTTCTGTCGCGTGCATTTTTAGATACACAAGAAACAACCTGTCTAAATACATAGCTGTTATACTCTTCTTTCTTGCCTAAGCCAACTGCAACAACTAATTTCTTGTCTGATAAGTAGACTGGATAAATTTGCTTTTTCTTGCCTTCAAATTTCTTTGCAGCAATTAATTCCTTGACTTTTGCAATAACTTGCGAGGGGATACATTTAGAAACATTTTTTGCAAACTCTTTCAATTCCTTCAGGTCCTTTTCATCTGTCTGAAAAAAACCAACATAGACAGCTTCTGCATCTGTTTCAAGAATACTTTTTCCACTTACTATAATATTGATTGCCATCATAACACCTCTTCTATAAATAAATCATTAATCTCACTTATATTATTCAATTACTTCTACTCTTATAAAAATAATGTTATATAAAAAGCTATCTCTGGATAAATACAAATGACAAAAATCCGCTACTTTTATAAACAGCATAATAATTCTTTTATGCTATGTTTCCGCAACTAGATTCCATGAAATGCCCTATCTGCAGGGAAGAAGTAAAGCCAACAACAGAGCGTGGCTTGCGTGTTTACTGCGAAAAATGCAAGTTTCTTATCCAGCCTTTTGACACTACAAAAATCAAGCAGCTGAAGACAACAGTGAATGATGTCATAAAAAAGATAGAAAAGAAAGAAGATTTTCTTTTTATAGATGTTCGCAACCCAGATGAGCGTGAGATTGCCAGCATAAATGGCACAGTATTGATTCCGTTGACAGAGCTCCCTTCCCAGATGGATACGCTTGAAAAATACAAGGACAAAGAGATAGTTGTTCACTGCCATCATGGCGGCAGGAGCATGACTGCAGCAAAATTTTTGCATCAGTCAGGTTTTAAGAATGTAAAAAGCATGGACGGCGGCATAGATGCGTGGAGTTTGCTTGTTGATAACAGTATTGAAAGGTATTAAGATATTTTATCTCATAAAATATTTCAACTAATGTTTATTTTTATAGATTAAACTAACACCTACAAAATGAATCTCCTAAAATTTTTCAACGATGTAGGAAAACTAAAGACACTAAAGCGTGCAGGCTGGGTTATTCGCGGAATAAAAAATCCTGAGAGTGTTGCTGAGCATAGCTATAGGACTGCTGTATTAGCGATGGCGATTGCAGATAAACTGAAGATTTCTAAAAACGAAAAATTGCGATTGATTGAGATGGCTCTTATCCATGATTTGGGTGAAGCTTATGTTGGTGATATTGTTCCAGAGCAAAATATTTCTAAACAAAAAAAGCATCTGCTTGAGAAGAAAGCACAGCAAAAGATATTTGCAAATATAGAGAACGGAAACTATTACTACAAGCTCTGGCTTGAATATGAAGAAAACAAGACAAAAGTCTCCAAAATATTGCATCAGCTGGATAAACTAGAGGTAGTGATTCAGGCTTTAGAATATCAAAAACTTCACAAACAAAAAAAGTTTGATGAGTTCATTGAGAGCGCAAGAGAGAAGATTGTTGATAAGGAAATAAAAAAACTTCTAGAAAGATTGATCCTAAAGAGATAGATTAATTAAAAATATTATATCTATTAACTTGGATTATATAATCTTCTCCTTTGTCTCCTTATCTACTAGATGTATAACGTTAACAGGGCAAGCATCTGCTGCTTCTTTATTTGCAGCAAAATCCTTCTCTTCTATCTCTCTTATCTGCCAGCCATCTTCCCTATCTTTTGCCTGCTTTATATCTGATTTGCCGTCTTCATTCATTTCCCAGAAATCTGGAGCTACAGCTGCACAAGCTGCGCATCCTATGCAGTTTGGCCTATCATGCTGGATTTCGAATTTTTTCATATTATCAACATCCTACTTTATAACTTGCGCCTCTTCATAATCTTCGATCCCAAATGCCTTATACCCTTTAGTCTCGATGGTATCAGCTAATTCATGGCTGCCTTCCATAACAACTTTTCCTTTTGCTATAATAATAACTCTGTCAGGTTTCAGGTAGTTAAGTATCCTTTTGTAATGTGTGATTACAAGTATGCCCATTTTTGTCTTTTCATGGACTTTATTTATCCCTTCAGATATTACCCTTAATGCATCAACATCTGTGCCAGAATCTGTCTCATCCAAAACCGCGATCTTAGGCTCTAAAATTGCAAGCTGCAAAATCTCTGCTCTCTTTTTCTCTCCGCCAGAAAATCCTTCATTCAAGAAACGAGATGCAAATGCAGGATCCATTTTCAGCATTGCCATATTTTCCCTTAATAATTTTAAGAACTCTGGGACAGGCACTGGCTTTCCTTTAACAGAATTCAATGCTGTCCTTATAAAATTTGAAACGCTCACACCAGGCACTTCCTGAGGGTGCTGGAAACTTAAAAACAATCCTCTTTTAGCCCTTTCATCTGGTCCAAGTTCAGTTATATCTTCTCCATTGATCAATATCTTGCCAGAATCAATTTTATATTTAGGATGTCCCATCAATGCATAAGCCAATGTTGATTTGCCTGAGCCGTTTGGTCCCATCAAAGCTGTTACCTGGTTTGTATCTATATCTAATGAAATTCCGTTCAATATCTTCTTCCCTTCCACGCTGACTTCCAGCTCTCTTATTTCTAAAAATGCCATTTTTACCTCACTCTCATTTACCACTTACTTTCTTGCCTTCATATAAAAATATTCCTGCTTCTAACACCTTAAACCCTAATATTGCGCACTTGACTCTTATCGGCTGCAAAGGAATTCCAAGATTCTTTATCACCTCATCAGTCTTCATCTTTTTGACATCCTCTAATCTCATCCCAACAACCTGCTCTGTCAGCATTGAAGCGCTTGCTTGCGAGATTGCGCATCCTTTGCCGTTGAATTTTATCTCAGCGATAGTAGGCTTTTCGTTTTTATCCTTGTTCAGCTTAACAGTTATCCCAATCTCATCTCCGCACAATGGGTTATTGTCTGCAAATCCAATATCTGGATTTTCAACTACTCCATGATTTCTTGGATTCTTAAAATGGTCCATTATGTTTTCCCTGTACATATCTTCTGCGAAAAATTCCATCTTAATCTCACCTATACCCTAAATTAGTCACTTCTTTGGCTTTATAATCATTAAATATTTACGCAAATATCTTCTTCACATGCTCAATCGCATCAATTGCCTTATCAACTTCCTCTTTCTTATTGTAAAGGTAAAAGCTGATCCTTGCAGTTCCTGCAACATCTAATAATCCCATCAATGGCATTGCACAGTGATGCCCTCCTCTGATTGCTATTCCATGCTGATCAAATATGCTTGCAACATCATGCGCATGTATTTTATCAATATTGAATGAGATTATTCCTGTCCTATCATTTAATATTTTATTTTCGTTATTCTTATTGTTATCAATTTTACTTGGCCCATAAATTGTTACATCATCAAATTCAGCTAATCTTTTTAATGCGTATTCAGTTAATTCTTGCTCATGCGCAAAAATATTCTCCATTCCAACTTTCAGCAGATAATCTATCGCTGTTCCTAGCGTAATTCCTCCTGCAATATTTGGTGTGCCTGCTTCAAACTTCCAAGGAAGATCATTATATGATGTATCATCAAATGTTACTTTCCTGATCATATCTCCGCCGTACATGAATGGTCTCATCTGCTCAAGCAGATTCTTTTTGCCGTAAAGCACGCCTATTCCTGTAGGAGCAAGCATCTTATGTCCGGAAAACGTAAGAAAATCACAATCAAGCTTTTTGACGTCTATTTTACTATGTGCAACACTCTGCGCGCCATCAACAATAAACAGTGCAGAAGGATTATTCTCATGCACTATTCTCCCAATCTCTCTAACATCATTTGTAGTTCCAAGCACATTTCCCATCTGCGTAACAGAAACAATCTTTGTTTTGCTAGTAACAAGCTCATTAAATTGTGAAACATCCAATGTTCCGAAATTCTCTTTATCTTTAGAATCTAGATTTACCTTTGCAAACTTTAGTTTTAATCTCTTCTGTTTAGCAAGCTGCTGCCAAGGGACAAAATTAGCATGATGCTCTGCCTGCGTTATTAATATCTCATCGCCTTCTTTTAAAGAATTACACAAGCTATATGCCAACAGATTCAATGACTCAGTTGCATTTCTTGTAAAAATTATCTCTTCAAATTCTTTTGCGCCGATAAAATCAGCAACCTTCTCATGCGCTTCTTCATATCCTGCACTTGCATCTTCGCTTAGCTTATGCACTCCGCGATGTATGTTTGAGTTTATTGTCTCATAATACTCTTTTTCTGCATCTATGACTTGTTTAGGTTTCTGCGATGTTGCAGCATTATCCAGATAAACCAATGGCTTGCCATGTACCTTGACATTCAGAATTTGGAAATCTTCTCTTATTTTATCAACATTGTATGCAGCCATTTTTATCAACTATCATCTTGTAACTATTAATAATTATTTATCAATATTAATTATGCTCTCTTGCTCAATCCCTAATCTTTCATAGATGATTGCACGCAAAATACCAGTTAACTCTTTGATATTGATCCTTGCAAGCATCTGCTCATAAAAGCCTCTGATTAATTCTTTTCTTGCAGTTTCCTCATCCATTCCACGTGCCATCAGATAAAATAATTTCTCTTTATCTATCTGCCCAACTGTTGAGCCATGAGTGCAGCGAACATCGCTGTTATCTATCTCAAGCATTGGGATAACATCTGCTTCTGCAGTATCTGACATCAATATTGCATCTGCCCTTTGATATCCATTGCTCTGCCCTGCAGGCTGCTGTATATGGATCAGGCCTTGGTATATGGTTTTTGCTTTGTCTGCAATTATACCTCTTGTTAACATATCTGAAATAGTATTGTGTGTAAAATGGATTGTATTTGCATGGATGCCAAACTGCTGCTCTTTATCTGCCAAAAACATTCCCCAGTTATTTGTTCTTGAGCCAGCTCCTTTCATCAATGAAGTTGTCTCTGCATGAGAAAATTTGCTTCCCATACACGCATCAACCCAGTTGAATACTGCATCTTTTTCGATGATTGCAGTCTTAAAGCTGAAATTAAATGTCTCTCTGTTTAAATTCTGGACACTGCAGAAAATCAGATTGCTTGATGGGTTTGCAATTATCTCAACTACTGAGCTTCTGTATTGTAATAAATTATGGGTTTCATTATTATTATTATTATTGTCCTTGTCAATATTCTTATTATTAGCATGCTCTTTATTATTTATTTTGCTTTTATTATCTGCTGCGAAAATATTCTCAACTATGGTTGCTTTAGAGTTTTCCTCTCCTATAACCAGTATATTGTCAAAATTTAATGAGTTATCAACCTCAAAATCAATTTCTACTGTGCCATTAATCTGCTTTCCTTTTGGTATATAAATCAGCAAACCGCGAGAAAATAATGCTGCATGCAATGCGACTATCTTGTCTTTTGCTTTTACGCATTCTGTCATAAAATATTTCTTGATCAGCTCTTCATACTTCTTTTGCTTGAGCGCTTCGTAAAAGTCTAGGATGATAATTCCTTGCTTGACATATTCTTCCAATCTTTTCTTTTCAATCTCAATACTCTTTTTCTGCAATAATGAATCTACCTCAAGTTTATTGTAATCCAATTCGACAGCATTCATCTTGACTGTAATGCCATACTTGAAATCAGGCATTGCTGATTCATTGAACAGCTTTAATGCAGATAGTCTTTTATCAAGTAACCATTTCGGTTCATCTCTTGCTTTGGAAATATCTCTAATTAGGTCTTCAGTTATGTTTGGGAATGTTTTCCTTGGTACAGTCTTTTTCAGTTCTGTATTTAGTGTTTCAGTTTTTGCTATCATCAGAATTAACTATAGTTAAGTTTTTATATATAAATGTAATGGAAAAATAAGAGGAGAAATAGGTGGTAATAGGAAAATAAAGTATTAACTACTTCTATTCAATGTTCTTTGCAAGCTCATCAACTCCCTCAAAAAACGGCTGTACTATCTCATTAAAAGTCTTTTCCGCTTCTTCCTTGCTCTTCTCATTATGTTTAAGAGTTAACCTATAGCCGATGCTCTGCCTTAATGTGAAAACCTCGCTTAACTTTTTAATATTTCAGAAGTTTTTTTAAAAATATTTGCGTCAACTCTTGCGTCAACCGATTCGTCAACCAGTTTTAGTTATGTAATAAACAACTTTTCCAAGCTTATCTAAGAACTCTTCTTTTGCAATCTCTAGTGCAATTTCCAAATCACTTTTACCTTCTCCTATCTGTTGAGATGCCTCGTCCATTTTTAAGATTAAAGCTCGTCTTTTTTTAAAGGTTATCCTATTTTTATCGTCTATTATCTAAAGATATCATCTAACTAGAAATTGTATGGGTAATACTTTAGTAAATCAAGAACCTTTTACCCCATCCCTTCCATTTCAAGCTGTATCAATCTATTAAGCTCAATAGCATACTCAAGCGGAAGCTCTTTAACAATCGGCTCAATAAAACCAGCAACTACCATCTGTGTTGCTTGTTCTTCAGAAATGCCGCGAGACATCAGATAAAATATCTGTTCAGGATCTATCTTGCCAACAGTCGCTTCATGGCCGATATCAACTCTATTTTCATGAATTTGTGTAGTTGGCACAGTATCAGATTTTGAAATATTATCAAGCATCAATGCATCGCATACAACTTTTGCTTTGCTGCCAGTAGCGCCTTTTGCAACCATCAGCAATCCCCGATAGGTTGTAATTCCGCCATCTTTGCTGATTGATTTTGCTTTGATTGTTGAATTAGTATTTTTTGCAAGATGATAAACTTTGCAGCCAGTATCCTGGTTCTGTCCTTTGCCTGCAAACGCTACTCCTAAATAATCTGTCTTTGCTCCTTCTTCTAATAATACCGAGCAAGGGTACAGCATTGTCGCATTGCTGCCTAAATTCCCATTTACCCATTCCATATATGCATTATTATATACATTTGCTCTCTTAGTGTTAAGATTAAAAGTATTTCTGCTCCAGTTCTCGATACTTGAATATCTTGCTCTTGCATTCTTATGAACAAACACTTCAACGCAGCCAGCATGCAATGAACTAGAATCATATCTTGGTGCAGAGCATCCTTCAATATAATGGATTTGCGCGCCTTCTTCAACAACAATTAACGTATGCTCAAACTGCCCTAAACTCTCAGCATTCATCCTGAAGTATGCCTGCAATGGAAGCTCCACTTTAACTCCTTTTGGGATATAAAGGAAAGTTCCGCCGCTCCAGACTGCGCCATGCAGTGCAGCAAACTTATGCAATCCAGGAGGAACACATTTCATAAAATATTTCTTCATCAGCTCAGGATAATGTTTTAATGCATAATCACAATCTTCAAAGATGACTCCCTGGTCAGCTAATTCTTTCTTTAGGTTGTGATAGACCACCATACTCTCATACTGCGCCCCTACACCACCGAGAGATTTTCTCTCTGCTTCAGGTATGCCTAATCTTTCAAATGTTTTCTTGATGTCATCTGGCACATCTTTCCAGTCTCTTGAATTTTGTTTTGCATTTGGCATTAAATAGAATGAGATTTTGCTCATATCTAGTCCTTTAAGCGAAGGTCCCCAACTAGGCCAAGGTAATTTATGGAACAGCTCAAGACATTTTAATCTGTGCTGCAGCATCCATTCAGGTTCTTTCTTATCTTTAGATATCATCTCAACAAGCTCTTTAGTAAGCCCAAAATCAGCTCTAAAGGTAGAATCCTCTTTATTTTTATGGTCAAATCTATCTCTGGCAGAATCTATGGCATGCAGTTCTTTTTTTGCAGCTGCATCAGGATCAATTTCCTGTATCTGGATAGTTTCAGCTTCAGACATTTTTTCCTCGCGAGTAAATTAACTAAATCTACTCTCAGAATTAACGATAGTTAAGTTTTCTATATAAATATTGCGGAAATAATCTTAGAAATATTTTGCATAAACCTTTATATATCTCTTATGCCTTCTCAAATATAAATAATCAAACATATATTTATAATTATCAATACTATCTATCAATATCCAAAACGAGGTGTGGAAATGAACCTAAAAAAAGCATTGGGTTTCTCTATAACAATCTTAGCACTTTTATTATTGGCAGGATGCGACCCTCAATTTGGTCCTTCTGGTACAGATTCAGGACAAGTATCAACACCATCAGATACTGGACAGCAAGATCCTCTGCAACCATCAGATGGACAGACAATTGAGCCTTCTCCACCACCTGCCTCACAGCCAACTCCTCCACCAGTAAAGGAACTCGACGGCAATTCACCAGGCGATTCGCCAGATAAATTTCAGGACGGCCAAGTTGAATTATTGCCAGGCGAATACACTGATAATGCGCTTTTAAGAAACGATGATTTTGATGACAAGAGCGATGATGTGGACAACTACAAATTCAAAGTAGCAGCAGGTGATTGGTTCAAATTAACATTAACTCCAGTCAGTGAATTAGATCCACAGATACTTATCCATGACGAAGGCGGCAAAGACAAGACCTGGGACTACACTTATTATTATGTTGGAAATCCGACAGGACAGCCACAATTCAAGCTTAACTCAGGCATTGTAGGGAAAGAAGAAAGTTTCTGGAGCCAGATGAGCACAGAGCAAGATAGTTACACTTATTATTTTTCAGTCATGACAGTAAAAGGCAAAGGTGCATATACCTTACAGCTTGAGACAAAAAAACAAAATGACGGCAGTGCAGGAAAAGATGCAGGCGAAAAGCCAGCAAAAGCAATTTCGCTGGAAGCAGGCAAAGAATATCCTGGATTATTGAACTTTAATGACATGATGGATTGCTATAAGCTTTCAACTCCCGGAAGAACAACTGTAACTGTAACTCCTACTGAAAAGCTTGATGTCTCTTTCACATTGCATGACGAAGGCGGCAAAGACAAGACATGGGATCTTACATATTACAAAAAGACAGACAAGAAAGCATCTACTTTTAAGATTAACGATGCAGATACAGGATTGCCAGAAAGCGTCACTTGGGACACTACATCAAGCACACAGTTTGTCTGCCTGAAGAAAGAGAAGGGATCTGGAGATTATACTATTAAATACAGTTAAGGACAATATTTTTTTGTTTTTTTAAGAATCTCTTTTGACAAAGTTTTAAATACTATCACTTTATAATATAACTGAAAATGCAAAAAAGAGGCAATCTAGCAGTTCTTGTACTATTAGCAATAGTTGTTTTAGTCATAGCTGGCTGTGCAGGCGTTTTGAACCCTGCAGGCTTCTTTAAAGCAGATCCTGAAATACGAAAATTTCTAGATGAATATCCTGACGCAGACTTTACTTTGACACATTATTCTGCAGAAGAATCAACAGCTGAATTTACCAACATACAAAAAATTTGCGGCAAAGAGCTAAAGGCAGGCAAAGAGCTTTACAAGGCAGAGATAAAAGACGCTTCTACAGGCTTAAGTGTCATAGCTTATTTTGATATGGAAAACCAATTGATGGAATGCGTAAGAAAGTTCGGTACTGAAGGCAAGACAAGAGATACTGCAGTTGCTCAGCCAACTTCAAGTTCATCATCTAATAATCCTTGCAAATGCCCAGGCGAGACAATAGGCGGACATAATTACTGCCAGAAAAAATTTGGCGAATATACAGATGATGGCATAGTTAATGTATGCGAATGCACAGGCAATGGCTGCAGTTGCTTAAAATGCGACGAGAAAAAGCATGAAAACTGCCCGGCTGAAATTTCTATCTCTTATGATAAAGACTTATATTATGTCGGAGATACATTTGCAGTTACATTTAAGGTTACAGACAAGCAGGGCAATTTTATGCCTTACAAAAAATTTAGTGCAATGGCATATCAAGATGGTAAAGCTTTAGCTGATGAATCATTTGCAACAGATGCTTTAGGCATATACTCTGCTAAAAAAGTCTTAAATGACGGTGATACAGGAGTTTATGAATATGTTGCAGTTGTGAACGAAGATGGATGTCCACATGTTAGTACTACAAATCATTTCTCAGTTCATTTCCCTACTGCATCTGATGAGACTACAGGGTGCTGTGAATTGCCTCCAAGAGCATGCGGCTCTTCATTGAGCAAATCACAATGTGTAAAATACGGTGGCACATTTTATGACAGCGTTACTCATCCAAGCTATACCTGTGTACGTGTTGAGAATACTCCTCCTATGTCAAGATGCAGGCCTGTAACAGGTGTAAGAAACTGCGCCTCAAAGATAGACTTGACATTTGATAAAGAACAATATAGAGTAGGAGATTCGATAAATATCGATGTTATTGCATTAGATAAAAATTACAACAGATTGCCTAACAAGGAATTTTACGTAACTGCAACAAAAGACGGCAAGGATCTAGGTGTCCAGACATACAAGATAGATGAAAAAGGTGTTTACAATACTGGCTCTACATTGGAAGATGATGCTGTCGGTGAGTATGTTTATAGAGCATATATCAAAGAAGATGGCTGCGATTATGTTGTTGACAGCGCAGTTCTCACCATTTCTAGAAGGCAGGAAACTCCATCTGCCCCAACTGTAACTCCTGAGCTTAAAGGCTGCTGTGAGATTGGTGGTAGTGGCTGTGGATCACCTTTATCTAAATCTATATGTGACAATCAGGATGGGAAGTTCTATGATTCTGCTCAGTTTCCAAGTTATACCTGTGTGTCTGTCAGCAAAAATCCTTCTGCGTCAAGGTGCAGACCTGTAACTGGAATAAGAAACTGCCCTGCAAAGATTTATTTTGCATTTAACAAAGATGCATATATTGTGGGAGATAAGATAGCAGTCAAAGTTGCATTGATGGACTCGAATAATGTTGCGATGAAAGGCAAGAAATTTGGCATCACACTCTCTCAAAATAACGGTGAGCTCCAGAAAGCTGAAAAGCAAACCTCTGAAGAGAATGGTGTTTATTATGAGGAAAGTGAAGTTATCCAATCAGTGATAGGAGAGCATGAATATACAGTTTATTCGCAGGAAGAAGACTGCCCTCAGGTAACTGCTAAACAACAGATCACTGTATCTGCAAAATTAGATTCTAGTCCAACTACACCTGCAACAACGCCAAGTTCGCCTACAACTACAACACCATCTACACCTACTTCAACAACACCAACTTCTCCAACAACTACCGTCAACTGCGCAGCAAAGATATACTTTGCATTTAATAAGCAATCATATGTTTCAGGTGACCCTATTACTTATAAGATTTATCTCTATGACTCAAAGGATAATGTCATGAAAGGAAAGGCATTCTTTTTAAAAGCCACAAAAAATAATCAAGATTTAGGCACTGGTGAAGTGTTCACAGATTCAGAGACAGGGGCTTATTTTGTCGAAGGAACAACAGATGATACTCAGGTAGGCGAATACTTATTTGAAGCATATACCAATGATGTTGGATGCAATGCTTTAAGCTCAAAACAACAGATAACGATTTCTGCGAAACAGGATACAGCTAGCAATACTCCTAAATTAGGATAATGTATGTGCATAGCAGCTGCCGCCAATTTAGTTGGCACTAATCAACTTTAACATAGCTAATGTTGCGACGGCAATATAGTCCAGTTACTAATTTACTAACACAACACGCAATGCTTTTCCAGTTTCACATCTAGTCTTTAAGCGTAGAGGAGGAGCAACTCTTTATATAATCAATGCTAGTGCCAACTGCGGCAGCTGCTTCGTAAATATCTAGTATTATGCAAATACCAAATCAATAAGAATTTTATGCTCTATATTTACTTTAAGCAGATATCGCAGCCTTTTGCAACAGATTTGTCATGCTGCATATGTATCTCGCACAGTAGCTTGCTGACTTTTACAACACCAGATAAATCATAGATCTCTTTCATCAGCAATTTATTGTCTGCAATTATTCTTCCAGCTGCTTCCTTTATCTTCTTAGAAGCATCTCCTTTAAACTCAACTTCTTTTGCTCTTTTTGATTTGACATATTGCGAAACAGCTGATTCTGTGATATTCAAGATTTTAGAAGTCTCTTTTTGTGAAAGCTTGTAATCTTTTATCATTGATTTAGCTAACTCTCTTCTTATAGCTGGCAATACATACCAAACTTCTATCTCCTGAGGCATCTGTGTTGACATATTATTGACACTAAACTCTTACCTATATAAATATTATGGCAAAATATTTTTTAAATTATTTAGAACTAAAGCATTGTATAGACAATGTATAGACATTACAAATTATAAAGTTAATTTACCAGTCAACTTTTTATAATACTTCTTTCTACTTAACTTATCATGCAATCATACGACGTAGCGATAGTTGGCGCAGGTCCTGGAAGCCTGAAGGCAGCAGAGTTTCTTGCGCAAAATGGAAAGAGTGTAATAGTTCTCGAGCGCGGAAAGATCATAGGCAAGAAAGTCTGCGCAGGCGGCATTTCATTAAAAAATTTTAAATTTGGCATTCCTAAAAGCATAATGGAAAGAGAATTCAAAAGGATAATAATCCATACACCAAAACAGTCTGCTGTAATCGAGCATGATGAGCCGATCCTTTACACAACATCCAGAGTTGCCCTTGGAAGCTATCTTGCAGGAGAGGCAAAGAAAGCTGGAGCAGTTATCAAAACGGAATGCAATGTAACAGAAATAACTGAAAATTCCATCAAAATATTTGACAAACATGAGAATGATGATAAGAAAATTAGCTTTCGGTATCTGATTGGAGGAGATGGCTCTGCTTCTGTTGTAAGAGCATATTTGGGATTGAAGAGCCACGCTTTTCACCAGGCATACCAGTATATTGTCCCAAATACCGCACCTATCTCCTCAAATTCTTTCAAAGACCTAGAGCTTTTTATTGATGCAAATAAATTCGGCCATGGTTATGGCTGGATATTCCCTTATACAAATACAACTTCAATCGGCTCTGGATGCGATCTTGCTCCAGAAATGCAAAAGTATTATCCTGCTGCAAAGATGAGAGAAAAATTTCAGCAATGGTTTAAAGAAAAATTTGATAGCAAATACAATTTTGCGGAGAAAGAATTCCAAGCGCACACTATAACCTATGGCTACTTAGGTCACAGATTTGGTAAATCAGGAAACATCTATTTGATTGGCGATGCAGCTGGTTTCTCATCTTCATTAACAGCAGAAGGCATCTATCAGTCAATTCTTACTGGCATTGAAGCAGCAAAGCAGATAGTTAATCCGAAATATACTTGCCCTGAAATCCAGCGATTGATTGCAATAAAGAAAAAAGAAGATTATTACTACCAATTATTCTCTCATTGTCCGTTTGTCAGAAACTATTTCTATGAGATTGTTGGTTTATTGTTAAAAAACAAAAAGTTTGCTGCAAAAGTCATGGGTAAGATAAATAAGTATTAGTGTCAAATAAATTGTGTTTTATTGATAATAAGAAATACTAACTTAATGCTTAATAATAAATTCCTAATTGTTATCCAACCATCTCCCTAATCACATCCTCTATCTTCTCGGCTTTAATTATCTCAACCTTCTCTTTGTCAGCAGGATCAAGCAGGATATCATTTACATTATTCTTTGGAACGATTACTCTGGAAATTCCAGCTTCCAGTGCAGCATGCACTTTTGAGCTTACTCCGGCGACAGGCAAGATCTCTCCCCTTACTGAGACAGCTCCGATAACAGCAGTATCCTGCCTTACAGCTTTCTGCTTTAATGCAGATATTATTGCAACAGTTATCCCTGCGCTTGTACTGTCTATCTCGCTGCTCTTGAATGTCTGCAAAAACTGCACATAAAAATTATATTTTTTCCTGAATCCAAAATAATTTTCCACTACAGCAATTACATTCTTTGCGCTTTCCCTGTCATCCTGGCTGACTTTGCCAGTAAGCGTTATAGTTGAGTTCCCAACAGAAGGGATAGCCTGTGCTTCAATCGGTAAAATTATTCCAGAAAATACATCCTTGCTTCCTATTACAGCGATGCAGTTTACTCTCCCAATTTTTTTGCCTGCAGTAAGTATAACTTCATAATCCTTTTTATCTTCTATTAATCTATCAGCTATCTGATGCTCTAATGTCCTTGCTATTTCTCTAGCTTTCTCAATATGCTTGCGCAAAACAAATTCTGCATTCTCCTGCTTAGCAATATCTCCTGCTGCTCTTATTATGCCGCCTAAGTCTCTCAATCTTAATGTAAGATGGCCTTTTTTATTTGCTCTCTTTCTTGATTCATCTATTATTGCATCAACAGCATCTTTTGTGAAATGAGGGATCTTCTGTGTGTTTTGATTGTCTTTAGCAACTTCCTGCGCAACAAAAACAGCCAGCTTCTCTCTATTCTCAATGGTATCTGGCATTGATTCATTCATGTAAACTTCGTAGCCATATCCTCTTATCCTTGATCTCAATGCAGGATGCATATGCTTTATAGTTTGTAAATTTCCTGCAGCTATCAAGACAAAGTTGCAGGGTACAGCATCTGTCCTTACCATTGCTCCTGCAGAAATTTCGCTCTGGCCTGTGATCGGGAATCTGCCTTCTTGCAATGCAGTCAATAATTCTTGCTGACTGACTTTATTCAATGTCCCTATCTCATCAATAAAAAGAACACCTTGGTCTGCTTTATGTATCAATCCAGACATAACTCTTTCATGTGCAGGAGTTCCTAAACCTCCAGATTGATAGGGATCATGAAGTATATCCCCCAATAATGCGCCTGCATGTGCTCCTGTGCCGTCATAGAATGGTGCAGTCTGCTTGTTAAAGTTATCCACCAATAATTTTGGTGCAAGAGATTTTGTCTCTTGTTTGTTCCCCAATTTTAGAAGGATAAAGAATGCGCCTAAAAATAACATGCTTGCGATCGAAAAGCTTGCAAACATGATTGCGCCTACAGTTGCTCCATACTGTACAGTATAATGCGTTCTTACCCACCATGGCGCAACTAATGAAAAGATCAACAATATTACTAGAAAGAAATTCTGGTTCTTAAAGAATTCTTTGCCAGATGATTTTGCTTTTGTTATTATTTCGCGGCCTTTCCCTGCTTCTGTGCTTACAATCTTTGGATTGTTCTCATCATTAGGGTTTGGATAAGCTAATACATCTTTTAAGTTCTCTTTTGGCAATAATTCAGCCAATGCTGCACCAAGCATGCTTTTGCCTGTTCCAGGCTCTCCTATCAACAATACGTGCCTTTTTTGGGATGCAGCTTTCTTTATGACTTCAACTGCTGCTTCCTGACCAATGACTTGGCAGATAGTCTCTTTAGGTATTTGTATGTCGCGTGTAGTTTCAAAGCTGAGATTATAACTATTATTGACAGAAACTAAATTAGATAGGCTAACATTACTACTCTTATTTGTCGTCTTATCTTTTCGAGTTACTGCTTTATTTCTTTCTGTCTTTCTCTGATTTTTTACTGCTCTTCCTTTAGCCATAACTTAGTGATAAAACACAGCTTTATTTATAAATTTGCTGTTGCAAATGACTTGCAATATCTATTTCACTCTTTTTTGCAATGATAAATAAATGCAGGCGGTATATTCTTCCATACAATCTCTGACCTTTTAACTGATAAAAATTCTTTTTCGAGATGCATTTTAAATCTTTGTGCAGATGGGAGAATAGTCGCATGTAAATACCCAAAAGTTAGAAATTCACCGTTAGGGCTTAATGCTTGAACTGCTTTATTGACAATCTTTTTCTGTTCAGCCGTATTGAAAGATGCCCAAGGGAGGCCAGATATAATAAGATCACAATTTTCTAAATCATGCATTCTCAAATACTTTTTAATGTTTACTGCAGAGTCATGGTAAACAATTGCATCTGGCAGTTTTTCTCTTAATTTCTTGATAAAATCCTTATTTAACTCAATTGCAAAAAATGTCTTACTCTCATCAATGTTTTTGATTATCTCTCTTGTAAAAATGCCTGCACCAGGCCCAAACTCGACTATTGTACTAGCATCTTTAATATTAGAAATTTTTACTATTAGTTGTGCCAGCTCTTTAGAAGATTCCGTAATAGATCCTGTTGTTATGGGGTTATGTAAAAATTGTTTAATATAGGATGCCACGTTTATGCCTTTTTATATAATAGATATATAGGTTCATAAATAAAGCTTTTGTTGGTAATTCACTGCAACGATAGAAACATTTAAATATAAATAAAGAAAAACTTAACTATAGTTAAGTATATCAAGTGATTTAGTCATAAAAAATAATAAAAACTAAAAAGCAAGGTGGTCTTAAATGGTATCCAGCTTTATCATAACATTCAGGGAAACATTGGAAGCAGCATTGATAGTTGGAATAATTCTCGCATATCTTTTCAGGACAAAGCAGCAGAAATACAATAATGTTGTTTATTACGGTGTCTTTTGTGCAGTTGTTGCAAGCATAATTGCAGCAGTTTTGTTTCAGTTTTTGGCAGGCGGTTTTGAAGGAAGAGCAGAGCAGATATTTGAAGGGATTACTATGCTATTTGCTGCTGTCTTATTGACAAGCATGATCTTATGGATGTTGCGGCAGAAAAACGTTGCTAAAGAGATAGAGCATCGTGTGCAGCGCCATCTTAATACACAGCAGCAGTTTGGCCTATTTTTGGTAACTTTCCTCTCGGTTTTTAGAGAAGGTGTTGAGACAGTTATCTTCTTAGGTGCATCAAGCTTCTCAGGGGGAGATAATCTATTATTATGGGGATTAAGTGGGGTTATTGCTGCATGCATACTTGGCTATATCATATTTGTTGCAGCAAAGAAAGTGAAGTTAAAATTATTCTTTAATATCAGCAGTGTGTTCTTGATCTTATTTGCTGCAGGTTTAGTTGCTCACGGCATCCATGAATTTGAAGAGGCAAAATTATTGCCAGCAACATTTGAAGTCTGGAACTTAAACCCTGTAGTTAACTCAGATGGAAGCTTTCCAGCATTCCATGAGAAAGGCGCAGTAGGCGGCTTGGCAAAAGATCTTTTTGGCTACAATGGAAATCCAAGTTTGCTAGAAATAATTTCCTATCTTGCATATATCTTGTTAGTTGTCCTCTTATGGCGCAACATTGATAGGCTCTGGCCAAAGATAGATAAAGTAGAGGAGATCGTGAAATAAAGTATTAAATACTAAGATGCTTTTTAAGTAGCAATCTCAAAATAGATATCAATAAAATAACCTCTTTTATCATCCATCACAATGCTATTATCAGACACAACATCATCAGAAAAAGTAAAGCTTGTCGAGATAAAAGACAGATCTCTAAAGATCCACCTCTTAAAGTTAGGGATCCAGGAAGGCGATGTTGTTACCATCTCCCATAAAGTTTCACACGGCCCTTTCATATTGCAGCATAAATCACAGGAGATTGCTCTAGGCAGCAAAAACCTGAGTCAGATCGAGGTGAGGCATTACAGCAATTGAATAACAGTTAGCAATTGGACATTTAGATCACTTAACAGTTGGATTATTGCTGATTGTAATTGAGGGATGTAAATGCCAAGCTGCCATGATGAACAGAAAGAATTTGCGCTGAAGAAAAAAAACATTGTGCTTGTAGGCAATCCTAATTCAGGAAAGTCTGTTGTATTTCATTCTCTGACAGGCATCTATACTCTTGTCTCAAATTATCCTGGCACAACACTGAGCATTGTTCAAGGGCATTATAAGGAGCATTCTGTGGTTGACACTCCAGGTGTTTATGGGTTATCTTCCATTAATGTTGAGGAAAAAACAACCAAAGACATTGTATTGAAAGCAGATAAGATACTTAATGTTGTTAATGCAATGCATCTTGAGAGAGAGCTGTTTTTGACTTTGCAGCTTATTGACATGGGCCTCCCATTAGTTGTTGCATTGAATTTTATGGATGAGGTAGAGAGGCATGGAATTAAGATAGACCTAGATAAGCTCTCACATCTTCTTGGCGTCAAAGTAATTCCGATAGTTGCAATAAAAAATAAGGGAATTCCAGAGCTCAGGAAAAGCCTCAATCTTATTAAGGCATCAACCAAGCCATTGTTTAATTATTGCCAATTTAATACATCTGGTGCTTTTAATACGTTCAATTACTCTACTGCAAATGCCTATTATTCAGGGTTTTCTGCAATCAAGACAAGACGTGAGCTCCTGCTTGCATTAGAAGGAGATACAGATATAATGAAAAAATATTCTTTGCCTGCAGACCTATCCCCTGAGATCATCTACACAGAGAGGAGAAGGCGCGTAAATGAGATTACAGAGAAAGTAAAAGCTTCTGGCTCAAAAAAAGACGGCTTTAAGAAAAGATTAGGATCATTTATGGTTCATCCTGTTTATGGATTTCTCTTTCTTGCAGGTGTATTGTATCTTGCGTATCTCTCTATCGGCGTTTTTGTTGCGCAGACAGTTGTAAACTTCACTGAAAAAACAATTATGCAGGGTTATTATGTTCCTTTGGTGCAAAAATCAGTAAATCTTCTTATCAATTCCATTGCCAATATTTTTTCCATACCTAATTGGCTGAATGATGCAGTTGCAAATATCTTAACTGGTGAATTTGGCATTCTCACCATGACAGTTGCATATGTATTTGGGCTGTTGCTTCCTCTTGTCATCGGCTTTTATCTGTTTCTTGCACTGATGGAAGACTCAGGCTATCTTCCAAGATTAGCTTTTCTCATTGACAAATTTCTTGTAAGATTAGGCTTAAATGGAAAAGCAATAATTCCGCTTATTCTTGGGTTTGGCTGTGTGACCATGGCAACTATCACCACAAGGATGCTTAACACAAAACGCGAGAAAACAATCGCAAGTGCATTGCTTAATTTTGCAGTGCCTTGTTCTGCGCAGCTTGCAGTGATCACTGCTTTAATTGCATTTGCAGGAGGATTTTTCACGCTTACTTATGTCATGATCATTGTCTCATTTTTCGTGGCCCTTGGCACAGTTTTGAACAGATTTATTCCTGGTAATTCATCTTCATTAGTATTAAGCTTGCCTTCACTTCAGGTTCCCCAGATAAGGAATATTATACTGAAGACTTTTGTGCGCACAAAACATTTTTTGTATGAAGCAGGGTTATGGTTTTTGATAGGTGCATTTCTTATTTCAGTTTTGCAGCTTACTGGCATCCTTAAATTTTTGGAGAATCTTATAGAGCCGGTTGTAGTTGTATGGATGGGTCTTCCAAAAAAGGCAGCATTAGCTTATATCATGGGCATTGTAAGAAGAGACTTTGGGGCTGCAGGCTTTTACAGAATGGCACTTACACAGATCCAGCTTTTGGTTGCATTAGTCTCAATTACTTTATTTGTTCCTTGCATTGCTGCAATATTGATACTCTATAAAGAGCGCGGCTCTAAGATTGCTACATTGATATGGGCAGGAACAATAATAACAGCATTCTTTGTTGGCGGCATGATATTCAGGATTTGGGGGCTATTTAATGGCATCTAGATGCATAGTCTGTGGATATTCAAAAATAGCATGTAATGAATTAGTCTGCCCAAGGTGCAATTCGCTTATGTTCTTTGAAGACTGCAGCACCTGCAACAAATGCAGCTGGAAGATGTTTGCTAAAGGAAAGAAAGATAATAAAGAAAGTTGTTCATAGCAAATAACAGTGTCCAAAAAAACACACTATCAACAAATTATTATGACAATATTTTAAAATTAAGCTGCATTAACTCTTCTAAAATGATGACGGCAACAGATACTTTGACAGACAGATTAGGCATTAACACATTAGATCGAGGCAATAATTCATTTGAGGGAAATAGTTTAACCTCCACTAGCAATATTTTAGCTGCAAATCACCAATTTACTTATAATTTTTCCTATACTTCTCCTATTATTACTACGGCTTTAGCATCAGCTCCAAGCTATGATGACCCTTCAGTCACAGATGCAAGAGGAGATGCTTTTGAGCATTTGCTTTGGAACTATAATCCAAGCCCTATAACAGATGAAGGTGAAGTTGCTGTATTATACATTGCAAAAAATGATAAAGTCACAACGGATAATTTAGGAAGCTTGGAAGATTTCTATTCGTCTTTTGGCAAAGAAGCAGACATAACAACTGCAACTATAGATGATGATTTTGATGATGTATATGATGCAGTTTATATTCCAGATTTTCCTGTTGCAAAATACTCACAAGAAGCGATTGACTTTTATGAAAACCTCTGTGATCTGATAGATGATGATGGTATTTTAGTTGCAACATTCTATTCTCAGGAAGAGCTTGATCTGGTAAAATATATTTTAGAAGAGAGCGAGAAATTTGATATTATTGCAGAAAACATGTCAAATGAGGGTGTAGAAGCAAGTTATACTGTCACAGATGATTATGTCAATGAGATAACTGCAAGCTTGAATGCAGCAAAGCCTCATTATGAAGCAGCAAGAGTTGATATTGAAACGATAATAAATAAGATCAAGTCCCATGTCGGCCATACGATAACATTTGAATACAACAAGTTTATCTTATATGCAAGAAAGAAATGCAGCGATGAGTATGATGATGGAAATGATGATGCAGATGATGATAGTGATGAATGTGAAGATGGCCCTAATGATGCACACGATGAAGGAGAGGATTCCGGTAATGGTGATCATGATTCAGGCGCTCACGGAGAAGGTGGAGATCCTGGCGATTCTGGCGGTGAAGCGCACTAGAGCTTAACTAAAATAATTCTTTGACAGCAAACTATAAATACAAACACTATTATATTATTTCTCATGGATGAACAACAGACAAATAAGCAACCTGATCAGGAAACAGCTCAACAGCAAGGCCAGAAAATAAGTCAGCAACCTGCTCAGAAAGTAGATCAGCAACCTAATCAGGAAACAAATCAGCAGCTTAACCAACAATTACAGCAACAAAACAATTTTCTGCAGACAATTGAAGCCATAGAAAAAGGCAGCATTGTCCAAAGACAGAGGATTGAGCAACTAAAAAAACAAAAGCTTGAACAGATTGAATCAGTAAAGGCAGAATATGCTAAGCTAGATCCAACCAAGCAAGAAAGCAGGGAAGAGCTCAACAATAAGCTTCTGAAATTAAAGCAGCTTGTAGGAGATGAGCAGTTATTATATAAAAAGCTTGCAGAAGGTGCAAGGAACACTTACATAACTCTTCTCTTAAAGATAAAAGTTCTTGGCTTTTTTGACAAAAACTCCAAAGAGCGTTTGCAGGAGAGCATTGATTTTGTAAACCTTGCAAGGATGAAGTTTAATGAGATAACCTCTTTGTTAAGCCAGCAGTTAAGCTTATTCAATAATCTACAGGAATTCAACCTGAAAAATTTCCATGACTTGCACGAGCACAACATTTTATCTTTCCAGCAATTAACTGAAACAGCAATCTCATTCGAGAGCAAAAAAAACAGATTAAAAGATGAGCTGATAGCAAAAGTCGCAAGGATAAATGCTATCTATGGAGATGACATTGCCCCAGAAGCTGCTTTGGCTGAAGTCAACAGGCTTTTGCCAGAGATAAAAAAAGAATTTACTGCAATACTTGCAGTCTCTTACTTATTATTGCTGTTCAAGGAGATAGAATCAATTAATGATTACATTGAGCGCATCTACAATGCAGCAAAACCAGAAGTTCGTGTATTATTGGACGTAAATAATAAAAACAGCCCATTGGTTGTATATTAAACAGTTAATATTAATAAAATAAATAACATTTGATTATAAAAAAAATGGCAAAAAGAAAATATCTGATTGAATACGATCGTGGAAACTGCATAGGTGCAGCAGCATGTGCAGCAGTAGCTCCAGAGTTTTGGAGCATGGATGAAGATAATAAGGCTAGTCTGGCAGAAGCAACTAAAAATTCAGACAATTCTCTGCAGACAAGAGAGGTTGAGTTAGATGAATCTGAATTAAACAACTTATTAGAGAGTGCAAAAACCTGTCCAGTTAATGTCATCCATGTGATTGATAAGGAAACAGGAGAGAAGCTGATATAAACTAATCATTTTAATATAAAAATATAACGCAAAATCCTAACTTTAAACCTCATATTCTATTATTTCTAATGGCACGGAACAAACCCTAAGCTATGCCTTATCCAGTGTGTTGGGTCATGCAGTGCAGGAATGAATGAAAATACTAATGCCCACAAAGCTACTATTACAAGAATGCTGATTACTGCAACCTGCGTCAATGCAGATACATGAACCTTATATCCAAATAAATTTATTACTTTGTCTTTTACCATTTTTCCTCACCTATAACTTGTTTTATAACAATCATTCTTACAAATACAACTTTTATTTACATCTTTAGTTCAATTTATCTCTCTTAACTGTATACTGTCCTTTTTAAAACTGCGCCAATTGTCAACCCAATCAGCCAAGCCATAATCATGATGAACAAAGCTACAAACTGCGTTGTTCTTGGAGGATCATGCGCTTCTGCCATGATTGTCTCATATTCTCTATGTATTGGCTCAAAATTTACGCTGCTTTTTTCTGTTGGCTCAACATCTAATGTTAATTTATGCGGTGCACCGTCAAAAATTCCGTAAATAAGAGATGGGTTTCCTGTCTCTGAGACAAATTCTGTGTCAATCACCATAAACTTCTCTTCTTGGTTTTCATATTTGAAGTGAACTTTTACATTATCCAGTAATTTTCCGGTAGTCTCATCCTTAAATAAAAAGTTAAACTGTGTTGGTGTTCCAATGTCTGGAATCTCTGGATTTGTTCTTACTTCTACTTGTTTATCTATTAGCTCAATTTTGTGCGGCTCTTCCTCATGCTCTTCGCCTTCATGAGCAGCTACAAATTGGATAGATAACACAACAATACTCACTAAAAATACAGCAGTTAAAAATGTTGATAAATTTGCTTTGCCCTGATTTCTCAAAGATTTGCCGTATACCAATCCGACAATCAATCCGACCAGTAAAATTGCGCCATGGAATAGTGCCCAGTTTCTTATTTGAAATACAGGTTGTTTTGCATAGATAGAAGTGTCAAGTTCCCCAGATTTTCCGTCTTTGGAGATTGCAGTTGCATGAATCTTATAGTTTCCTCTTAATGGAAATAGGAATTTGCCGACTGTTAATCTTCCGTCTGCAGCAAAACTTTCCTGCACTAACAAGGTTGTTCCTTCAACCCAAGGAAATCCAGAAGGCAATGTTAAGCTGTCTTTGTCATGAGTTACTGTTAACTGAACATTAACATCTTTTGCTAACTGATTAGTTGCTTTATCATAAGCTTCAACTGTCAGTGTAAAATAGCTTGATTCAGGAACTTCAACAAACGGATTGTCGTGCGCAACAACATTCTCTGGCGATGTCTTGAAAACAAGATTATACTCGTTGGCAGCAGATACGAGAGATAAGTTAGCTAGAAATAATGTGGCAACAATAAAAATAAATAGAAAGCTTAATCCAACTCTTAAAAAAATCTTATTTTGCTTCATTGAAATCCCCTCACATACAATAAAATTATATTTGCAAACTATTTGCAATAAGAAAACTAGCTTATATTTAAAGGTTGTGAAAAAGTTAAGTGAATAAAATAAATATTGTTAGAAAAAATAAAGTTAAGTTCAATCTACTCTAAAGAATTATTTAGTGCCTTTTCCTGTCAACTCAGCAAGTGAGGCATCTGCTCTTATTCGTGCAATTTGCATTACATAATCTCTAGCCTGAACTGGATCAACACCTATCACTCTAAAAGCTTCTACTAATGTCCTAGATTCTGAAGTAGCATAACTAGCGCCTAATAGCCTAGTTTTAGCAAGCATAGTGGGCATTTCCTCAGGCTTTGCACTTAAATCAGAGAGAAGCTTTACTAACTTTTCTGGATGATGATATAATTCTAATCCTCTAGTAACAGCATCACATGACTCTATTGCCTCTAATATCTGTCCTGCTGTATAAGCTGCAGCCTTATATGCTTCAATAACTTTTTTAGCAGCAAGTGTTTCTTGGACAGTTGGCATTCCTGGAATCTTTTCTGAAGGAGTATCTGATGTGCTTGCTTCTCCAGTTTTTAATTCTTCTAAGAAAAATTCATATAGAGCTGTTACAGCTACGCTTTGGTGATATAATGGAGTTAGTATATTTACAGCTTCTATTTTATCAGCGCCTACATGTAATAATGCACCTAAATTATTATCGCATTCACATCCATGCTCTTTGAGAGATGAAGCTATATCCTTGTATCCAAATGGCTTTTGAGCTGAGTTTACTGAAGCAAGAGCACTAGCCATTTCATTAATTGTATATTTACCTATTCCTAACATTGATTTAGTTGCTAGTCTTTGTCTTGAAGAATCTAAAGGACTACCATCTTTAGTAAGTCTGTCTAAAACAGCCACAATTTTTTCCCCATCTGTATATCCAACATCATACAATCTTTGTGCAATTTCATTTGCATCAAAATCCAATTTATCTAGAACATATCCAATAACACCATCTTTGCCACCTATCCTATTCAATTGATCCAGGATAGAAGATGCATCATTTTGAAGATCATCCAATATTGCCTTTAACCCTTGCGTAACTTGTAGTGGACCGCCTAATGAATAGTGTAATGCTTTACCAACAACCACAAAATCTTCTAATGATAAGTCTGGCGCACTACCCATATAAGCATTCTTATTAGATGTTTGAATTGCATAGACTGCTCTTGCTATATCATTTTCTTTAGCGCCTATTGTAGATAAAAGCCAACTGGTAAATGAAGCATCATCATATACTATTTGTTTTCTAGCTTCTTCAGCATCTGATGTCACTGGACTATACCTTTGGCTTAGTCTCTCATTTGCAGCTCTCCAAAGAACTCGAGCAATAAACTCATATGGGACCATTTCTTTCATAATTCCAGTTGAGTCGCCAATAGCCCTTACTTGCGATGTATTTACATAACCTCTGTCTTTAAGTGTTTTAACATAACTTTCAAGCAGATATTTATTTTGACCAAATTTAGCTTCACTTTCTGCAGCATTATGATTCAAAGTGGTCAATACATCTTTGTTTATAATGACTCCAGTACGAGAGATGTATGTTTCGAATTCTTGTACAGCTGTTTCAAGAGAAATTAGTGGATTAGCAACACCATCACGAGGCCTATCTGGCTTAGCTAAAGGATCCATTGGCCCTCTAGGCTTTGGAACCTGCAGTCCTGTTGCAAATACCCGTCCTGCGTCTTTCAAGCTCCTCAATAAATCTCCTAGTCCACTCATAAGATATGAGAATAATAGCTTATTTAAATATTTTGTGATATTTTAACCACGTTTTAGTAGCTATGAAAAAATAAAATTAATAAGTGTGCCAGAATCATCTATACTTCCGTTAACCCCAAGCTAATTTTCAGTGCATCGTCAATATTATGGAGCTCTTCTTCATTAACACTTCCTAATTTCTTAACAAGCCTTATCTTATCAACTGCTCTTATCTGATTTAACAATGCTTTAGAATCTTTTTCTAATGCTTTCCCTTGTTTAAGAAAAACCTCAAATGGATATACCTGCTCAATTTTTTGGGAAGTTATCGGTGCGATGATTGTTATTTGGCTGTACTTATTTCCATAATCATTCTGTATGATAACTCCAGGCCTGGCTTTCTTGATCTCATGACCTATTGCAGGGTCCAAATTGATCAGCCAGATGTCACCTCTTTTTACATCACTCATCGCTTAGACCTCAGTAGAAGCAGATTCCCATTCTTTGAATGTATTAAGCTCTTCTTTTCCTAATTCCTTGTAAGCGCTAATCAGATTATCTCTTAAGTGCTTTTGCTTTTCTCTTGCGACCAGTCTTCTGATTAAGTCATCATATGTGTCGCGCTGTGTTTTCATCTTATCAAGCTGCATTTTGGTGTCTTTTTGCAGCTTTATTGTAGTTGTGTACATGGTATACTTAAAGTATACTACCAACTATTTAAGCTTTGCGATTTTTAACAGTTACTTTTTTATACTTAATTATCAATCACTCTATTCTATGGCAATAAATAAAAAAAAGAATAAGTCAACTAACCCAGCAAATGTAATCTGGCTAGGTATTGTAAGCTTACTCACAGACATAAGCTCAGAGATGATATTTCCTGTCATGCCTCTCTTTCTTTCTCTTGTTCTAAAAGCAAACATGGCAGTCATTGGCTTTATTGAAGGCCTTGCTGAAGGTACTTCTGCAGTCTTAAAATTCATTTCCGGCATTATGGTTGATAGATTTGAAAACAAGAAATCTTTGACTATAATTGGGTATGCATTATCGGCATTTTCAAAGCCATTTCTAGCAGTTGCTTCTATCTGGCCGCATGTTTTAATCGTTCGTGTGCTTGATAGATTCGGCAAAGGAATCAGGACAACTCCAAGAGATGCTTTAATTATGGCATCTGTCAACAAGAAAGAGCGCGGCAAATATTTTGGATTACACAGAACATTAGACAGCATAGGTGCAGTCATCGGAGTTGCACTGGCAACAATTTTGCTGTATTATCTTGGCTCGTCAGAATCTAGCTATAGGACAATATTCTGGCTTTCATTTATACCTGGATTTATTGCTGTTATTATTCTGACTTTATTTGTCAAGGAGATAAGCGCAGGAAAAAAAGGTAATATAAAAAATAAAATCAAAAAAACAAATACTCTCACCGCAAATAAAAAAACTAATCCAAAAACACCTTCAACTCTTGCTCACTTTAACCTCTTAAAGACATTTAAGCTATTTTCTCCAGACTTAAAGAGGTTCATGTTAATCGCTGCTTTATTCAATCTTGCAAGCTTCAGCTATGCATTCTTCTTATTGCGTGCGCAGAATATTGGCGTTGCAGTT
This sequence comes from Candidatus Woesearchaeota archaeon, assembly GCA_013331615.1. GTDB lineage: Archaea > Nanobdellota > Nanobdellia > Woesearchaeales > UBA10200 > UBA10200 > UBA10200 sp10200u. Next base: position 4,254 of record DUGA01000090.1, on the reverse strand, counting down.
GCCTTAATCCCTCTATTATATTTCGTCTATAACATTTTTTACGCAGCATCTTCTTATCCAGCAGGAAAAATATCAGATTATCTTGGAAGAAACAATGTCTTAATTGCTGGTTACCTCTTGTTTGCATTGACTGCATTAGGCTTTGGTTTTTACGCAACAACTACAACGCTCTGGATATTATTTGCATTCTACGGCATAGTTCTAGGATTCACTGATGGCGTCTCTAGGGCATTTGTTGCAGATTTGGCAGATAAGAAAGCAGCTGGCACTGCATTTGGAAGCTATCACATGATCATTGGATTGACAATCTTCCCAGCAAATGTGGTTGGCGGATTATTATGGAAGAATTATTCTGCGCAAGTACCATTCTTAGCTGCAGCAATATTAGCAGTCATTGCAGCATGCGCGCTTGCAGTTTTACAGCACAGCATTGCAGCAAAGAGAAAGAAAACACGCATGAATGTCCAGAATTTCAGAATCTATAGATGAGATATTTTGATATACACTTTATTTCAATTCTACTTCCCAATCATCTTCCTATAATTCTTATACGCATCACTTTCTTTCACACTTGCAGCTAATTTCTTATCTACAATCCCCGGTTGTGTAAGTTTCTTTGCATCAAGAAGCTCGCTCAAGACTTTCTGCTCGATAAGATTATGCTTTAGCACAATCTCTCTAATCGGTTTGTTCTCTTTCCACGCTTCTTTTATCAGCTCAGCAACAACTTCATACCCAAGATAAGGATTCAATGCAGTTGCGATGATTGGATTTCTTTCCAACAACTCTCTACATCTTTCTTGATTTACTTTCAGTCCTTCAATGTTAAATTCACGAAGCATCTTCATTCCTGCTGTCAGAATATCAATAGAAAAAAATAAATTATACCCTATAACTGGAGTCATTACATTAAGTTCCAACTGTCCATTCTCAGATGCCAAAGTTATAGTAAGATCATTTCCAATTGCTTGATAGCAAATCATGTTCAGGCATTCAGCAACGCTTGGATTTATCTTGCCTGGCATTATAGAGCTTCCTGGCTCGACTTCAGGCAGCACAATCTGTGCAAACCCTGTCTCTGGTCCAGAATTCATTAATCTTAGATCATTTGAGATCTTATTTAATTCAAGAGCAAGGTTTTTTAATGCAGAACTAACTTCAATAAACGCTGCCATGCTCCATGTCAGCAGGATTGAATCAGTAGAAACTCTTAATTTGAATCCAGTTTCTTTAGTAAGCTCTTCAACAACAGTTTTTTTAAAATCTGGATGTGTTGTAATTCCTGTGCCGATAGCAGTTCCACCGATACCCAGTTCAAGCAAAGATTCTTTTGCTGCTGATACTCTTCTTAAAGCATCATCCAATGAATGCGCATAAGAATAAAACACCTGCCCAAATGTTATCGGCACAGCATCCTCAAGATGAGTCATCCCTACTTTAACAACATCCTTATACTCGCGTGCTTTTTTTGCAAATGAATGTGAGAGTGCATTTATTTCATGCTCGAGATTCTTTAATAATGCAAGTGCTGTCAACCTTATTGTTGTTGGTGTCACATCATTAGAGCTTTGCGACATATTGACGTGGTTATTTGGATGGACTAACGAATAATCTCCTTGCTTTCCCCCTAGTTTAACAATAGCAATATTTGCAAGCACTTCATTCATATTCATGTTAAATGGAGTTCCTGCGCCTGCCTGGAATACATCGAGAGGAAAAAGCTCTTCTGAGATTCCATACTGTGAAAAGTCATCTGATATTATTACATCTGCTGCTGAAAGAATTGCATCTCCGACTTGTTTATCCAGCAATCCAAGCTTTAAGTTAGCAGCTGCGCATGACTTTTTTAATGTCGCAAGCGCTTTGATATATTGAGGATGAGCCAACCTTCCAGAGATTTTAAAGTTTTGCACGGCTCTGACTGTAAACGAGCCATAATATGCTTCCAACGGAACTTCAATCTTTCCTAGGCAATCTTTTTCTGTGCGTGTTTTCATGATAATGCTTTCAATTATTATTCATTTAATATCTTTTTTATTTATTCTGCTACTTTATATTCTTCAATGCTTCTAACAACTCATCATTGCTTCTCTTATTCCCAGTGCTCTCTTCAACATGCTTCCATCTTACGATACCTTGCTTGTTAATTATAAAGTATGCTCTCTTGCTATGTTGCTTACCTTCAAAGTCTACACCATAAGCCTTGATCGCTTTCTTCTCAGGATCAGATAATAAGATATATTTTGCACCAAGATTTAGCTTAAACGCAGCATGGCTGAACTTATGGTCTGTGCTTACTGCAACGATCTGCGCATCTGCTTCTTCAAATTTATCATACTCTGCGCAAAAATCTTTATGCTGCACACTGCACACAGGGCTCCAGTCCAATGGATAGAAATATAACAGAATCTTTTGTTTGCCAAACAGAGAGCTAAACTTAACCTCTTTTCCTTCTTCATTAGCTAATGTAAAATCCGGAGCTTTTTCACCGATATTTGCCATCTGAACCACCCCATTCTAAGTTTATGAGACTAATCTATCTATTTGGTATTTAATATTTTCGCTCAGGCAAAGGCAAAATATTTTTATACTTGCAGCTATTTATACCCTATTATCATTTAAAGAGGGTGTTGTTTTGGTAGACAAGGTTGCCAGAATCTCTAAACGAGAAATAGCACTTACCATAGGAAGCCTGTGCTCAAGTGCTTTAATTAGTGTATTTCTATTCTATATAGGGTTTTATGCACCAACCAGAGAAGAGAATGAAAGGCTGGCATTGCAAATCAAAGAAAAATCTGATAATCTAGAAGTTCTTAAGGTATCAAAAGAAGACTTAACAAGAAAGCTTGAAGATGCAAATAAGAGATTGGATGAGTCAGAGGATAAGGCATTGGAGACTTTATTAGGTGGCTCAGACAAGATCTTTCCCTTAGAAAAACAACGTTTGTTGGTTCATGATGGCGATACTGTAAGATATAATATAAGCAGTGCTGATGTTCCAAGATATATTAACATAAGGCTTGGAGGTATAGATACTGCTGAATTTGAATACAGAGGGAAAAAAGGGAATGACCAATATGGCATTGGCCCAAACTCAAATATAAATTATGGGGCTCTTGCTAAACGAGAACTACAGAAGATAATCGAAAGTGCAGCAAACATTGGCTTAGTTTATGCCGGACCAGGTATGTACGGAAGGCCAGTAGGGTTTTTAGTTGTTTACACACTAGGAGAATCAGGAGCTCCTGATAATCTAAGATTGGTGCAAGTGGATTTGGTAAAGGCTGGTTTGGCAGCAGTAAGTTTAACTCCTGATCAGATAAAATCCTATCCTGCATATGCAGTTTTGATAACTCAAGCATATTCTGCAAATCAGCCTCTAGGATTTGATGATCCTGCAAAATGGCGGCATAATCAAAATTCTGGAGGAAAAAATCTAAGCGGACAATAAAAGTTATAAATACTTGCACTATTTCTTATCATGATTATAGGCAACTAAAATGAATAAAAAAGAAAACCAAGAACTCAACATCCTCTTGATCGGCAACGGAGCCAGAGAGCACGCAATAGCTGAAGCAATCAAGCGCAGCAAACATTCTATAAAACTATTTGCATACATGAAATCAAAGAATCCTGGGATTGTAAAATTGGCTGATGGCTATGTTCTAGGCAAATATGATGATTTTGACGAGATTAAAAGCTACTGCACACTAACTAATATTAATTTTGCAGTCATTGGCCCAGAGAATCCTCTTGAGCTTGGGATTGTAGATGCATTAGAAGAGATTGGTGTAAAAAGTGTAGGGCCAAAAAAAGTTCTTGCGCAATTAGAGACCTCAAAGTCATTCACCAGAAATCTGCTGACAAAATACAAGATTCCAGGAAATCCTCTATTCAAAGTATTTCCCACAAAAAATGGCTTGTATGATTTCATCAAAAGCTTGAATGGAAACAAGAATGACTGCAAGAATGATGCTAGTAATAATTACGGTTTTGTAATAAAAGCAGATGGTCTGATGGGTGGCAAAGGCGTAAAAGTATCTGGCGATCATCTAAATACAGTCCAAGATGGAGTAAATTATGCAGAGGAATGCATAATCAACGATAGTAGAGTTGTTGTTGAAGAGAAATTTATCGGACAGGAATTCTCTTTGATGTGTTTCTGCGATGGCAAAACTGTTGTCGGCATGCCAGCTGTCCAAGATCACAAGCGAGCATTTGAAGATGACCAAGGTCCAAACACAGGTGGCATGG
>DUGA01000101.1 GCA_013331615.1 Candidatus Woesearchaeota archaeon | reverse complement strand
TGCAGAGCATGCTGATTTCTTCAGTTTTGGGACAAATGATTTGACACAGATGACATTTGGATTTTCAAGGGATGATGTAGGCAAATTTATCCCTGAGTACATAGAGAAGAATCTACTTGAGAAAGACCCATTTGAAGTTTTAGACCAAACAGGTGTTGGGCAGCTGATAAAGATTGCAGTTGAGAAAGGCAGGAAGACAAAGCCAGGATTAAAGATAGGTATATGCGGAGAGCATGGCGGAGAGCCAAGTTCTGTTGAGTTCTGCCATAAGCTAGGATTGGATTATGTGAGCTGTTCTCCATATAGAGTTCCTATCGCAAGGCTTGCAGCTGCGCATGCTGTGCTGAAAGAAAGCAAATAATGATGAGTAAGAGATGAGATTGAAGCTAAGATGGATTGCTGTATTTGAATTAGTTATTATTATAGCCCTTATCATCTTGTTGAGCATAAGTTTTTATGGTAAGCCTGCGGTAGAAGCAAATGAGTTAAAGAATGAATTTAATGATGAAAATACACCTGATCAGCTAAATTTATTAAATAATTCTTCAGGATTATTATCTCCAAGGATCTATGCAGGCATTCTTGAACCAAAAAGCTTCATGATATCTCATTTTTCTAATTTACAGGATGCAATACAGAAGTATATTAATGATAACAATATTAGCGCTTCGGTGTATGTCCAGAATCTCAGGAATGGCGCAGCCTTTGGGATAAATCAAAGAGAAGGGGTTTTTCCAGCGAGCATAAACAAACTTCCTATTGCTATATTGGTACTGCAGGATGTTGAAAAAGGAAAGCTTAATTTTACTACCCCTATTCTAATTGAAGCATCTCTCATCACAGAAACATCAGACCAGATCTATAGAGAAAATTCTTATCTTCCGTTAAAGGATCTGCTTGAAAGGATGCTTAGTGAATCAGATAACACTGCTTACTATCAGCTCTCGAATAATATCGATGAACAAGACTTAAGATTATTGACGACTTATTATGGGCTTGATGGAGAAGGTATATATTCATGGAACAAGGAAAAATGGCTCAATAACCCTAAACTAAGCCCAAGGCTTTTGGCAAACATATTCTCCAGCTTATATTTCTCTACAGTACTTGAGCCTAAGAATTCAGAATACCTTCTTTCGTTATTGACAAATACCAGCTTTGATATACATAGCATATCACATCTTCCTCAATCTATCACAATTTCGCAAAAATACGGTTATTATGATGTTGATGGTATCAGTTTGCTTTCTGACTGCGGAATAATGTACATCAACCAGAGCAGGATTTTATATTGTATCAGCATCAGAAATGCAGATAGGCAAAAGTCACTAAATGCTATAGGTGCCATGATAAATGCAATCTATTCCTATGTCACACAGACAAGATCAACTCTTGACCTTTTTAAAAAACAAGGATATATTAGTCCTCCTGCTGCGCCATAAACTACAATTTCCTAATTAGCTTAACTACTTCCAAGTACTAATAAAAACACAACCTTTAAAAAGAGCTAAGCATTACTTTGTCATATGAAAACATGCCAAATGTGCCAAATAGATGTACCAAGCTTATCTCCGATGAGAAAGTGGTGCGTTGACTGCAGACGAAAGCTCGCAGTAATAAGAGCCAAAGAGAAGAAGATGAAGCTTAGAAAATTGTTAAAGCATTAAGTGTTTTATTCTGTCTTCAGGTTATTTTCTTCAGAGAGTAGGTTTATTCTTAATAAGATTATAATTTTAGATAAATTCTCAAATAGCATTAATCTTACAGTTTGGATTTAAAGAAAAAATAGCAAAAATATGCAAATATCTATCCGATATAACTCTGCGCAGCAGAATTTGCCTGGGACTTATCCTGCTTGCCTGAGCCTTCGCTTTTATCGCCTTTCTTCTCGATATTGACTCTTGGTAAAGGTATTGGAGGAGGCAAGTTGATGTCTTCAGACAGTATAAGTGCTTTTACATTGCATTTGTTCAATGCTGTATTAAGGACTTGCTGCATGATTTCTGGCTCTAATTTCTTGTTCTTTTTCCAGCTTGCTGCCAGCTCTTTGACCTTTTTAGGCTCATCTAAGAATAAGACTTCGCCAAGAATGTTTATAGTGCCAATATTTGGCTCATACTCGGTGGTAAACTCAAAATTGAATTTTAGCCCTTGCTGCTTTGCTTTTCCAAGTGCAAATTCCTTCTCTTCAACATCCTTGATAGCGATATTGTTCTTGATGTTGATATTGCCTGTGACATTGTCTTTTCTTTCTAATGTTATCTTCCTGTAATTGCATCCTACGATTGGCATATAATCACCTTTTGTTTTTAGTAATATGGCCCAAGCATATGAACCATAACCTAAATGATAAGATTAAGTCAATTATATTTAAAGGTTTAGTTTAATTTTTATACTACATGGATTTTATCCGTTTACCTGATGAAAAACAATCTAAAATACAAGCTAATCTGCTTTGACTTAGATGGAACAATAATAGACGAGACTATCTTTATCTGGCAGACATTGCATGATGCGCTTGGCAGCGACAAGGTAAGAAGAAAGAAGTATGCGCAGGATTTTGTTGACAAAAAGATAACCTACAGGCAGTGGGCAGAGCATGACTTAGAATTGTGGAGAGAAGTCGGTGCAACAAGATCAAAGATGCTCGATGCAACCAAAGGATTGATATTAATGCCTGGTGCGCTTGAGACATTGAATGAGTTAAAGAGATTAAAGGAAAAAGCAAAGAAAGAAGGAAATTTCTTTAAGCTTGCAATCATCTCTGGCAGCCTAAATATTGCATTAGAGAAAGTCCTTCCTAACTACAAAGACTATTTCGATGATGTTTATATCAACCATCTTATCTTTGACGGCAAAGATGGTGAGAATCTTGTAGGCATAAAAACAACTGCATTTGACTTTGAGAACAAAGCAGATGCATTAAAAGAAATTGTTGCGAGAGAAAATATTCCATTGGGCGAATGCGTTTTTATCGGCGACCATGACAATGATATCCATGTTGCAGAGATCGCTGGGCTGAGCATTGCATTCAACTGCAAATCTGAGAGGTTGGCGCAGATAGCTGATATAGTGATTGAGAAGAAGGATTTGAGGGAAATTCTAAAATATATATTGTAAATTTTCAAGCCATTAGATTTAATTCAACTAAACGCAGTGGTGTCCGCGCCGGCGAGCACTATCTTATTTTATAGGAAGAGTTGCTCCTCCTCTACAATCAGTTACTAAATGTGATTTTGGAAATTCATTGCGTGATATGTTAATTGAGATGTAATTAGCTCTCATTGCCCGTCGCAACTTGAAATAGTTTATTAGAATTGTGCTCGCCAAAATTGGCTGCGGACACCACTGCTGGAATTGAGTTGACTTAATAACTTAGTACTTTCTTTACTCCTCTATAAATCCTATAAGGATCTGGAGCATAATAATGCTCTGCTTTTGGAAGTGGAGGGATTATATCAAAGCTTGTTACTCTGATTACAGGAGCCTGCAAGTCTGCCATTGAATTCTCAGTTATGATTGAAGAAATTTCTGAGCTCAAACCCAAAGTTCTAGGGGCTTCCTGTACAATAACTGCTCTGCCTGTCTTTTTGACAGATGCTAAAATTGCCTCTTTATCCATCGGCGAAACAGTCCTAAGGTCAATTATCTCTGGGAAAATCTCCTCTTTAGCAAGCAGCTCAGCTGCTTTTTCGCATTCCTTTACCATTGCGCCCCAGCTGATAAGAGTGCAGTCCATGCCTTCTTGCACTATTCTTGCTTTGCCTATCGGCACAGTATATTCTCCTGCTTTAACAGTTTTAGTTATATTACCACTTTTATCTGATTCTTTTTTATCTAACGCTTTTTTATCTCCCTCATCTATAGGCACTTCCTCTTTAAATGCGCGATAGAGTTTTGTAGGCTCTAAAAATAAAACCGGATCTGGATCCCTAATTGCTGATAACAGTAAACCATATGCATCTGCTGCAGTTGAAGGAATCACAACTTTTAATCCTGGAGTATGGATGAAGTAAGCTTCTGTGCTTTCGCTGTGATGCTCTAATGCTTTTATGCCAATGCCATACGGAGTCCTGATGACTAATGGACAAGTGTATAAGCCACGGCTTCTTGTACGCATCCTTGATGCATGGTTTATTATCTGGTTGATTGCAGGATAGATAAAACCAAAGAACTGTATTTCGCAGACAGGCTTTAATCCATTTATTGCCATGCCGATTGCGCTGCCTACTATTCCAGCTTCTGCCAATGGAGTATCAACAACTCTCTCTGCTCCATATTTCTGCTGTAAACCTTCAGTTGCTCTAAATACTCCGCCTTCTTTTCCGACATCTTCTCCAAGCACAACAACAGAGCTGTCTCTATTCATCTCATAATTGAGTGCTTTATTTATCGCTTCCAATATAGTTATCTTGACCATGGTAAATTGTCTTTGTTTTTTGATTATAAAAAATTATTATTTTAACTTACTTCTGTGTTCTTGTTTTCTTTTCTTCCATAACTTTTTTCAAATATGCTTTCTGCTCAGCTAATTGCGGTGTGAGCTGCGCAAACGTATTATCAAATATCTCATCAACTGTTGCAATAGGAGTTTTCTCTGCATCTGCAACTGCAGTTTCTATCTCTTTGTCAACAGCTTCAAGCAATTTTTTCTCTTGGCTGTCATCCCATATCCCAAGATTTGTCATGTATTTTTTTAATCTCATGACAGGGCAGCGTTGTTTCCAAAATTCTACTTCCTTTTCATCTCTGTATTTGGTAGGATCATCTGCAGTAGTATGCGGTCCAAAACGATAAGTGACTGCTTCGATGAAATATGGGCCTTCTCCTCGTCTTGCCCTATCAACTGCTTCTTTTGTTGCTGCATAGACTGCAAATATGTCATTGCCGTCTATCTGGATTCCTGGCATCCCATATGCAACTGCCTTCTGCGCAATTGTCCTTGATGCTGTCTGTATCTTTCTAGGAACAGAGATTGCCCATTGGTTATTTTGGCAGTAGAAAATGACTGGCACTTTTAGTACTCCAGCGAAATTCATCGCTTCGTGAAATTCACCCTCGCTTGTTGCTCCGTCGCCAAAATAGGTTATTGCAACATTTTTCTCCTTTCTTATCTTCGATGCCCAGGCAATGCCGACTGCATGCAAAGGATGGCTGCCTACAGGAACAGAGACAGGCAAGATTCTTGCGTCTTTTGGCACTACACTGCCAGTTTCATGTCCCATATAATAGAGATAGAAATTTTTTAATGGCATGCCGCGCACTAATGCCAGTGCATGTTCCCTGAATGCAGGAACTACCCAATCTCCTTGCTGCAGAGCATATGCGCTTGCTACCTGAGCTTCCTGACCATAGACAGGAGCAAATGTGCCGATCCTTCCCTGGCGCTGGAGATTCATTGCTTTCTGGTCAGCTGCTCTGCCTAGTACCATATAATAATAGATTTTTTTCAAGTCATCGTTTGATAATTTTGGCATCAAATCTTTCCTGATTACTCTGCCATCTTTATCCATAACCTGCAATTGCTGTTCCCTTAATGGATTGAATTGTTCGTATAGCATAATAATCACTCGTTTTTATAAAAATACACTAACTATATTTATTTCTTATGTTAATAATATTTCATTCTCCTTTTGCCCATGCAACCAGATTCTCATAGCTTGTTGCTCCGCAAATCCATTTGCTTGTTTTTTTATTGAAAAAAAATGGAACGCCACCACACATTCCTTTGTCAACAGACTGCAATAGCTCAAGATTCTCTTCATTATGCCAGACTTCTAATCTTGCAACTTTGACTTTGTGCTCTTTCTCAAGCTGATCTACCAATGGGTGCATATGCCTGCAAGGTGGGCATTCTTCACCATAAAAGTCAAATAGGTAAGGCTCAGTATTCTTTTGATCAGAACTTTGGGCAGTTTTAGCTTTCTTGCCTGTTGTTTTATTTGCCATCGCTTAAACACCTTTTTTGTTATTTCAGGGAAGATTGTATCATTTATATTTAAATCTTTTTTATTCCATAGGCTTATTCCCTGTTTTTAGGGAATGTTCCCTGAATTTAGAAATTAGTAGTTTAATCCAAATTATTTATCGTCAAACAATCCTTTCAACGCATCTGCCAATACACTATCCATCTCACTGCAGTATCCATGGCAGCTGCTATTTTCCATAACAATAAATTTCTTTGGCTCTGCTGCTTTGTGGAATGTATCTTTTCCAGCAGCGATGGGTATTGTGCCATCTTTAGTTGCATGGATGAAATATGCTTTTCTAGGCGCAATATTGCCGGCATAGAAATCTGGATCTATTGAATTTAAGTATCTTTGCGCATCATAATCCGGAGTCTTTTGTAAGCCATAGCCTGCAGTGCTTATGCCTAAAATGCCTTTAATTCTTGTATCTTTCTTATCATAAATAGCTCCTGCAATTATCGCAGTTCTGCCTCCAAGACTTTCACCTGCAAATATGACATCCCTTACTTCAGGCATCTTCTCAAGGATTTTTGCTGCAAGCAGAGTGTCATAGAAGTTCAGATGATTAACCGGCTCTTTGCCCTGCAAGAAGAGGTAATAGTCATCCTGGATGCTGTTCAATCTGTTAGCTGAGCCTCCATTTTTGCCAGTATCTCCTATGCCACGAACATCTGGAATCAGTACAACATAGCCTGATTTTGCAAGGAATATGCCTCTTGCTGCAGTATCTGTCCTTGTCTTTTCTGCAGCTGGCATAAAGACAATGCCGTTGACAGGAGTATTTTTTGTTGCATGGCGAGATAGATATAAATCAGCGTAGATTTTGGTTCCTTTGCTTGCAAATGTGAGTATTTCTTTGGTGTATGAGCTATCTTGATAAGTCACTGTGCGAGTGAAGCTAGGGGTTCTTACTTTGTAATTTACAAATCCTTCTTCAGTCAGAGAATAGTTAGTTGATTCTTCATATCTGAGAAAATAATCGTATCCATAATAAAGCAGAGCAGCTAACAAGATAATTGAGACAGTTGATTTTAGCACGCTCTTTTTTATTTTCATTTGCCTAATAAAAACATCAAAATATATAAACTTGACTGAAATGCAAAAATATAAACTATCTTCTATAAATATCCGCAATATTTTAATAATGTGCAGCATTAAAGCGATGTATGGGGAGAATCAGAAATATTTCACTAGGGGTATTAGCTGCATGTCTTTTAACTGGCGCAAGCTATAGTGTTAAAGCAGGTGTTGAGAATCCTGGAAGAGTTAAAAGAGCAGTTTATGAACAACTTTATTCTACGCAACTTAGATGGCCATGGGCTAATTCAACTGAAAAACTAATGGCATTTGAAAAATTATACCATGTCCTAATAAATAGAGATCCTTATTCATCTGCAACTTTAGATAAGATGTTACCCTATGGGAGATTAGGAACTGTAAGAAATAAGCAATTTATTGAAACAAAGAAAAGGGAAATGCACGTTAGTCTAAGTTTTGCATTCGGTCAAAATGAAGATCTTGAAATAAGGATGACTGCATTAGACAAATTATACAATGCAATGGATTATGGAATTGATCATGAAGCAGTTGATAATTGCCTTGAAAAATTATTTGGCATTCTAGATAGAACTCAATACAATCTTGTTCTAATTAACAAAATTTATGACTTGCTCTCAGATACAATAGCTAACAAAGCATTTGGTGGTGATACAGAAGCCTCAATGCACGGAAGAAATAGAAAAATTTATGGCAGATTGCTAGATGATGCAGCAAATGAGACTTTTGATGATAAAAGAAGAATTTTAGCAGCAGCGATATATGCACGGATAACCGCTTATGATATAGAAAAAACCGAACTTATTGAAGCATTGGTCAAAAGAGTAGAGGACACAAGAAATGGCAGTAAAATATTAAGAAATGCAGGAATAAAAGAATAATAAAGTGTAATGATAACTTTAGGTGCATACCATGAGTATAGATAAATTGCGTAATTTGGACGGAAGCATAGATGCAGACAAGATTGAGCAGATAATTCCATATCACAGGCCTTTTCTACTTGTAGATAAGATATTGTTTTTGGACAGAAATAAATTAACTGCAGTAAAGCAATTGAAAAAAGATGATTTCTTTTTTAATGGTCATTTTACAGATTTTCCAATAATGCCCGTAAGCATGATGATTGAAGGGTTAGGGCAGGCAGCAACATTATTGATAAGGTATACTATTGAGCAGAATCTGCCAAAATATGTTCTTGCGCACAATGTACAGAGCCATAACGAATTAGAGATTCTTGCGCACAAGGCAAATGATCTTGTGCTAAATAAGCCAAGCTTTCCTGGCGATACTTTGCGTTATGAGATAAATCTTGTTGAGATAGATGAGAGAAGGGCAACTTTGTTCGGAAGGATAATCAAAGAAAGAAAGACAATTGTATCCGAAAAAGAACAGTTTATTGATGAAGAGATCGGGCAGATAAAATTAGTTTTTGGGATTGTAAATAGGAAGGAATTTAGAGCTAGAGCAATAAATAATTAATTTTTAATAATAGAGGTCATCTTTTACAGCTTCAACTCTCGTGAATTTTATATTCTTTTTTTTAATCTCTTGGTCTATGCCGCTAAATATTTCTTTAAGTGAATCTTTCTTTAAAAGCTCTAGGGTTATCTTATCCTTAACCTTATCAATAATCATATTAGTGCTTGTTTTCGTTGTATATGCGAGTACCATCTTAAATTGTAGATATTAGATTTAATATATAATCTTTGGCTTTTTGGCAAATAAAGCAATAAATTTTATAATTGCAACGGGTTACAAAAGGATTAAAATGCCAATAGACATATCAAAATCACTGGATGATTTATTAAGAGAGCTGGAATGGGATAAAGAAGAAGCTGTTGAAATTAAATTTGGAGACGTAGCTGCATTGAGAGTTAATGAATATGGGCATTTTAACTTTTTTATAGGAACTAAAGGCATCGCAATGAAGACAATGCATTTTGCACAATTCATAGGAACAAAATACGATGTTGCCATGTTCATAGAAACTTATTTAGTTCTTACTAAAAATCCTTTAATGTATCTGATTGAGAACGCTTTTATGTGGGGCAATCGTAGAGATAAGTCTAAAAAAATAGAGTTAGAATGTTATTTTGCTCCGAAAGGTTTTTTGATAATAGTAAAAGATGAAGGTAATGGCTTTAATACTGCTGAGGTAGTAAGAAAACAGGATGCTGGACAGAAGTATTATCGTAAAGGCGGTGCAGCGTTTAGCTTTATGAAAGAAGAGCAGACATGCACTTATAGTTATAATAAAAAAGGCAATGAAGCTTATATATTGTGCTTAACTGCAAATATGCAAAGAGCAGATAAAAGTAAGATTCTTGAAACTCCATTCTCTCCAGTTTACTTTCCTGAGATACTTGAAACTAAAGTAAGAAGTGAGGCAAGAACATGATACGCTGGCTATGCAAGAACTGTAACTTGAAATGGATCCATCCTGTGGATGTCTGCATCAATTGCAACTCTAAAATCGAGAAGCAGATTACAATACTTGCAAATTCAAGATTTACTATTGCAGGTTTTAGTGAAATAACTGTCCCTTCTACTTTACATCCTAAATTGCCTTATACTGTTCTGCTGCTTAAAGATGAGCATGGAAATTTAATGCCGAAAAAGACAATGAAGAGATTTAGTGATGCAGATATCAATAAAGAGTTTGTGTTTGAAAAAGGAGATGTTTCGCTGATAAAAGTCAAATATGATTATTATGCTGCAATCTTGAATGCGCTTTCGCTGTTAGATAATTTTGAAATAAATGAATACAAAAACAAGCGTATACTTCTTCACGCAGAACTTCTCGATGATAAAAAAGACACGCTGGAAAAAAAATCACAGCTTCAGATGGTTGATGCGATAAAACAAATATTTGAAAAAGATGCAGGAAGCATAGTTGATGTTAACGGAAAAAATAGTGACGCTGCAGAATATGACCTAATTATTGATGTGCCATTTTTGAGAGTTAACCAAGATGCGTTAAAAATAAGTAATAGCAAATTGACTATCGCAAATGCTATTTTTGCACCAAATAAAGATGAGCCAACGCACATGAACATGTTAATTGCAGGCAGAGAAAGCAATAAGGTAAATCAAGTTTTTAATGCATTAGTTGGTAAAGGAGAATTTAAAGGCAAAGTTTCCGGGGATGAATTAGAAGCGAATATTAGAGAGATTTAGAAAATCAACAGTAGGAAGAAGAAATGAGGACATAACTATGTATATTAAATCAGCATCGATGACTAAGTTTGGGACAAGCTTGAAGAGCGCGCATGAACTAGCTTATGAAGCAGTAGTTTCTGCGCTCCAGAAAGCAGAGATGAAAATAAAAGAGATTGATCTGATAGTATCTGGGTATATTGATTTTACAAGAACGGGAGAAAGAAATAGGCATTTCAGCGCAATGCTTTCCTCGATGCTAAAGACAAATGTACCAATAATCTGCACACCAAATGCATGCTGTTCTGGGGGAGTTGCGTTATTTACTGCAAACAAGATTGGAAATAATGCAGATAGAGGAATTGCTGTAAATGATAATGTTGCCGATAAAATGGTTTCAGAGAAAAATAAGTGTTCTGACGTTAATAATATCCTTGTAGTTGGCGCAGAGAAATTAACTTCAACTTCAAATGCAGCAATCACAGATGAGATATTGATGGGTGCAGACATGATTTGGGAGCAGTCTGAGGGGCTTATTTTTCCTGCACAAAATGCTTTGCTTGCGCAGCAGCATATGTTGAAATATGGCACAACACAGGAAGACCTTGCACTGATCGCATTGAAGAACCACAACAATGCAAACCTAAATCCAAATGCAAGATTCTTTGAGAAGAAGCTGAATAAAGATGATTTTAAGAGTGATGCAAAAAATCCGATGATTGCTTCTCCGCTGAAGTTATTAGACTGCAGTGTAAATGTTGATGGTGCAGCTGCGGCAATATTAACAAATGATAAGACAGATATTGAGATTATAGGAAGCGCATTTGCAACAGATGCCCTTCCATTGTTTGAAAGAGAAAGTTTGACTAACTTTAAAGCAACAAGAATTGCTGCAGAAAAAGCATATAATGAAGCAGGAATTACATCTGCTGAAGTTAATTTTGCAGAGCTCCATGATGCATTCACTATAACAGAGCTTGTCAGCTATGAAGACTTAGGATTTTGCGCAGAAGGCAAAGGAGGAGAGTTTATCAGAAGCAGTGCAGCGAATTTATACGGGAAACTTCCTATCAATACATCTGGCGGCTTGAAAGCAAAAGGTCATCCTCTTTCGGCAACAGGCGTTTCACAGATTGTTGAGATTGTCGAGCAGTTCAGGGAAGAAGCAGGGATAAATAACATGAGAAATATCCAGAATTTTTCTGATAATAAGATGAAGTATGCAATTGCGCAGAACATTGGCGGAGCTGGTGGCTCAGTTACTGTGCATGTGCTGAAGAATAATAAGAAATAATAACACTTATTAAGCTGAAATAATAATTAATTTGAATCATAATAAAAAACAAGAAGAGGATAACTAATTGAATTAATATGCTACTAAAAAACAAAACACAATTAAAAGACAAGGTTGCGTTAGTAACAGGCGCATCTAGAGGAATAGGAAGAGCAATTGTGCTAGCTCTTGCTGCAGAAGGAGCTAAAGTGATTGTGAATTATAACAAATCTAAAAAAGAAGCTAGAGAGGTTGTTGAAGAGATAATTGAGATTAGTAAAAAAGCAGACAATGCAGAGGATGGAGTAAATAATATACAAGCTATTGCTTTGCATGCAGATGTTTCTGATTATAACCAGGTAAAAGAGATGTTTGCGATTGTAGCTGAGAATTTTGGTAATATAGATATTCTTGTTAATAATGCAGGTATATTAAGGGATAAAACATTAAAGAATATGACAATAGAAGAATGGCATTCTGTAATTAATACAAATTTGAATGGTGTGTTCTATTGCTGCAAGGAAGCGATCGGTGAAAGCAATAATGAAAAGAGTACGATTAATGGCAACTCCAGTATTATGAACGACAATGGCAGGATAATAAACATTGCTTCTATCCTTGGGACAGTAGGCAATTATGGTCAGACAAATTATTGTGCATCTAAAGGAGGAGTAATAGCATTCACTAAGGCGCTTGCGCTTGAACTTTCCAAAAGAAACATAACAGTCAATGCAATCATTCCGGGTTTGGTTGAGACAGACCTGACAAAGAATCTGATTCTACGCGGATTGTTTGCTGGCGTTAGAGCAAAAAAACCAGAAGAGGTCGCGAAGAAAATTATTGAAGTGATTACAGGCAGTGAAACTGGAAAAATTATTTCTGTTGAATAGAAGCTTGAAGAGTATATTTTTTAGTTTTGATGTGTTTTTTGAGAGTAATCTTTTTAAAGCGACATGGTATTATTAATGGAATATGGTAAATGCTGCAGCTACAACACCTAATCTAATGGATATAGTGAATTATAAGGGTAAAATGCTTAAGATTGAACCTGAATTCTCTGAAACAGAGCTTGGTGATTTTTTGGTAAATGAGAAGAGGCATGATATAGAAAGACATAATATAGATGATGTAGAAAATAAAGATAAGTTAGATGAGTTGTACAATAGTGTTGAAAAAAGAATCATAGAATTAATATCTGATGAAGATGTGCAGAAAAATAAGAAAAGTACATTGTTGATGGAGCTAAAACGTGCGCAAATACTTTATTCTGTTCCTGACCATAAGAATGTAACAACTGATCAGCCAGAAGAACACAGAATATGGTATAATGCTTACAGGGCAAAAACTGCATATCTGTTGGCAAGAGCCTATTTTATATTAGTTGCTTATACACATTTGAGAGATGATTTGACTTTTTCTGCACCTGAACGAAAATTCCACCAATCAGCTGCGCACCAATTTTTGGATAGGGCACTCCAAAAATATGCAGAAGCAGTAAAATGGGCAACCACCCCGGATGAAGAAAGAGAGTATTCAGCTGAGTTTGCAAGAGTTCTTGAGACACCTTTGGTAAGATACGCTAAAGCTGATGCAAGAGAAATAAGAATAACAGTCCAGTTAAGGACAGTGCCAATAGAAGAGGTAGCGCCAGTAACTAATTTTTAAAAAAATTTATAATTAACTAAGCTATTCTGAGTATAAAACAATATATAATGTTAAGAATAAACCATACAGATATAACAATGAGACTAAAACAACGCTTCAAACAGAGACTGACATGTTGCACGATAGCAAAGGATGAAGAGGATAAGNNTGGAATGATGATTTCTCTGCTGCAAGAAATTTTTCATTAGGGCATGCTTCTAGCGAATGGATTTTAGTATTAGATGCGGATGAAGTGATAAGCGATGAAGGTCTGCTAAATCTTAGGAAATTGATCGATGAGATTGGAAGTGAAGATGCACAAAAAGAGGTTAAAGAGGTTCTTGGATTGAATTTAATCCAAAGGCATTATGTAAATGACACAAAATTACCTGGATTTAGGTATTGCGATGATACTTGCTTGCATGCAGAAAACTATCTTGGCTATATCGAGACAAATGTTGTAAGAGTTTTNNGACGAAGAGAACAATAAAAAGAAGACAGCTTTCTATAAAAAGTTAGAGGAGAAACAGCTTGAGTTAACCCCTAATGACCCTAAGCCAAATTATGAGCTTGCATTGATAGCAAGAGCTGAAAATAATTTAACTAGGGCTCTTGAATTATTCCAGAAATGCGCAGATATTGAACCAAGATATGAGCTTGTGTTGCTTGAATTGGGGAATTGTTATAGAGAACAGAAAAACTTTGAGAAAACTGCTGAATGCTATAAGAAAAGCATTGAATTAAGAAGCCATGACATCAGAGGGTATATCAATCTTGGATTGCTTTATTCAAAGCTCGGTGAGCATGATCCTGCAAAGTTTGAAGATGCCAAAAAAATACTTGAGCAAGCAATAACCCTAGATGAAAAGAACAATAAGGAAGAGTTAAAACAAGGAAAAACTGAAAGACTGAATCCAAGGCCATATAACATACTAGCTGATAATTACATTAAACAAAAGAATTTTGATGAGGCAATAAAATTGCTTGAGAAAGCAATTAAATTGATGCCGTATAATTTTGAGGCATACAATAATCTTGCTGGGTTGTATTTCGCAAAGAGCAATGCTGATAAAAATAAAGCTGATTTCAATCGCGGCTTGATCATACTTGAGAAGGCATCACATCTAGGGTGTAAAAACATCATATTATTGAAGAATCTGGCTGCAATCTATGCCGGGCAGAAAGATGAGGCTAAATTAAGGAAAGTAAGTAAGGTTATTGAGGAGATTGAGAAGAAGTAATCCCTATTTCTTTGTTAAGAATATCATTACTTTGAAATAAGCTCATCTATCTTACTAACCAGCTCTTTGTAGCTTTTTTTTGACATCCTAGCAATTTTTTTTAGCACAAGGCTTTTCAAAAAGGTATGTATCTGCCAATATTTGACTTTGCTTTTTAATGGCAGACTGCCTTCTTCAAAGTCATCTATAAGAAACCCGTCTGTATCAAGGTTACTAGTTATAGCACAGCCTATAATATCATCTCCTCTTTCTGCAATAACTAACATAGGACGTTTTTTAGCATTGGTTAGATTAGAAAAAGGAAATTCAATAATAACAATATCACCCTTAGAGTACATCATCCCACCTATCATCATATTTATTATTCCAAACCTTTTTTAAAGAAGATTCGCTCAATAACATCATCAGATGCTTCTCATCGAGCTTTACTGGATTAAGTATTATCTTATTATTCTCCTCTGTAGCCAATATTCTCGCACCCTTATGAAGCTTCAAGTCATCCCTAAACTTTTTGGGGATAACTATCTGGCCTTTTTCTCCTATAGTGATTAGTTCAGTCATACCAGTAGGAATATCTTACACGTATATAAATGTTGCTAATTAAGATTTATATTTGTAAAACTATGCACCTAATTTCGTTTTACCCTAAGAACTACAGATTAATTTTTATATTAAGATTAATTTTATCTATTCGAGGGGTAGCAATGAACTTCAATCTTACAAAAGAACAGCTAGAACTGCAAGCAAGAATTAGAGCATTTGCACAGAAGGAAGTAGCTCCGTATGCTGCACAATTAGACAGAGAAGCAAAATTTCCTGCAGATATATTGAAGAAATTAGCTGCACAAGGATATTTAGGCATGTGCATCTCTAAAGAATATAATGGATTAGAGTTAGATTCAATCAGCCAGTGCATTGTTATTGAAGAGATATCAAAAGCCTGCGCATCAACTGCTTGCTGTTTGGCTGCGCATGCTTCTATTGGCACATTTGCATTAAGAAATTACGGCACTAGTGCACAAAAACAGGAATATCTACCAAGATTAGCTAGTGGAGAGATGATTGCATGCTTTTCATTGACAGAGCCAAATGCAGGCAGTGATGCTGCAAATATAGAGACAACTGCTAGAAAAGAAAATAGTGCAAATACTAACGATAAAAATTTCAGTTATCTAATAAACGGCCATAAAATCTTTGCAACAAATGGAAGAGATGCAGATCTGATAACATTAGCTGCTACAGTTAATCCTGAGCTAAAGCATAAGGGAGTTACTCTATTTTTGATTGAGAAAAACACACAAGGTCTCAAGATAGGGAAGAGTGCAGACAAGCTTGGCTTAAGAGCAACAGACAACTGTGAACTATTCTTTGAAAACGCAAAAGTACCATCTGACAATCTGATTGGAAATGAGGGAGAAGGCTTTAAGATAATTATGCAAGCACTAGACGAGAGCAGAATACTAATTGCAGCGCAAGCTATTGGAATTGCGCAGCAAGCTTTAGATTTATCAATCAATCACTGCAAAAATAGGATGCAGTTCGGCAAAAACATAAGCGAGTTTCAGGCAACGCAGTTTAAGCTGGCAGATATGACAACTGTGTTGGAAGCTGCACGTATGTTGATATATAAGGCAGCTGCACTCAAGGATGAGTTGGCAAATAATAAACATGGAAATGCAGGCAAGAGATTTACAAAAGAAGCTGCTCAGGCAAAACTATTCGCATCTGAACTAGCAAGCAAGATAACGACTGAAGCAATACAATTGCATGGTGGTAAAGGATATCTAAGAGATTACCCTGTTGAAAGGCTGATGAGAGATGCCAAAGTCACAGAGATCTATGAAGGCACATCTGAGATACAGAGACTGGTTATTGCAAGGGAGATATTAAGAAACCAGTAGATATCAAATTATTATCCTAAATAATTTTTAACTTAAGAATCCGTAAGGTTTATATCCTAAAATAGTTTTCTTGGATCAAAAGAGGTGGAAATATAGCAGATCCGATTTACCCTATCGCTGAGCAGACAGATAAAGATAATGAACTTACACCTAGCAATATCAATAGTACCAACCCTGAACCGCTGCAGAAAATATTTATCCCTGGCTTTGAGTTTGGGCTAGCTTCTGGTATTGTAACCCTGATAACGACAGCTCTCTTATATTTTCTTATCTTTCATGCAACGCCGATGGCTAGCTTTCTTAAGGACGCTTTTTTTGATATGTATATGTTTGTTGTATTTTTTTTGATAGCTAATATTGTCTGCGCGATAATAATGGTAGCAGCAAGCTTCATGATAAGGCATGAAGAGAATGCTCTTGCAGGAAGCATACTCATATTGATTATCAGCTCAATAGGTATGGTATTAAGCATCGGATTATGGATTGGTCCAATCTTGGGAATAATCTCTGGGATGCTTGGATTGAAAGAGCATCATCAACTGATGAAATCTCACCATAAGATGATACATGAGCATCACCATGTCATCGGATTGTTCCATAATCTAATGAAAGAGCATTATGCCCTTATGGATGCGCACAGAAAACTCATGAGAAAGAGATCAAGATGAATCAAAAAATTATCTTGTTTATTTGATAATAAATTCTATACTTTATTTTCATTTATCTTCTTTTCTTCTTATGTTTAGGAGATGATTTTGTAAGCTTACTTTTCTTAGAGGATTTCCCAGTATATCGTTTTTCCTCACGTCTTTCTGCAGCAAGTATCTGCTTTTCTTCCTTTTGGATAAGTTCTTCTTCCTTTCTTATCTCCTTTGCCTCTTCATGGACTTTCTCTTCCTCCTGCTGCACTTTCTTTTCCTCTTCTCTCTGCGACCATGCTTGGGAATTTGAGACGTAAAGCAGCAGGATAGATAAGAACATAGTAGCAAAGATATTGCCTACAAATGCCTGGAATATGAATGCAAATCTTGCTGCAGGGCTGAGTGGAGTAATATCGCCATAGCCAATCGTCATGAAAGTGACTGTGCTGTAATACAAAAATGTCCAATAAGTTGGCTTAATATCTGGACCATAAACAAATGCTTTTGGCTGTGCTTTATCTGTCCCAATCTCATAATAAATCTGCGCAAACCCAAATATATAACAGAATAATATTGCAGCATAGACCATAATAACAAAAAGCTGCTTGTTCTGCCTGAACCATGTCCTTAGGTCGCCTTCTATTCCAAGAACTTCTGGGCAGTAGATGAATGTTACAAGTATGTAGCCAGCAAGATATAGCATGTTGTTAAGAAGTAAGCTAAAATCATTTCTCACAAACATTGCTGGCAAGGTCATCGAGACTGCGACAATTAAAAATCCTATCAATGCATACCTGACTCCTTTTACATTTTCCCTGTTCCTGATAAATGGAACGTTGATCGCAAATATAGCAATTGTAAAAGGTAGCATCAAGATATCGCTGATAACTCCAGGAGATGCTTGGAGCACCTGAGATAATCCTTTTCCAAGGATGTTTGACAAGAATACTGCAATGCCTATCGGTATAAGGAACATCAGGTTGTAGGTTATCAGTTCAGTGACTGTAAGCTCATCCTTTCCAGTGTCTTTGTCTTGTACTGCATTTTGTGAATCAGTTGTGTCTTTATTTGAGTCATCTCTTGAATCAGAAGAAGTTTTCTTATCATATTGTAGAGTAGATTGCTGTTTTGTAGAATCTTGTAATTGCGCAGAAGATTTTGATTGTGCAGAAGGTTGTAAGTTTGCAGATAGCAGTTGTTCTTGTTGCGGAGATTTAAATATGTCAAGTATCTTTTGTATAAATGATTTCTTTTCTGAAGAAGATTGGCTTATAAATATCTGCGGTTCAGAAGGAGCA
>DUGA01000072.1:37999-46977 GCA_013331615.1 Candidatus Woesearchaeota archaeon | reverse complement strand
AAAACTTAACCGAAAAAGTTTATAAAATGCAAGAATATTAATGTATTAATTGTTAATATTAGGTTAAGTATATAGTTGTTAATGCTATAAATCGGAGGATGAGGCCATGAAATACGTTGATCCAAAGGGAAAAGAGACAGAGATCGCATACAGCACAGAAGTGCAGGAAAGATTGGAAAGAACACTCAGAGAATCACTCATCTGGAGAAGAAAGATGTATTATACTTTAAACACTATCAAATGGATAGCTATAATTGCGATCATTTTAGGTGGTTTAGCTGTAGTCTATCTTGACCAGAGAAATGTATTAACCTATGTAGGTAAAAAGTTTTTCTGCAGTTAATATTTTTTTATCTTTTTTTATTGTTATCCTGCATTTATCTTTTTTTTGTCGAGCCTTTCCAGAAATTTTCTACATTAATCCTAAACAGGTCATAAAATCGCTTCATCTCTTTTGGTCCAGCTATCTTAAGGACATCAAGCTCTGGGGCAAACATCTCACTGTAACGGTCTCTTCTACGGATTATCTTTACTGCGCCATTTTCTTTTATCATGACCATCGGCGCCCTTTTGAGAGTATTAAAATTTGAGGCAAGAACATTGCTATAAGCTCCAACATCCATAAATGCAAGAACATCTCCTTCACTAAGAAATGGGAGATGTCTTTTTCTTGCCATCTCATCGATCACATCGCATGTGCATCCCTCTATATTGTAAATCTGATTAGCTTTTTTGTTCATTTTATTTGCAGGTAATACATCATAAAATCTGTCATCAACAATCACATCAGGCAAGAATGCATATGTTGAGCCGTCTGTAATTATTATTTTCTGTTTTTTAAGTCGTTTTTTGCTGATAACTCTGGTAAGGCCAATACCGGTATTTGCAACGATAAACTTTCCTGGCTCAAAGACAAGCACTGGCTTTTCAAGCTGATACTTATCAAGCAACTTTAGGAATTTCCTGACAAAAATCTTCCCCATGTCCTCTGGAACATAGATATTCTCATTATTATACTGGACAGGAAAGCCACCGCCCATGTCGACAAACCTTATAGTTACACCTTTTTCTTTGCAATATTTTGCTAATCTAAGAAGCTTGCCCATGCCGAGATAATATGATTTGGGATAGTCCATGTTGCTGCCGTGGAAATGCAATCCGATCAGATCAATGTTGGGAGAATTGATAGCTATGTCAATTGCTTTTTTTGCAACACCATAAGGAATGCCATATTTATGGTTCTTTGTAGTGTAGCCGCGAAATTCAATCATAGGATTGACACGGATAAATAATCTTATTTTTGTCTTGACTTTCTCGCCTACAGCTGCAACACGCTTAATCTCTTCAATTGAGTCAACAGTTATAGCTTGTACACCAACCTTAGCTGCAAACATTATGTCTTGTTCTGTCTTGTATAGATTTGTAAATGTAATTTCATGAGGCTTGAAATCAGCCAATAATGCAAGAATTATCTCTCCCACACTAGAAGCATCGAGCTCAAAGCCTTCCTCTCTTGCAATCCTCATTATTTCTAGGTTAGAGTTGCATTTGCATGCATACTGTGGTCTTAGGTTAGGATATGGGAATGAGCTTTTGAATCGCCTTAATCTGCTCCTTAATTCACGCTCAACAACAACATATAATGGTGTGCCATACTTGTTAATAAGATCAGTAACAGAAATGCCATCTATATACATTATGCCTTTCTTGCTCTGGCTCAGCCAACTCCATCTTGGCTTTAGATATCTTTTAGAAGCAGAAGTACTTTTTTTAGATGTCCTTTTTTTTGTATTTTTATTTTTAGTGTTAGGCATTTATGATTTTGCACCTTTTTTATTTTAATTTTATTTGTAAAGTGTTTTCGTATATAAAGATTTCTTTTTTGAGAATTTATTATGGGTATTTTTACATATTAAAATAAAGCAACTGAATAAATTAAGTATTTTTATTTGTCTTTTATACAGCAGGCTCCTGCTGGCTGCAGCAGTGCAATGTTCCTAAACCATAGACCAAAGCTTTGCAGTTTATGCCAACAACTTTTCTCTGCGGAAATAGTTTCTGTATTATATCAAGAGCCTTGTTGTCATTCTTGTGACCGAAGATTGGGACAACGACAGCTTCATTGCCGATATAGAAGTTAGCATAGCTTGCTGGCAATCTTACCTGTGAACCATTTTCATCAACAACAGATACATCCCCAGGCATCGGAAGCTGGACAACATTTAACTTACTGCCGTCCTGGTCTTTCATCTTCAGCAACAGCTCATAATTTTCTTTTAACAGATAGTAATTGTCATCATCTTTGTCTTCTTCAACGCAGCAGACAACTGTGCTTTTGTTCACAAATCTTGCAATATCATCTATATGGCCATCTGTGTCATCTCCTACAATTCCTTCTCTCAGCCAGAGAATGTTTTTTACATTAAGGTAATCTTTCAGATATTTTTCTATCTCTTCCTTGTTGAGATGTGGATTTCTGTTTTTGTTCAACAAGCATTGCTCTGTTGTCAATAAAGTTCCTGCGCCATTGACTTCAATCGAGCCGCCTTCAAGCACAATATCTGCTTTAAACATATGGACTTTAAGAGAATCATTAAGCTCAAGAAATACTTTATTGTCTTCCTTAAGGTCATCATATTTATCTCCCCAGGCATTAAATGTCCATTTTACCATTGCAAGCGCTTGATTAGAAATGTTAGGGTGCACGTTTTTAGTGGTATTTTTTAATTTATCATTTACAACAAAGCTTGGTCCATAATCACGGATCCATGTGTCTGCTGTCTTTATTTTATGAAATATAATCTGAGAGATAGTTATTTCTGCTGCAGTTAGTTTATTTGTAACAAGTTTTTGTATTTTATCATCATTGACAAGCAGATTAACTTTCTGACATGTATGAATTGCCTTGATGAACTGAACATAAATGTTTTCAACTTCCTTGAGCTGAGTCGGCCAAGTAACTGAATTATGCGGCCATGAAAGCCAGATGCTTTCCTGCTTTTCAAATTCTGCAGGCATACGAAAACCAAGCTTGATTGGTGTTTGTTTATTCATCCTATGTTGAACAAAAAGAATCCTGTTAATAAAATTTGCTGTTTTTAGAAATTTAAGGAGTATAGTTATTACTGACTAGATTGATATACCAATTCACTTAACCAAATCTGTATACTGCTTAGGTTTCCTGTTCCTCAAGAATCCCCAGCCTTCCTGTGAATGCACAATCAATTCTAAATCAATCTCTGCAACCAGAACTTGCTCTGTTGTTGAAGACGCTCTTGCAACAACTTCCCCATAAGGATCTGCGATAAAAGAGCTGCCCCAAAATTGCATTTTATCTTCTTTTCCAACTCTGTTTACAGCTGCCACAAATATGCCATTCATAGATGCATGCCCTCTCATTGCATTCTCCCATCTTTTTGCAGAGAATGGCTCATGTTTTTTTAATTTATCAAACCAGCCTATTGCTGTCGGATAGAATATTAATTGTGTTCCTTTTAACGCATTTGCTCTAGCTGCTTCAGGGAACCACTGGTCGTAGCAAATCAGTGGAGCAATCTTAATTTGACTGCTTCCGAGGGTTAGAGGAACTTGTACAAAACCCAAATTCCCTGGAACAAAATAATACTGCTCGTAATAGTTAGGGTCATGAGGGATATGAACTTTCCTGTATTTGGAAATAATTTTACCGGCAGAATCAAAGATGAGAGTAGTGTTATAATATTTTCCATCTTCGCCTTTCTCATAGAATGAGCCACCGACTAGAGTTATCTTGTTTTCTTTTGCGCAATGAGAGAGGAAATTAGTAATTTTGCCAGGTATCTTTTCAGCCAATGCAAAGAATTTTTTATCTTCAACTTGCGCAAAGTATCTGGTGGCAAATAGTTCCTGCAGACAAACAATCTGCGCGCCTTTCTTAGCTGCCTCTTTGATGAATTTAGCAGTTTTTTTTAGGTTTCCACCTATGTCATTGCTTACTGCTGTCTGTATTAAGCCGATTTTAACTTTATTTATCCCAAGTGTTTTGACCATAAGGGTTATAAGTTTTTAGAGAACAATATAAACTTTTCTTTTTTAATCCCAATTCAGAAAACATTAAATACCTCCTGTATAATATTCTAGCTATGGCAAAAAATAAAGAAGGTGAAACCAAGCAGATTGATCCTCTTAATTATTCACCAGGCGATAGGATAAAAGTTACATCCACAGATGGTGTATTTGAAGGCATCATGATACCTGAGCCTGAGCTGCTTGATATGAATTCTATCATCTTAAAGTTAAGCACAGGATATAATATAGGAATTGATAAAAGCAAAATCAAAAAAATTGAATTGATAGAGAGATACAAAAAGCCTGAACATAAAAGACCACCCATCCGGCAAAATACAATGTTGCCTACAGTTTCCTTATTCTCTCTAGGCGGCACAATCTCCTCAAAAGTTGATTACACAACAGGCGGAGTTACAGCAGATTATACTGCAGAAGATCTTATCGAAATGTGCCCTGAGCTATCTAGCTATGCAAACTTTAAGGCGCAGAAAGTCATGAGTATACTTAGCGAAGATATCACAGTCAAAGATTGGCAAAGGATAGCAGAGATTGCTGCAAAGGAATTAAATTCAGGCATCAGGGGGTTGATCCTTACTCAAGGCACAGATACACTGCATTATTCGGCTGCGGCATTAAGCTTTATGCTCAAGAATTTGAACAAGCCTGTGATATTTACTGGAGCACAAAGAAGCATTGACCGCGGTTCTAGTGATGCTTTTATGAACTTAGTCTGCTCAACTGTTGCTGCAAGCAAGTTTGACGGAGCAGTAGTCGCTTCATGTATGCATGCAACAACCGACGATGAACATTGCATATTAATCCGTGGCACAAAAGTAAGGAAGATGCATTCAAGCAGAAGAGATGCTTTTAGACCAATCAATGAGCTTCCACTGGCTAAAGTTTATACTGATGGAAATATTGAAGTAATGAATGATAATTATCCAAAAGTTTCTGAAACTTCTAAAGAAGATGTAATCGCAGATACTAAATTTGATGAGAAAGTTGCATTGATTAAAGTCTATCCTGGATTTAATAAAGACGTCATAGATTTTTATCTTGACAAAGGCTATCATGGATTAGTTATAGAAGGCACTGGATTTGGAAATGTTGCAACTTTACATGAGAGTAATTCTTTATTGCCTGCACTAAAGAGAGCAGCAGATGAGAAAGTTCCTGTTGTCATGACATCACAGACAATCTACGGCAGGACAAACCCTTATGTTTACACAACTATGAGAAAACTGAACATAGGAACAAAAGTCATCTATGCAGAGGATATCTTGCCAGAAGTAGCTTACATCAAATTAGGCTGGGTTTTAGGTCATACCCAGAATTATGATGAAGTCAAAAAGATGATGCTGACGAATATTGCAGGTGAGATTTCTGCGAGGACTGAGCCTGAAGCGTTCTTGTATTAGAAATAAGCTGGTACTAATTTCCTGCTAGTTGTCACATATACACCATACAAAATAAGAACTGCTCCGATAATTGCAGTAGATGAAGGTATTTCGCCAAGAACAAACAACGCAAAGATAGTTCCTGCCAATGGTTCTAAAGAAGTAACAATGAATATCTTCTGTGCTTTTACTTTCCTTACGCCTTCCATGAACAGGATGAATGCAATCCCTGTGCAGACTATGCCGATGACAAGCAGTTTCCACCAGTTTTCTATAATAACATTGCTTGACTTGATGTTCAGAAAGAAGAGAAACATAATTGTTATTACCAAATACTGCCAGAAAGCAACATAATAACCTGATTTCTTTTTCAGGATAGGCTTTGCTGTCAGTGCCATTACAGAATAAAATAACCCAGAAGTCAGTCCCATAAAATTCCCTAAGGTCTGGCTTGAATTAAATGAAAAATTTCTTGGGTCAATTATAAAGATGATTCCTGCAAGCGTGATTATTATCCCAATAACTGTTTCTTTCTCTATCTTTTCCTTGAAAAACAATTTTGCAAATATCACAGAGAAGATTGGAGCAGTATACAACAAAAATATTGCATTTGAGACTGAGGTTTTTAGGATAGAGGCAAAATAGAAAAATAAAGCTAATCCCTGAATAAATCCAACTAAAAATGTCCTAAAGGGATATGCTAAATAGAGTTCTTTGAGGTTCTTTCTGAACAAAACAACTGCAAAAATAAAGAGTGTTGCAATACCTGCTCTAAAGAAAAGGATTGTGTATACATCCATGTTTTGTATAAGTTTCACAAATGTTCCAACTGTGCCTGCTAACAGAGAGAAAATAATGAGTTCCAGATAGCCTTTTTTCTCGGAGCGCATAAGAGCAGATAAGATACATTATATTAATAAAGTTATGCATCTCAAAACCCATAATATAGATATAACTATCTGATAGTAGTAAAAAATAGTAAAATTTATATATACCCTAACATTTATTATACAAAATCAGTGGAAACTATGGCACAGACACACAATGAAAGGCTAACAAAGCTACTCCATGAGAAAATATGCGATGAGCAGACATTAGACATATTAGCAAATGGCGATGCTTTTGTTGAAGCCCAGGTAACATGTGTCTATGATTTAGCAGAACGTCAAGAATTTGAAGACGGTCCAAGTCAACCATCTGCGCAGGATTTAGGTGAGAGGCTTATCTTTCTCGAGGAATATATGCAACAGCCAGAACATATCAGATCACAAATTAGTAGTTATCTTAGTGATGAACGAAGGTTTGCGGTTTTTCAGCTTTCTCCACAAGCTGCGTTATATGGAGAGCTGCTTTTGGCAAAATCACGGGGCACTTTGGACAATTTTAGAAGTGAGTATACCCCAAATGCTAGACCCCAGAACCCTTTCCAATATGGAAAGACATTATGTTTACCTTTTACAGATGAGCACAAGGCGAAACACCTTGAAGCAAAATCATTGTTAATTGAAAAACTTGATGCTGTGCTTGAGCAAGCTAAAGCAAGGCTTTTTGGTTCGCTAGATGAATATGTATCTGAATTATTTAGTTCTATGCCTGATGATTCTATGCCTGAAATAGATGAAGATCTTTTTGAGGATATGCGGGATACCGAATTGCCGGATAACTCTTATCCATATGACGAGATGATTAAACACACTAGAGAATTCAGTATGCTATGTAGTCATGCCCAATGTAGTTTGCCGGAAAATATCTTGGTTCAAGAAACATGGGAGGCTATGAATATAAAAGAGAAGGAGGGATATTACCTTGATGTGATTAGAAGATTGGCTGCTGATGTAAAAGAAAAGGCATCAGGGGAGTTTGTAGCACAAAGTGAATATTATTTAAGTAACGATCGAGATCCATTCTTTTCGAATGAAATTAAGAGGATTACCGAATTAAGTACTAATATAGCAGAGGTAGTTGGTAACGATCTAGAAATCTTAACTGGAACAGAGCTAATTGAAATAGACAACATTAAATATCAAATGAGAGAATATGGCCATATGAGTGAAAAAATAAAGAAAGCCAAGACACTCACTTACAGCCTAGAGCTTTCTGACAAGGATCCATTGGATGTAACGTATGGCAATGAGTCAGGCTCATGTATACTAATATCTCCCAATGATTTGTCTAACGGATATGGCCTACCGCATATGATTGCAGACAATGCAACTTACATTTTTAATATTTATCAATCAATAAATACAGGCAAAAAAAGAAGAGTAGGTATAGTTCTGGCTTTTGATACAGTTTCAGATTCAGGCAAAAGAGTTCTTGCGTGCAACAGTTTGGAGCTTTCAGCAGCGATGAATCCGATACCCTTAGTGCCAGAAATAGTGGATTACGTTGAATCCGGATTAGTTGAATTTGCTAAAGCAAATGGATTTGATGAGGTAAAAATGAGTGCACATGATTATAATACAAGCAAGAATCATTCCAGCAGACATTCTTCAGGTAATGTTAATTTTATAATTGAAAAAATTAAGAAAGTTTGTAGAGTTCATGAACCTTCTTTTTATAGCGAAATATTAGATGAATCTGGGCAGTTACAAGGTGAATTTTACTCGTTAAATTAAATGCACATTATTTAGTATTAATTTCTTAATTGGAGGATATTTTATTTAACAACTTCTTACAACAGTTAAATATATAAACTTTACAGATTAATCAATGCTTGAAAAAAGATGAGGGAAAAAAATAATATAATTTTAAGAGGGAATAATAAAAGAGAGGATAGGAATATACTTTATGTCGGGCTTGTCGGTGATATTGGGAGCATCCTTAATGAAGGAAGAAAACAAGCAGCGTATGCAGTTAATTCTATTCTTGTTAAAGTGTATTGGGAGATTGGAAAAAGAATTNNTTGAGCTGGAGCCATTATTTTGAATTATTAAAGATTGATGAGGTTATTGGATGAGAATAAATAATCAGAATAACAAAAAAGAGGACGAGAATAATAGAGAAAAAGAAAGCCAGAAGTCATCTGTTAAACTTAAAGAATCTCCTAAAGACAAAGACCTTGTCAGAGAGAAGATTGAAGAGAAGAAATACAACCTAGACTATCCTAAACTAGGCTTAAAATGCGGCATAGAGATACACCAACAGGTTGACTCAAATAAATTATTCTGCTCCTGCTCTAGCGACCTTAGAGAGGAAACCCCTGACTACACCATAACAAGAAGGCTGCGTTCTGTAATTGGAGAGATGGGAGAGATAGATATTGCTGCATTGCATGAGCACAGAAAAGAGAAAAAGTACATCTATGAAGGATACNNGAGATGAAGAGCCGCCGCACAACATCAATAAAGATGCACTATATGTTGGATTGCAAGTTGCATTATTAATGAAAGCAAAGATTGTTGACAAGATACAAGTCATGAGAAAAACGGTTGTAGATGGCAGCAACACATCTGGGTTTCAAAGAACTTCTTTAATCGCGATGAATGGAGTTATTGAAACAAGTTTTGGAAAAGTAGGCATACCAAGCATCTG
>DUGA01000072.1:0-37977 GCA_013331615.1 Candidatus Woesearchaeota archaeon | reverse complement strand
TCTTGTGGAGATTGCAACTGATCCGGCAATTACACATCCTGACCAAGTTAGAGAGGTAGCTGAATTTATTGGGATGGTGCTTAGAAGCACAGGAAAAGTCAAGAGAGGATTAGGCACTATTAGACAAGATGTTAACGTTTCAATTGCAGAAGGAAGAAGAGTAGAGATCAAAGGGGCGCAAGATCTTAAGATGCTTGCAACTTTGGTTGAATATGAAGCATTAAGGCAGAAGAATCTTGTCGAGATAAAAAAAGAATTGTTATCTAGGATAAAGCAGATGCGTGAACTTAGCAATGAAAAAATCAGTGTTACTGAGACATTTAATAATGTAGAAAGCAATGTTATAAAAAATGCATTAAAAGATAAAAATGGAGCTGTGCTTGCATTAAAGCTGCCTAAATTTGCAGGATTNNCCTGGAAGAAGATTAGGCACAGAATTTTCCGATAGAGCAAAAGTTATAGCAGGTGTTGGAGGAATTTTCCACAGCGATGAACTGCCTAAATATGGCATTGAGCAGGAGCATGTTGATAGAATTAGAGAGATTTTAGGGTGCAAAGAACAGGATGCATTTATTTTGGTTGCAGACAACGGCAAGAAAGCAGAGCTTGCTCTGGATGCTGTGTTTGAAAGGGCAATGCAGGCATTGAATGGTGTGCCTGGTGAAGTTCGTCGTGCAAACGAAGATGGTACAACAACTTACATGAGGCCGATGCCTGGAGCTGCTAGATTATATCCTGAAACAGATGCTGTACCGATAAGCTTAGATCAAGATTTTATTTCCAGCATTAAATTGCCTGAGCTGCTTTTGGATAAATCTGATCGCTTTGAAGACAAGCATAAATTAGGCCATGATCTAGCTGTTGCGATCTCCAAGAGCGCAAAGCATGAATTATTTGAAAGGTTTGTTGAAAGGTTTGAAAATTTAAAGCCTGCATATTTGGCTGAAATTTTATTGACTGCAGAAAAGCAAGTCAAAAAACAATTTGAGAAAGAGATTGTATTGAAAGATCTTGATTTTGAAGAGTTGCTTATTTATTTAAATGCAGGAAAGATTGCAAAAGAAGTAGTTCTTGAGATATTAAGCAAAACAAATGAGAAGCCATTGCAAGATGTAATTGTTGAGTATGAATTAATGAGTGATTCAGAGTTGGAGAAAGAAGTCAAGCAAATAGTTTCTGAGAATAAAGGACAGCCGTTTAATGTGGTAATTGGGAACGTAATGTCAAAACTTCGTGGCAAGGCAGATGGCAAGAAGATAGTTGAATATGTGAAGAAGCTTGCTAAGTGAGAAACTGGTAACTGAGAGCAATAAATAAGTTGGTGATAATATTCTCAACAGCATCTTTTCAGCAACCTTTAAATAACATTTTTCTTTAACAGATTAATTATGGAAAACTTTTCAATCTTTTTGCAGCTCTTGATAAATGGATTGATAGCAGGTGGCATTTATGCATTGGTTGCTTTAGGATACACGATGGTATATGGCATCCTGAAATTCATCAATTTTGCGCACGGCGAGATAATGATGTTTGGAGCATATTTGGGGTTTATCTTTCATGTTCTTCTTGGATTAAATATTGTTATTTCTTTTTTTATTTCTATCCTCATCTCAGCGATGTTAGGCTATCTGATTGAAAAAATCGCTTACAAGCCATTGCGAAAGAGCAACAGATTAATCCTATTAATAACAGCAATCGGAGTCTCATTTTTCCTGCAATCTATTATCTTATTATTCTTTGGTGCAAGTGTCAAGACATTGCGAGCAGGAAAGTCAGCTGAAGTCTACTCTATATTAGGCGCAAATATCACAAACATACAGATTATGATCTTAGTTGTCTCAATTGCAATGATGTTTTTACTGCACTTATTCATCAGATACACTAAAACAGGAAAGGCAATGAGGGCAGTTGCTGACAATTATGAGGTTGCATCTGTGATCGGCATTAATGTTGATAAGATAATCTCAATCATATTTATGGTTGGCTCTGGATTAGCTGCTGCAGGAGGGGTTTTGGTTGCATTAGAGCAGAACATGACTCCGACGATGGGTGTTACTATAGGTATCAGCGCATTTTCTGCTGCAGTATTAGGCGGTATAGGGAATGTCTATGGTGCAGTATTAGGCGGATTTATAATTGGGTTAGCGGAGAATTTCGGCATCTGGTATCTTCCATCTGGCTACAAATATGCGATTGCATTTGTCATATTGCTGTTGGTGTTATTATTCAGGCCTCAAGGGATATTTGGCGCAAAAACAGAGGAGGATGTGAGAGTATAGTGACAAGGGTCAAACTGAGAGAATAACAGAAGAATGAGATAACTACAAAAGAGAATACTAAAATGGCATATATCGAGCATTTTTTGATCATGGTATGTTTGTACATCACATTAGCTGTCAGCTTAAACTTAGTCATTGGATATACTGGATTGCTATTGCTAGGCTTTATCACATTTAATGCAGTAGGTGCTTATGCAGCTGCTTTAGTCACTCTGCCAGCGCCTGTAGGTTTAGGCATGAGTTTTTTAGTTGGAGTTATCGCTTCTGCATCACTGGCAGCATTCTTTGGTTTCTTGATCGGTTTGCCAACATTAAAGTTAAAAGGAGATTATTTTGCAGTTGCTTCTTTAGGGTTGTTTTATGTGACGCTTTCTCTATTAAAGAATTGGAGCAGCTTGACACGTGGGCCACTAGGCTTGCCAGGTATTCCAAAGCCAAGCTTATTTGGCTATGTTTTTTCAACACAGTATGACATCCTTGCCTTAGCAGTAATATTGATGGCAATTACAATATTTGTTGTTTATAGGATAACAAAAAGCCCATTTGGAAGAGTGCTTACTGCAATAAGAGAAGATGAGCTTGGAGTAAAAGCCTTTGGCAAAAACCCTGTCAAGTATAAGATAATCGCATTGATGATCTCAGCAGCGATTGCTGGCATGGCAGGAAGCTTGTATGCAGGTTATATTACTTTTATTGATCCGAATACATTTACTTTTACTGACTCTATATTTGTAATCTGTATGGTCGTATTAGGCGGCTTGGGAAGCATCCGTGGCTCTATTGCAGGCGTCTTGATTTTCAGTTTATTGACAGAAGGCATAAGATTCCTAAATCTACCAAACGAGACAGTAGGTGCATTAAGGCTGATGATATTCAGCGTTTTGTTAATCTTGCTTATGCAGTTTAAGCCATTAGGAATATTAGGAGAGAAAAGGTTGAGAGTCAAAGAGATTGATTAATGAGAATTATCAGGTAAACAGATTAATGAAATCTATCAATAAGGAATATCAAGGAGAAATTTTATGTTAGAAGTAAAAAACATCCACAAGGAATTTGGCGGCATAAAAGCAGTAGATGGATGTAGCTTTAAAGTAGAAAAAAATACAATTACTGCGCTTATCGGTCCAAACGGTGCAGGTAAAACAACTCTCTTTAACATAATCACTGGATTTATGAAGCAGGATTCTGGCAAAATTATTTTTAACGATAAAAGCCATGACAAAAAAGTTTCTAAAGATATCTCAAATCTGCCAGATTACAAGCGCGCAAGATTAGGCATGTCAAGGACATTCCAGACTATTAGGTTATTTCCAAAGATGACTGTCATGGAAAATCTTTTAGTTGCAATGCCTGACTCAAATGAAAATTTCTTCCGGGTATTATTTTGGACAAGAGGTATGAAGAGAGAGGAGAAAATGCTTGTTGAAAAAGCCCTTGAGCTTCTAAAGTTTGTAGATCTGCATGCCAAAATGAATGAGCTCGCAGGCAACTTAAGTTATGGTCAGCAAAAATTACTGGAGATTGCAAAGGCACTTGCATCTGAGCCAGAGATATTGATGTTAGATGAGCCTGCAGCTGGAGTAAATCCTACGATGTTAAATAAAATCCATGATTTGATGCTTGAGTTAAAGAAACGCGGCAAAACTATCTTATTCATCGAGCATAACATGGAGTTTGTAATGAATCTTGCAGACAAAGTTGTCGTGTTAGATTACGGCAAAGAGATTGCTAATGATGTTCCTGCAAATATTAAGAACAATAAACAAGTCATTGATGCGTATTTAGGTGTTTGTGAAAAATGAACAACCCATTGCTAGAAATCAAAAACCTTGAATCATGGTATGGCAAAGTCAAGATACTTAATGGTGTGGATATCCATATAGCTGAAGGAGAGATAGTTTCACTCATTGGTCCAAATGGCGCAGGCAAGAGCACTGTACTCAAAAATATATTTGGGTTGATAGAAAAAAGGCATGGTGAAATTTTGTTTAATGGTGATGGCAAACATATTAATCTATTAAATAAGACATCTCAGCAAATTGTTAAGACAGGTATCTCTTATGTTCCGCAGGGAAGAAGCGTGTTTCCAAGCCTGACAGTGCAGGAAAACCTAGATATGGGCGCATATATCCGTGAGGATAAAAAAAGTGAGATTATGCATGATCTAAATTATGCTTATGAAAAGTTTCCAATTTTAAGACAACGAAAAAACCAAAAAGCAGGCTTGCTTTCTGGCGGAGAGCAGCAGATGCTTGCAATTGCACGCGCTCTAATGTTGCATCCAAAACTGATGCTGTTGGATGAGCCTAGCCTTGGCCTGAGCCCAAAGACAAAGTTTGCAATATTCGAGAAGATAAAAGAAATTAACAAAAGCGGAGTAACAATTTTAATTGTAGAGCAGAATGCTCGTATGAGCCTTGAGATGTCTGACAGAGCTTATGTACTGGAGCTTGGCAAGAATAAGCTTGAAGGAAATGCTAAAGACCTTACAAAAGATGAGAGAGTGCAGCATCTTTATCTGGGGGGAGCTGTGTAAAATAATTTTAAGATTATATCCCTAAAAAATACTTTGTTTTTAATTAACAATGTAGGATTAAAAAAGCTTTATTGTTAATAAGAAACATAACAATTAAAACAAATAAATAAAGAAGTAATAAAAAACAAAAAAATCTGACCCTAAAACTTAATCTGCATCAAGCACTACCCTTAGCTCATTGCTTTTCTCAGCAGCGATGCTTATCATCTGCTCAATATCAGCCAGAGTTAATGCCATATCTCCACCTTTCTGCATTGCGCAAATTTCCCCATTTTCCATGAAGGCAACAGTCAATCTTGCGTCTATGACTTCCTCTTCCTCATTTGTAGGGTCTACCAAAAATTTGTCTGCAATCTTGCATACAGTCACTGAGATTGGCAATCTTTGGATAGGCAACTTCTCATCTGTAAGCTTTTTATAATCTATCTTTTTGCCGTCTCTTTCTGGCAGTTTTGCATTTTTCAATGCTGCTAAAGCTGCTAATGCAGCTGCGTCAAACAGATTGCCTGCATCATTTAATGTGCAGATATCTATGCTCACTACCCAGCATAACTCTCCTTCTGTGATGCAGAGCTTCTCAACATCAATTGCTTTTGCTTCTCTTATTGCCCTGTCTACAACTCTTCCAAGCTCAATCGCTTGTATGCCTGGTGGACCAGACTCAAAATCTGGATTGCTTAATGGCAGTAATTCTGCGCCTACCATAAGGCCGCCTTGATTAGGTGTGTCTGGATATGGCTGGCCTATCTCCATCTTAACTCCTGCTAATACAATCGTTTCTCCAATCTGGACTCTTGCAGAGCCTTCTGCGCTTTTTGAGATATTATACTCAATGCTGATCGGTTTTCTGTATTCTGTAAATCCGCGACCATCTAATCTCGCTGTCTTGTTCAATAATTTTACGATGTGTTGTCTTGCTTGTTTTGCTGTCATTGTGATCAATCCTCGTCTCCTGTGCTTTTATATTTGTCTTTAAGAGCTGCTTTTTGCACCTCATATATCTGTTTGCATGCAACTTCTCCCATTTTCAATGCTTTGACAAGTTGTTCATTGCTTATCTCCCCGTCCATCTGCAGCAAAGAAATCTTGCCTGAGTTAGGCAGCATTGCTATAGGAACATCTGCAACTGGGCCATCTGGGTATGCTTCTTCATCATAGCAAAGATCAACAACTACTTTGTCATCTACTCTGCCTACGCTGACTGCTGCTACCAGGTCAGTCATCGCTAATCCTGCATCTGCAAGTGCCATCGAAGCTGCGCAGATTCCTGCGCATCTTGTGCCTGCGTCTGTCTGTGGCAGCTCGATAAAAATATCAATTACTGAATTTGGAAACTCGCCTAGATCAAGCACTGGAGTAATAGCTTTCTCTATTACTAATGAGATCTCTCTTGCTCTCCTGTTTGGACCTGGCTTGACCCTGTTGCCTGAGCCTGAAAATGGCATCATGCTATAGTTTACTCTTAATGTGCCTTTCAACGGATTCTGCAGGAATTTTGGATACAGATTTCTTGGTCCATAGACTGCGCAATATGCTGTTGTCTTTCCTATCTTAAACATTGCGCTTCCATCTGCTCTTTTTATCACTCCTACTTTTGCTTCCATCTCCCTTAATTCATCGAATTTTCTTCCATCAGATCTTTTGGAATATGTCATTTTTTGTTCACCTTTATGTTTGTTATTTTGTTTATTTTTATCAATTCAGTTTTGATCTGAATCAATCTTATTTTTGATTATTTTTTTAGGATGATTTTATTTAATCATCTATCCTTAGCCCTCATTATGGCTCATGCCTTCAGGTGTTTCCTGAAGTTGCAATTGCCTGCCAGTTATCTGCTCTAGATGAGACTTTATCCTGTCTGTTAATCCAGGGATGTGTGCTTCTTCTTCTATCTTTTTGATAGTGTTGACTGCTATCAGCTCACCTTTAGGGTCTTCTCCTGAAATCCAGATCACTCCATTCTGGCCAACAATTATTTTTGTGTCAGTTGCCTGCTTTATCATGCTGACCATGCTTCCCTTTTTGCCGATTATTCTCGGAACTTTGCTGGAAGCAACTTTTAATATCCTTCCTTCGCCAAGCTTCCTTAATCCAGGCCCTCTTAATGATATATCAATAAGCATCTGTGTTGTGACATTCACTATCTTTCCTACCAGATAATCGCCAACATCAAAGTATTGTGTAAGGTCTGCGCCTTTTGCTACAAAATCGCTTGTTGCATCCTTGACATTCAGCATTGCGCTGTATGCGCTGTTAGTCTCAACTCTCCATCCGGAAAAGTTAACATCAACAACATTTGCTATTATAGTGTCTCCAGTTCTAGGTAAATATTGCCCAGATAATGGAATCAGCCTGATAGCTCTTCCATCTATGTTTACTAAGCCGATCCTTGCAGCCAGTATATTATCTCCTTGTCTTGTGGTTCCCATGCCTGGCAGGAAATCCATGCCTTTAGCGATAACTTCGCCTGGAACAACAACATCTTTTTCTTTTACGATTATTTCTCCCATTTTTAGTTCACCGTTTTGTTATTTTTTATATTTCTTATTTAATTTATTTTTATTACACTTATTTTTGTTTGATTATAGTATGTATTTTTTG
The DNA here is from genome assembly GCA_013331615.1 of Candidatus Woesearchaeota archaeon. Classification (GTDB taxonomy): domain Archaea; phylum Nanobdellota; class Nanobdellia; order Woesearchaeales; family UBA10200; genus UBA10200; species UBA10200 sp10200u. The sequence continues at coordinate 30,561 of DUGA01000072.1, read as the reverse complement.
ATTTAATTAATTACTAATCTTCCTCTTTACTTCGTCCTTACCAATCTGCTTGTCACAGTCCCATGCGTCACTTTGTTCAGTTTTGCAAAAAAATCTTCTTCTAATCCGCCAGGTATTTCTATNNTTGCCGTCTGCAAATGCATTCTCTATCCTTGTCACTGGATGAGGCGCGTTTGTCCTTGGATCAACACCGTAGCGATGGATTATCTCGATAAGATGCTTTCTCTTTAGCTCTCTCATCTTCTCTCTGTGCTCTGCTGTAAGCTGGATCTCTCCTTCCTTAATTATGATCGCTGCAACTTCCAATGCATTTGATGTGTTGAATGCCTGCATCATGACAGATTCAGATGCTAACAATCCTTTTTTGACATCCTCAAAGACTTTCTGCGCTTTCAAAACATCGCGGATGTCAACACCCTTTCCTGCTCTATAATTCAATGCTAAGTCAGGGTCAACATCTACCTCAAAGTTTTTGCCTGCTTTCTTTAGCCTTGCAAGATTCAGATGAATCTTTCCCGAAGATATTGCATGTTCTCTGCTCATATTAACCACCTAGTTAATTATTATTCATTATTTCTTTGCTTATTGTCCTATTATTTTATTATTAATCAAAATCTAAATAAAAAATTCCTTACTTCTTATCCTTCTGCTTCTTGATCTCAGCAATCAATTTTTCAACCTTGCTCCTGTCAACCTTGCTGAATCTCTTGTCAGCAGTCTTTATGTAAGCGACATCTATCCTGTCAACATCAAAATCTGTGCCTATTGATTTGGTCAATGCTTTTATCGCAAGCTTCAATCCATCTTCAAGGTCTAAGTTTTCAGTGTAGTTTTTGTGCAGAATCTCTTCTGCTTCTGTCTCTCCTTCACCGATAGCAGTTGCCTTATACCTAAAATAAATGCCTGTCGGATCTGTCTCAAACAGTTTTGGACCGTCATCATCGATGCCAGCAACCAAGATAGAAACACCAAATGGTCTTAATCCACCTGATTGAGTGCAGATTTGCTTGACATTGCACATGTCCTTAACAATAGTTAAAGTGTCAATTTCTGTATCATAAGTAACTCTGTGCTGCTGTGCCCTTAACTGAGCTCTTTCGATAAGAACACGCGCATCGCTTATTATGCCAGATGCTGTTGCTCCCATGTGGTCATCTATCTTCCAGATTTTTTCAACGCTTTCTGGTACGATTAAAGGATCTACTATTCTTTTGTCGCTCAATAATAAAATCCCATCTTTACAGACCATGCCAATTGCTGTGCTGCCCTGTCTTACAGTTTTCTTTGCATATTCGACCTGAAGTAATCTTCCGTCTGGGCTGAACATGGTAATTGCTCTATCATAACCCATCATCTGATGTGACATTGTTGGTTCCATTTTATTGCTCCTCCTCTTTATTAACTACCTAAAAATCTTCTTTTAATTAAATATTACCCTGCCATATATCTTTCAACAGCTTTCTTCATTATGCCTGAAGTGCCTATGCTGCTTACTATTGCCTTATGATTGTCTATCTTTGTTATCAGTGCAAATGCTGCTTTTATATGGTTGACATGCTTATGAGAAACCCTTACTAATCCAAGCTGCTTCTCTGGATTCCATCTTTCCTTGACAGGAATCAAACCAACTTCAGCCATGCCTATCTCCCCATATAATCTTTTTCCTGATTCAGATATTGCATTAGAAACAGCATCAAAATTAAGTATTTTATTTTCTGACATTATCTTAAATGCAACATATCTTTTTTTTTCGCGCAATGTCGGCATCAAAGCCTTCATTCTAGTAGCTTTTGTTGCTGATTGTTTATTTGCTGAATTTACAGCATGTATCTTATTTAACATATTTAACCTTCTGCACCCAAATTCTTAGGCGCATCAAACAGTTTTCATTAACTGAGAAAATTTAATTTTTCCTTTTTTTCTCACTCAGATACATCAGAAAACATTACGAGTTTATAAATATGGCGGTTTTGAATCAGAAAGATTTATATATTCCGAAGATATCTTAGGATATCTAGGTGATTTTAAGTGTTTTTTTATACTAAACATTCAGTTGAGAAGATGGATGCGTTAGGCATCAGTAAGCAAGAAGTTCAAAACACTGTGCTTAAAGGCATGAAATGGAAACAGCAGCAGAGTGATAAATGGCATGCGCAGATGGCAGGGATTGAAGTAGTTTTCATGAAAAATGAAGAAATGTTTGTCATAATTACGACCTATCTCGCAGGGAGGGAAAAATGAAATGCGTAATTTGTAATGGAAAAACCGCAAAAAAGCTTGTAGAGCACAAGGAATTTGGTGTTTTAGTAGGCAGATTTCCTGCAGAGATATGTGAAAAATGTGAAGAAACTTACTACAGCGAGGAAATTGTTGAAGAAATTCAGAAAAAGTCAAAGGAATTGGGATTATTTGGACTTGCCAGAAAAGTCAAGATTGCTGAGCTAGGCAACAGCATAGCAATAAGGATTCCAAAAGAGATAAGTGAATTTCTGCACTTAAAGAAAGGTGAGGAAGTGCTTCTTGTGCCTGAGTCAAAGCGAGATTTACATGTACAAATTTAATTGTTTTAGCCTAGCTTCCTACATTTTTTGCCTTATTTCTTCCTCTTTCTTTGACTGATTCAAGCCTTGCAAGGATTTGCTTTCCTGTTTCTTTTTTTCCTGCAGTTGCATAAGCATTCAGATAACCAATAATGACTGCTTTCATGCATTCCTTGAAGATCTTATAATGTTTGCTTTCAAGTGCGCGCTCGATTAAATGAAGGTCAACAGCCTTGTCTTCAATCTTTGCAGAGAAAAAGCTCAAGCCAAAATCAATGAAGTAAATCCATTTATCTAATAAGATCATGTTTGATGTAGTTAAATCAGAATGTATTATATCATGCAAATGCAGGAAAGCGATCTTCTCTCCTATTTGTGTACCTAATTTTGTTATCTGTTTTTTATCTTTTTCATTAATGTCAATTACTTCTTTGACTAACCTGCCGTCTATCTTTTCAATCTTTAAAATTGAGTTTTTATCATCAAGATCAATCACTTTTGGCACAGTAAAATTTAATGCTGTTAATCTCTCAAGAACTTTAGCTTCCCTTCTTGCGCGAAAAGAGCGAAGCTGTTTGTCTAATGCTTCATGGCGATAGGTTTTTCTAAAGCGGTCTTTGATTATGACCACTCTAGTTCCATCTTTCTTCTCGAAGATTCTTGCTTCTGCGCCTTGAGAGATTAGTTTTTGCATTGCATTGTTAGTCAATAATTCAGTTTATTATCTATCGTTCGATTTTGAACAACATTGTTAATAAAATAACCATTAGTAGTTAAATATTTTGGTAATAGAAATTATTATTCACTGTCTCCACAGCTTTCACTGCTTTCTCCGTCTGAAGAGCCTTGCTCTCCATTTCCTTCCCCATCGTTCTCAGCATCTCTTTTATTGGCATCACCATCTTCATTACCCTCTGCATCATCTGCTGCATCATCCTTAAAATAATCACCTACTCTTTCAACCATTAATGCTGCTCTTCCTATCTTGCTATTTGCTTTGCTGTCATTATTTCGCCTATTGTTTTTATTTCCTGATTTTGCAGCATAGCCATAACCGCCATCTACACATCTATCAGGCTCTCTTGTTGCTCCTTCGCTTAATGCTTTGACAACATCTTCAGGCGAATAGGTATCAAGCATCTCTTCTAGAGTATCTTCATCCATCTCAATGCCGTATAGTTCGATATGCTTTTCCATCAACTGCTTATACCATGCATAATTAACTGCAGAAAGCACTGAATAAGAATTACTTGTATTCTCATCATCTGCTTCATGCGCTCTTTCAAAAAAGTATTTTGATTTCAATGCCTTAACATGGCCTTCAAGCAATTCCACATAGCCATGCTCATGAACCATATCATACATCCATTCTGGTTGTACTTGGTGCAATAATTCCTCTGTAATAGCATCAACTATGCCATAATCAGGATGGACTCCAAAATTTAATCCATGATTATAGGTTGAATCGTAAAAGTTCTTGCCTGCGCCTAATAAAAACAATTCTCCAGGAATATGCTTATGGTAATAGGTGTATGCAATAGCAAGACCTTCACTTGTTGCGCCATAGTAATCTGGCTGCCTTAAGATATATGTGTTAGTGCCATTCTCTTTGGCAAATTCTATGAGTCTTTCCAGATCGCCAGATGCTTCATATTTGATCATCTCTGTTTTGATACCTTGCATGCTCTGCAAAGCTTGTTCAATCCCATCAAGCTCATCTACATGCGCATAATAAAACCCTTCTTCCAGCTCCAATGGCTCACCAACATTCTCTGTTGGTCTGAAGATCATATAATTTGTTCCATTGCCGCACTGCTCTGGAAAGATGTAAACCTCATCGCCATTGTAACTAGAGCTAACATCAGGAACTTGGTGCTTTGTCTCAACATCATAGACAGGAGAATAAGCTATTACAATGTTTTCAAGGCTTGCAAGTATATTGTCTGTTTGGGTTTCAGTAGCTTGAGTAATGGTCGCATTAACTTCTTGATTTCTAAAATTAACTCTGTGCGAGAAATAGTCAGAACTATCATTAGAAGTATGTGTGAGATTATCAGAATTGTAATTGAAAGTATAGGTATTATAATTTGCTCCTGTTGTTACAATTCTATCAACTATCCTTTCTTCTAACCCTAAAATTGCCATAAATTAGAGAAAAAGACGACAAATATAAAAAATTTGTTGAAATAATAGAGAATAAACTAATGATATTAAGAAATTAATGAAATAAAAAATATCAAGAAAAAATAAAATTAAGCTGCTTTTTTGTTGTAAGCCTGTTCAGCATGACCGTGCTCTTCTTCAGCTTTCTCTTCATGCTTTTTCGCATACAATTGAATCCTCTTAGGCATATACTCTCTAACTACCATATTCCTAAATGCTGTTGCAACATCATTGATTGTTTTTTTGCCATCAATTCTATCTCTAGCAGTTTCTTCATCTACGCCTGCTTCTTTTGCCATTGCAATATATAAGTTTTTAGCATCAACTATAGTATCATCTGAATATTTGTTTGTAAATTGAGTGTATAATTGATCTGCTAAAGCCTGACCTAATTTATTTTGATGTGTTCCCACATAGGCTTCTCTTGATGCTTTATTCCACCTGATTTTTCCTTTTGGCATAAATTCAGCTACTGCTTCTCTAGCCTCTGTTGCTGTTAGCATATTATCATGTGTAGTCTTCAATAATTGGGCACTATATTGTCCTTTCTCGTCTTTCTCAGCTTGCAAATAATTTTCAGCTATATCCGGCGCAAGTGATTTTGTTACTTCTTGTTGTGCTTTCTCAACACTACTTGCAGGTTTTAATCCTCTATAACTTTCGATTACTGTTTCTACTTTTGCTGTGTGTTCCACAACATACTGCGCCTTTTTATTACCATCTTCAAGAAATTCATCTATTGTAGAAGGACCGCCATGTTCTCCACTTTTACCGCCATGACTGCCACCATGCTCTTCTCCGCCATGTTCTTCTTCCTGCTCAGAACTATGCAAAGGAATAATGTTTCTAGAAGTATGTCCACCTTTTTTTGCGCTCATGTTACGTACTCTCCCTTCCAATGGTAATTGTGAAATCTTGCTTGACATTTTGTAATCCTCTCTCGTTTATATATTTTTTGGTTTTATATAAATCTTTTGCTATCTTTTAATGATTATAATATTTGATTTGATGATTATTTTACTTATTGAGGCATTGGCTCTGCAGGTTTGCTAACATCCTGTGCTTGACTTTTATATCCAGGAACTGCACCCTCTCCAGCACTTCCAGGAGTATGCCTGAAATTTCCATTGAATGCAGTGTATCTAACAATTGCAACATATGCTGCACTAAGGTTAGGATCGATAGGCTTATTAAGAGGTGTTTTCTGAGTGACATAGCCTACAATAGCCTCATTTAATCTGCCTGCGAAACTTTTTCTTAATGCAGGATCTTTTAGCTTTGTATAATCTATCTGTCCATTTCCATCTTTCAATACTTCAGCTGCATATAATACTAGGTCATCAGGAAGCTTCCCATCTGCTCCTCTAACAGCTTTAGCACGATCTAAAAACTGCATTAATCTTACAGAGGTTCCATCAGGTCCACTCCTCGCTTCCTCAATTATTTTCTCTAATCCTACACCAGGGTCTACTGTCCTTGGCTCTGTAGCTAGCTTATATGCACTAAATTCATTTGCATAAGTTTTGATCACTTCTTGTAGAAATTGTTTCCTTACTTCAGGATCTTCAAGCCTTTTATAGTTAAATGACCCATTGCTTACTGGATCAGCATCTCTAGGGACTCTTCCTAATACCCTTAATGCTGTGAATACACCTACGTCATCAACATAAGGCAATGGGCGTTGAGCAACAGGAGGAAGAGGATTACTGTCGCCTAATTCCTTTTTCATACCTGCTATCAAATCACTCAATTCCTTGTCAATTGCCATTTTTTTAGTCTCCAATTCTTTTTTATATAATATAAATATGAACTTATTATTATTTGTTGTTATCTTGCATATTCAACTGTCCCAACTCTTTGCTCTAATGCTGCAGGTGGTGGTACATCTGTTCCATCACTAACTGTCGGTTGATCACAAGTTTTTTCTGCCTTCTCATCTGCCATTAAATATGCATCTAATATCCCTGTTTCTATCGCTAGTTTGTTAACGTGAACTTTTCTTCCCAATCTTTCTAGTTTCCGATATAAGCTTCTGGCTGTGCCATTTAGATTATCTGCTTTTCCATCTATAATAAGAGATAACAGATTCATTAATTGTATCGCTGGTCCTTCTTTATACATTTCTACCACCCATATTTTAGGTAGTAAAGCAAAGCTTATATTTAAACCTTTCGATAATTAGTCACTTATTAGGAGTAAAATTGTAGTTTGGTACATTATGTCATATAACATCTGATACATTTTTCAGTATATATCCTTTTCTTGGCAGCTATATCTATGACTGCGACAAAAAAGTCAGAATGAAAATAAAAGCATAATATAATCTAAATTATCAGCTTCCGCAAGGGTCTGTTGTTGTCAGCTTCCAATCTCCACCGCAGTTTGCAACAGTATGGTCAAGTACTGCTTTGAAATAGCATGACTTGCAGGCTTTAGTATTGATAAAAGGACATTCAGCATATTGCGGATTTTGTTTTTTGCTGTCTTCCTTTGCCTTGTTTATCTTATCCTGACAGACCTTGCAGTCTGGATCAGGGTCATCTGGCTTTAGATAAAGGTTTTCGCAGTAACCATCTTCCACAGCAATATTGCCTGAGCCAGGATTTGTGGAAGGTGTTACCTTATCTGTATCTGGATTGGTAAGCGAATCATTGTATATTAATGGAGGAATTGGGTCACTTGTTTGTTTTCCTGTCGTATCATTTGATTTCTTACTTGTTGAATCATCTGTTTTTGGTAGGTTATCATCATAAATTTGCTTAGGAATCGTATCAGCTATTTTTGTGCACAAAGTCCCTCTTAAGAACTCTTCTCTTTCTTTTGCAGTTAGCTTAAATGAGCCGCTTTCTAACGCAGCTAAAAACTCATCTGGGTCTACAAATAGATCTTTTTTAGGTGATGAAAAACTAACTTTTTTTCTACTTTGTCCAGTCTCTTCTTCATAAACCCAGTTAACTTCTTTTCCGCATTCCTTGCAGCAGTTTACTTTTATGACTGAATTTGCATCATCATCAGGATCTATAAGATACTCATAGTCTGAGTTGCTAAAACCAACAACCTCATATTTATGGACTTCATCATCATCTACATTCGACCTTGATCTTACTCTGACATCAAACTGTATGTAGAAATCCTTTACATCTCTATAGCATGCGCAATCGCCTGCAGCGACAACCCTTACAATGTTATCATTTTTAAGCCAGATAAATTTCATATTGAAGCTTTTGCAATCATCTCCTTTACTTCTCCTTATCCATCCTGGCTTATAGTCTGCAGTCACTATCGGATTTCCCTCTGCCATATATCCATTAAGGTCATTGATTAGTTTTTCAACTGCGCTTATCGCAAAATCTATCTTAAAAGAAAGAAGCTGTCTTGCCCAATTAATTGGATTGGTGAGTGAGTTGAGAAATCCCTCTATGCCGACCATTTCGCCCATCCTTTCATCAAGAAGACCAAGAGCGCCGTTAAGGCATTTCCAGTTTCTCACACTAACAGAGCCTGTCGAGATGCTTGTTCTTATATTCCTTATTATGTTATCCAGCTGATCTTCTTCAGGTGTTGCATTTATTGCAGGCAAGATTAACAGGAAGATTACAAAAATTAGGGATAGCTTTTTGGTTTTTTTCATTTTAATTTCTTAATCTTCGTTTATTTTTTATGATTTGACTCATTTAGTTAATTGATTTAGTTTTTACAAATATTATCTTTTCAACAATTTCTCTCTTAACGTTCCTGTGCAGAGCGTGCTTTTTTCATCTGCTGCATGATTTAAAGTACTGGTTATTAACGTGTCAATATATTTTTTGCAGGCGTTTTCATTGAAGCTGGCAATCTTCTCAAACTTACTACTCCATTCTTGTTTGCAGGTTACACTAGTTTTTTCAAATGATTTCAGGTCTTCACTTTCTATGTTTTTTGCTGAAAGTTGGACTAAACATGAGTTGCCATCTTTTCCCAAAACAGAGAACCCATAAATATCTTGCGAACTATTATTACTGCCTTTGCCTTTTATCTCAATGCTTGTTTGCTCGCAAGCGCTTAGTTTTTTGCAGAATGTTAAGTCGTTTTGACTAACTTTATCATCTTGGCTAACGTCATTGTCTTTATTTGTTTTACCATCATGATTAAATTTATTGTCTTGATTAGATTCTGTTCCAAACTTCCTTACGCACTCTATCAACTGCGTTTCCATATCTAAGTAAGCCACAACACTTAAGCCAGAGGCCTTATCATTTATCTCTGCTTTGTAGAGCTCTTTGCCTGCCTTAAGGTTTTTGCCGCAAATTTTCTTGATATTGGCAAATTCACTTGTTGATTCTTCTGCTGAGAAATGCGTCAATTGAAAATCTGCATCTGGATACTGGTCAAGAAATTTTTTTACTTCAGGATTTGCTTTGAAATATTTTGCAGGGCTTAAAAAGTTTGAGCAGCCTACTAGGATAATAGCCAATGCTACTAATAGAACAACTGCAAATGTCTTTAGATTCTTTTTCAAACTGACCACGCTCTTTTAAAATAATCTTAACCTGTCTGCAATGATAAATCATTAAAGCTATATTATTGGTATATTGTTCTTGTTAATAAGGATTTCTATCTCTAACTTATCTAACCGAATAAACGCACATTCTTCCTATTAAAACATACCTACTCCAACCTATATTTCCTACTACCATAATATTTATATATGGTCCATTACTCCAGAGTGATAACAGACATTAAAATCAGCAAATTTATACTTTATTGCAATAATTTGAAGGGGGATTTAAATGAAGAGACTATTAAAAACTATAATCTTAGGGATATTCTTGGCACTGGCATTAGTGACTACAGTCAACGCACTGACATTCAGCGCAATTCCTTCACAGACACATATCCAGAATACTACTGAAGATAAATTAATTGTTCTTTCAAATTTCGCAACAAATGATACAACAGGATACACATTAGATTGTAATGCAACTGAGATTGTTGGAAGCTTAGTTGGCTCTGGTCATCTGACAAACTTCTCATTCCATCCTGCAGTTAGTTTTGTAGGCACAAGCGTATGTAATATTACAGCAAGTAATGGTACTGACAGTGCATCTCAACTAGTAAGCATAGCAGTCGCTGCGCATAATGCAGACGTTTCTTTAAGCACTGCATCAAACTTGCTTTGGCTTAAGAATCTTTCAAGCTCAATATCAAATAGTTTTATTGTAACAAACAATGGAAATGTCGCATTATCAGTTAATTTGCAAGTCGAGAATTTTGTTGATGCTGCAAATGTAAGCAACACAATTTCTAATTCAGTAGCGGCTTTAAACACAACAAGCTTTGCATTAGGAATAGGTGAATCTAAAGCTGTATCATTGACCTTATCAGGAATTTTAAATTTACAGAAGACAGCAAATTATACAAGCAAAGTAAATGTCACTTATAACAGCTCTTCGGCAAACAAGACTGAATCTCTAAATTTGGCATTGAATGTCAGAGATGCAGTTACACAATTAACTTTGCCGACAAGCTTAAGGCTGGGTACAGATATTCAAAGCTTAGGAAGTAATGCAACTACAAATTTGACTTTACAAAATACAGGAGATACTGTGTTGAGTAATGTGGTAGTTTCTTCAACTGCAGATGTTAAATACAAAATCTTGTTTTCTACGAACAATGTTAATTTTACGAGTACACAAGCTTTTGATGCAATAAATCCAGGAGAGATAAAATCTTTCATAGTTAAGGGCGTTATTTCTACAGACTTGACTGCAGGAGTAAAAACAGACATAGGAGATCTTATCATCACAAGCCCTAATCTGACTGGCAATGTTTCAATCACAGACTTTTATGTGCAGACTGTTTCAAAATTAAGTGTAGAAGAAGTCGAAGTCACATTTACAGACATCCAAAACAGAGAGAAGACTGAATCCATGGAATTGACAGGAGACAGGATTAATGATGTTCAAGCTGGAAAGCCATTAAGGATAAAAGTCAAATTAAAGAATGATTTTACAGATGCTGAGGATATTGAGATACAAGATATCGATGTTACTGTAACAATTGAGAATATAGATGATGAAGATGACCTAGATGAAGAAGTTACAGATATCGATGTAAATGCAGAAAACACTGAGTCAGTTGATCTGAATTTTGTTGTTCCTGTAGATGCTGAAAAAGATAATTATGATGTTACGATAGAAGCAGAAGGCAGAGATGAAAGCACAAAAGCAAGGCATAAGGTTGTGTTTAAGTTTACACTTGAAGTTGATAGAAAGGATCATGAATTAGAGATAAGAAAGATGAATTTATTAGATGGCCAGCTTTCATGCAAAAGAAATACTCTATTAGACATAGAGATTGCAAACATCGGCTCAAAGGAAGAAGAAGAGGCAGCTCTTGAAGTCACAAGCGCAGAGCTAGGCCTGAATTATAAGAGAACAGATATTGAATTGACCAATGATTACAAAGAAGCAGATAGCAGGGCAAGATTTTCTGTTCCGATTGCTTTAAAGGATACTTTGAAAGCAGGAACATACCCAATAAGAGCAAAGTTATTATTCAGCGATACAATATTAGATGATATAAGAGATGTCCAACTTGTTGTGCAAGAATGCAATCCGCAGAACCAGAGTGCACAGCAAACTACACAAACACAGAATACTCAAACTACACAAACAGGGCAAACACAAACTACACAATCAGGACAGAATGCACAGGCAGGACAGCAACAGTCTGGACAAAAACAGCCAGGAGCTCAGGCAGAAGATGGCAAAGAGCCAGTATTTGTAGATGATGAAAATGTTTCATTCAAAGACAGCGACTATTTTGTGCCAGTATTGGTAGTTAGCTTCTTGCTGGGATTAGGCGCAGTGACTGTGCTTGTAAGCATGCTGATAATGCCTAAGCATTAGATGTGTTAGGATTATTACTTTTATTTTATTATTACTAGTTATTTATTATTTTTTAGTTATTCGTCACAAATTTTTTAAATTCTATTAGCTTACTTAGACTTAATTGTATTTTGAATTAGTTAAGTTTATTGGGGGAACAATGAAACTATCTTTTCACGTAGACAGATTTATCAGAAAGGTTGATTTTGACCTGATTATCATATTCTATTTTCTGTTCATAACATTATTTGGAAGCATTTTTTTCTTGCTCTCATTTACAGCTGATCATGGCATTTACAGTAATACTAGTAGAATTTCAACAGATTTCACAGGATACTTAGATGCAATATACTTCAGTTTTGTAACATCGACAAGCTTGGGTTATGGAGATATCAGGCCATTAGGAATTTCAAGAATTTTTTCAGTAATTGAGGTAGTGTTGAGCTTGTTCATATTCGGCATTGCAATCTCAAAAATATTCTCAGTAAAGCAGGAAAGGATATTGAGTGAATTATATGATTTTTCTTTTCAGGAGAGAATTACAAGAATTATCAGCGGATTGTATAATTTCAGGGCAGAGATTGACAGCGTGATACATAAGCTTAATGAGAGGCTGTCTGGTCAAAAACAATTGACAAAGCATGAGATAGAAGACCAGCTTGACTATATTGAGGGTAATCTTCATGCATTCACTAGTTATCTGATTGACATAAACAAGATCCTGATGCAAAAGGAAGCTAAGTTGCAAGGAAAATTAAGCAGCAGAGGAATAGAAGGGATTAGAAGCAATCTTTCAGACTTTAAGGTCAATATAATCTTAGACAATCTACGCAATTCCATGGAAAAGATTGAAGAGCTTATTACTGCATTGAATGAGAGAAAGATTTCATGGAAGACTAAAGCAATCGTAAAGAACCTTGAGACTGTATTTGGGCTGATAGAAGGCGTTTGCATAGACTGCATCAGCATAAGGCATACTAGCATCAATGAGACGATAAAGGAATTGAGGATGCACGCAGGAATTGGCAAGAGATGAGCAATAGAAAATAAATTCTCTACTCTAAAGTGCTAATTTTCATAACCTTTAAATAGGAGTAAAGTATTTTTCTATATAGTTTTTACATTTGTGGGGGGAATAGATTGGCGTTTAGGAATAAATCTGATAAATTAGCTTTGAGAGATTTTTTTTGCACGGTGGTATTCTCCATATTTGCATTAACACTCTTTTCTATTAGCGTATCTGCTAATGTATTTATCAATGAGCTGATGCCTTCTCCTAATAATGTTGACTGGGATTTAGATGGCAGCTCTACAAGTGGAGATGAGTGGATTGAGCTTTATAATAAGGGCAATGTAACTATTAATTTGACAGGATGGATGTTGAATGACAGCAGCGGAAAGACATTCATCATCCCTAGCAACGCAACACCTATCTTGGCAGCAAACGACTTTTTTGTGATTTATAAAAACAAAAAAAGCAATACGTATGCAACACAGATAGAGCTCAATAATAATGGCGACACATTATCTTTGTATGATAATAATTCGATGTTAATTGACAGCATGAGTTATGCTAGCAATCCTGGAAATGATTTAGCATTTGGAAGAACGACAGATGGCTCAGTTGAATTAGCAAATTTGACTTATCCTTCACCTGACACAAAAAATGGGGATTGCACAGTGCCTAAAGATGACCTCTACTTAGTCAGAAACACGACATTATGCAACGGAACATATTATGCAAGCGATGCAAATTCTGACGGATTTTTAGTTATATTTTCAGATAACCTTACTTTGGATTTTAATGGCTCAATATTAATAGGCACAGATTATGATGATATCGCTCAGGTATGGCAGGGCATTGCAGTATTGCTCAAAGACAACCTTGACCTGTTCAAGATTGATTCAAGGAATGTCGCAATAATAAATGCAAAAATCATGAATTTTGGAACTGCAATCGAAGCTACAAACACTGCAGGCATTGAAATTAAATCAAGCATGTTTGAGAATAATACTCTGGCGCTTGAGCTTCAGAATTCAAACAATACCTTTGTGAAAAATACCTATTTCAAAAACAGCTTTAAAGGCATAACTGGATTTGGATTAAAAGATCTCTTTATTTTAAGCAGTATTTTTGAGGAGAATGAGAATGGCGTAGTCTTAAATTATTCTTCTGATGCTCTTATATTAGACACTAAGTTTATAGCTAGTTTAGATGATGACATCTTCTTGAAGCACAAAACAAATCTTGACATATTAAATGCTTCATTCTCAACACTTAACTTTGTAGATGAGTCAGATGCAAACGCAACAGTCAAGCATTATGTTGTTGCAAGCGTTACTGATACGAATGGTGCAGTAGGCCTTGCTTCAGTCTCAGCAACTGATACTTTTGGAAATCTTGTAATGTCAGATACAACAGACGGCTTTGGTAAGACAAGCGATGGAACAGTTTTGACAGAATATATCCAAAATGCAACTAATACTTTATCATTCAACAACCATACTTTTGTGATAAATTCTACAGATCCTAAACACTTATTATTGCAGGAAAGCAGAGAGGTTGACTATTCAGGCGAATATGTCTTTACTCTTTCATTAGAGCAAATCAAGTCTAATGTTCAAATAACTTCGCCATCAGATAATGCCATTGTAGAAGGCATAGTTGAATTTAACGTTTCTGTAACCGATAATGCTGCTCTAAATAATGTCTCATTTTATGTTGATGGTATTGAAAAACAAACCTTAATCTTGCCTTTATTCGGGGTATATTCTTTATCATGGAACAGCTCAGAAGTTAGCGATGGCAACCATACATTAAAAGCAGTTGTATTTGATACAGCAGGAAACTCAAACAGCACAGAGATAGTTGTGCAGGTGAATAATGTAAATCTGGCGCCAACCATAACTAGCATAGCTATAACAACAGCAACTGAAGATAGTTTGTATCAATATGATGTTGATGCAGCAGATGCTGATCCTGGAGATTCATCTACCTTTGTATTTTCTCTTGTTACAATGCCTAGTGGCATGACACTAAACTCAACTACTGGTTTAATAACATGGACTCCTTCCAATATACAGACAGGTAATAATAATGTAACTGCCAGAGTAAACGATAGTTTAAATGCAATATCTGAGCAGCAATTTACAATAAATGTCACTGCAGTAAATGATGCGCCTGTGTTTGCGCAAACACTTGTAAATCTAATAGTGAATGAAGATAGCTCACTATATTATGACATCAATTGCACAGATGAAGAAACTACAAGCCTAACTTATTATGAGAACGCAACTCAATTTACAATTAACTCTGTAAGCGGCAACTTCACATGGACACCAACTAATGATGATGTAGGAAACCATAATGTCAATTTTATCTGCAGCGATGGGCAATTAAATGCTTCACAGGCAATCACTATTACTGTAGCAAATACAAACGATGCGCCTAGCTTAAATACTGTTGGCAGTAATAATACTGTTGAAGCAGTTGAAGATTTGTTCTTGGTATTCTTATTAAGTGTCAGTGATGATGACACCAAGAATCAGGAGAACATTGAATATTTTGTGAATGATACACGATTCACAATAACAAAAGTAAATAATACATTAGCAAACATAACTTTCCTGCCAACAAATAATGATGTCGGAAAGTTTGCAATTAAGTTTAGTGTAAATGATTTAAGCAATGTAAGCGCATCACTAAATGTATTAGTCACTGTAACTAATTCAAACGATGCGCCTGTACTTAATACAGTCGGAACAAACAATGTAGTACAGGCAACTGAAGATTCTATTGTTGCATTTACATTGACAGCAAATGATGATGATTTACTCCACGGAAGTTCTGTTGGAGAAAGTTTGACTTATACTGTAAACGATAGCAGGTTTACAGTTACAAAAGTAAATAATACTCTTGCTAATGTGACATTTTTGCCAGTGAACAGTGATGTGCCAACAACAAGCGTTAAGTTTACAGTAACAGATAAAAATAATACAACTTCAACACAGACTGTGCAGATAAATGTGACAAACTCAAATGACGCACCAGTAATTACTGCATTCTATCCTGTATTTGACAATCCTAAGATAAGCGAGCTTGGTATGCAGATGTTTAATGTCAGTGTATCAGATGTAGATTTAAACGATAACTTAGCATTTACTTGGGAAGCAAAAGATGGTAATAATAATTCATTCAATAGTTTATTAAGTGTAGATGCAAGTGATAATAAAAAAGTAAACTTCACAGCAAATGGCACAACAGGAAACTTTGTGGTAAAAGTTAGTGTGAAAGATCTTAGCAATGCAACTGCAACAAAAACATGGACATTAACAGTTGCAGACAAGCCAGTAGCAAGCACATTTGATAGTAGTTTGACGACAAACTTTAGCACAGTTGCTAACTTAAGTGACGTTGCTAATGTTACACTTGGAAAATCAGTTAGTGGACAGCCAACACAGGTTCTTGGTTTAGTTAGCTTTAAACAGAATCTGGATTTAAGCGACGTAGTTGACTTGGATAATTTTGTAAATATCTCAAAAGGATTTGTGAGAATTGATTCAAAGCAATTGCCACAGTTAAATAAATCTGCAAAATTAAGTATGCAGACACTTGATTTTAAATCACAACCAATAATAAAAGTTGATCTGGAAGATGGCAATGGATTTGTAAACTGCCCTGATACTTTATGCNNTTAAGCTTTGAAGTTGCGCATTTCACTTCTTATTTGGCATCTCCTAATACAACAAATGTTGCTCCTGTGATAGTTTCAACTCCTATATTGACAGGCAAGGAAAGGTCTCAATATACTTATAATGTTGTTGCTGTTGACCCTAACAATGATACACTAAGCTATTCATTATTAGCTATTGCAAATTCATCTGTCATACCTCAGGGAATGTCACTCAACAATGCAACTGGCTCAATAAGCTGGCTGCCTGTATTTGGACAGAATGGGACATACAGCATAACTTTGAGGGTAAGCGACGGCAACTTAAGCGTAAACCAGAGCTATAATCTGACAATCTCTGCTGCAAGCAGGCTTTCTATCACAGAGATAAAGCTCAAAATAAATGATGAAGAAGGAGATAAGAAAGATACGCTGGTAGATGGCGCAAAATCGCGCGACATAAAGCCAGGGCAGAATGTAGAAGTCACTGTGAAAATTGAGAACTTATTTACAAGCTCGGATTTTGAGATAAATGACGTTGATGTAGACGGTGTATTAAAAGATGTTGACGATGATGATGATTTGGATGATGAAGATGAGGATATTGACCTTGACGCAGGAGATGAGGAAAAAGCAAAGCTTAATTTTGAGATTCCTGTGTATGCTGATAAAGGGGAATATAAGCTTATAGTGACTGCTTCTGGACGCGGAACAGATGGGATTGATTACAAGGATAATGCAACTGTGTTTTTAGTTGTTGAGAAAAAGAACCATGAGCTTGCTATAACAAAAGCAGCATTAACTCCACCTAAAGTAAGCTGTGAATATGAAAGCGTACTGCAAGTAGTCGTTAACAATCTAGGCAAAGACCAAGAGGATGATGGATTATTGGTTATTGAAAATTCCTTGCTTAACCTTAGCATAAGGGAGATGCTTGATCTTCAGGAAGGCACAGGAGACAGCGATGATGAGAGCATATTCTCAAAATTCTATCCTATCAAGTTAAGTAAGGAGGTGGAAGCTGGTACTTATGACCTCAGATTATCTACTTATTATGACAAGACTCATCTGAGCAAAGAAAAGAGTGTGCAGCTGGTTGTTGAAGATTGCTTAGAGCAGAAAGAAGCTGAAGTGAAACAGGAAGTCATGGAAAAGCCTTCTGAAGTAGAAGAGCAGGTTGTTGTGGTTGAGAAAACTGCTGAAGAAATATTGGCATCAGTTCCTGGATTTGCAGTGTATGACACAATAGAAGAGCCTGTTGATACTTCATTCCAGACAACTCTGATAATAATTGCACTAATATTGCTGACAGGCATGGGGATATTATTGGTTGGGGCATTTGTGATTAAGCATAAGTAAGAAGAATTATTTTTCTATTTAGAGGTTATTATTTTAATAGTTGGTAGGTATAATTATTAATAGTAGTATTACCCTGCCTGAAATAATAGAGATTTATAAATTTTTAAGAATACTTTTAATAGTATTGCTTTATTTAATAACCTATTTTTGCCAGCATCGTATAATCCGGTATTACGGCTGACTCGAAATCAGCTGTCCGCAAGGACTTCCAGGTTCAAATCCTGGTGCTGGCGTTTTTATTCACCTGAACCACATCTGTTTGTCTCTTAGATTAGAAGAGATATTTCTAGGATTTTTGACAAACTCAGCTACATCTTTTACGTCTTGCTCGGTATTGATTCTTCTGAACCAGTAATTTTTATCACGATCTCTAGGATTATTTCCTGCGTTCTTATCCTTGACATTTACCTTGATGACATTTGCCTCTCTGCAAGGGCCTAAGCAGTATGGCTGCTCTATTGTTAGATTCTTTTCTCCGTTCAATAGCTGCATAAAGAGAAGATTATTCACTTTAGGATTTCCTTTCTCCTCATGGCCGCAGCAGCATCCGTTGCAGACAAACACTGTTTTTTTTGGTTGTGAGATAGGAAGCCTTATTCTTTCGATAGCTGATTCTATTGAGTTGTTATGGTTATAATTTCGTGTTTCAGTTGCCATTTATTAACAATAGTTAATTGTTTTTTAAAGCTATTGGTTTTTGATAGGATAATCTGGTAATTAGAGAAGAAAGGACATATAAAAAAATATACCTACTTATTTATACACTTTACCAAGTATATCTGCCTTTGTTATCAAGCCGATCAGCTGTCCTGCTTCAGTTACAAGCACGACAGGATAATGCAATAATAAGCTCTGAACAACTTTTAATGTTGCGTTTTTTGTGACAATCGGTGGGCAGTCTTCCATGACCTCTTTTATATGGATAGAGCTAAGTTTGCTTGGGTCATCCACTTCTGCAATTTTTTTTAGCAGATTTGTATCAGTCACTAGACCAATAGGCTTGTCACCATCTAGCACTGGCATCTGTGAAATCTCATATTTCTGCATCTTTTTGATTACAGAATGCACATCTTCCTTAGGAAGCGCAGGAATTATTTTTTTGTTCATAATCTGAGAAATATCAACCTCGTTTTTGTTCTCTAAGCTGCTTAATGCTTCAAATATTTTCTGGACTTTTGAATAGGTTGGATCTATCCTTCCAGATTCTATCTTTGCGATCAGGCTCTGGCTTACACTCGCTCTTTTAGCTAGCTGGTTTTGCGTCAGGTTGTGCCTTTTCCTGAGCTCTTTTATCTCCTGAATTGTGTATGACATGTGTTTGCCTCCTCCTCCTCTTAATTTACGGAATAAAATTACAATTATTTATTACATCTGGAATATTTCTAATAGAATAATATTACTCATTTATATTCTTTTCGGAATTAGAAGGATTTAATTGATTTAAACCATTTAAATGCACTACATATTCCCCCAATGTACCCTGTGCTTCAATTTCTGGCATTCTATGACGATGACTATAATATAGAGGATGACAAACAATGCGATAGGCACATTAAACAATGGCTTTAACAATGGAAATAAGATCAGCTCTGGCAATATCATGACTGTAGAGGCATAAAGCGCACTGTTGAAAATAGTCTTAAAATCGATAGCATAGCCTGCTAGCCTAGTCAGAACAAATCCGAGCAGTGCAGTTACATGGGTTATGACTAGATATCGGATAAGTATGATAATCAACATCACGAATAAGATTGACGGCAAAGAGAATATTATCAGATAATATACTGCAGTTGCATACTGTTTTTTTTCTTTTAAAACATCTTTATATCTAGAAAGCTCTAGTTTTTTAGGTTTTAGGAAGATCTTGTAATAAAGCGTGTCATTAGTTATAAAGAGATGGGTATACTTCATTACCTTGCTGACATTATTAAGCTGGCCTGTCGTATCAATGACTATCTCAGGCTCACGTGAAGTTAGGACAATAGGGTTATTCATCTTAACATCTAAATCTACGTTAAGCTCATCAAAATTCTGCATCTTTGCCTGCAGATAATCAGGGATAAGTATGAATTTAGGCAATCCGACAAGGATCATGCCGATAAATCCAACTAGGATGATGAATAAGAAATACTTATATGCATCAAGCATCGGCTTATGGGCTAGATGCCAATACGAGCTAGGATGCCATGTCTTTAAAAAATCCTTAAGCAGTTGCCACATGTTTGTTGCCCTCTTGTCTTTCATTGTCTTTATTCTCTTGTGAACCTTGGATCACTTCAGTCTCAGTGTTGGGATTGGCTGAAGTACCATATACACTAGAGTCTGTGCCAACCATCTCCTTATTTGCTTTATTGCCTTGGCTAGTGTCGCCTGCATACCTGTGCAAGTTTAGATGTGCTTTTACTCTGTCATATATATAATGCACATCATTGATTATCTCGCCTTCATATTTTCCAAAGCTGACCTTATAGATATATTTATCGACTAACATCCGTAAAAAAACAAATACAGGTTTAGTCTCCCAAGCAAATTCATAGAATGTGGTTGTCCAGCCGTCAAAGATCAGCAGGAGGTTGCCTTGATTATACTGTTTTTTAGCACCATTTACTTCTAGTACAACATCCTTGACATCATTCATCTTTATCCTGATCTTTATTGTGCTGAGGAAGTCCTGCTCAAATTCTTTTACTGGCCTGATCTCAAGGTAGATCTGCCTGCCGTGCTTTGTCATGAACTGATCGCTCTTTTTCTCAAGTTTGACATAACCTCTTTCATGGATAAGCTCATCGAATAATCTATACAACTCTGTTACGTCAAACAATCCAGTGTATTGCATGCGCAAATCATCGACAAGTATCTTTTTCTCAACCATAAACTTTAGTTTCACTAAAGTTTAATCAAATCATCGTAATATCTCGCTTCGCTCGATATTACAACTCTTTAGATAAACTTTTGCGAATCCTCCTCTTTTGTAATATTATTTGTTTTGTTTATTTTTTAATATATTTATAGTTATTAATTATAATATTTACGCTGTCCACTGCGGCATAAACTCGCCACTATACTTATACATGTTCAGGAAATTCTTGATCTTTGTGTGGACATCATTGACATCAGCCATGCAGTTTGAGCGAAATTTTGCAGTGTAATAGCTGAATATATACTTATCCATCATGATGTTCATGAAATACAGGAAAGGCTTATCATTCCATCTTGACTGCCAGTCTGTCTGAAGGTATCCGTTCATGATTATAAGCAGATGCCCTTGGTTTGTCTTTATCTTTGTGCCGTTCTGCTCAATCTCGACATCTTTTAGCTTTGTGACATAGACCTGGACTTTCATGGTGTTCTTTGCATATTCAGTATGCTTTTTCCATGGTCTCATCTCAAAATACATCGACCTTGAGCCGTCATCAAGAATTATCTCCTGGTTCTTCTTTTCGTTTTTATCATATCCTTTCTCAAAAAACCATGAGTCTATGAGATTAAACAAGCCATTGATATCTAGCAATCCTTCATACTCTGTCTTCAGTTGATCGACTACGATGTATTTTTCAACCATAAACTTTAGTTTCACTAAAGTTTAATCAAACCATCGAATATCTCGCTTCGCTCGATATTACAACTCTTTGACTAAATTTTTGCGAATCCTCCTTTTTTTATAGTATTAATAAGCATATGTTGAATCAAAATATAAATTTATCTTTTAAATATTATCTCTTAAATATCTTCTATACTCATATCCTTTTGTTTTCATATTTAAGTAGTCTTTTGCCAAATCCCTAAGTTTCAGCATCCTGTAATAAAGTTCATCCCAATAGATACTCGATAAGACACCCTCTGGAACAAGTACATACTTATTGTAAATACCGCGCAGGATCCTATGGAACTTGCTCTTGTCCCAATGGCCTTGGTAATCAAACACTACTCTTCCAGAAAACCAGATCTCCATCCTTGCTTTAGTGAGCTTTTTTTTCTCTCCGTCTTGTATTACTTCCACCATGTTTATGTCAAACAGATGAAANNCTTCTTGCCTTAAGCCACTGGACCATGATACGCTGCAGTCCTTCAAAATCAAAAATCCCAGAATACCTAGTAACAACTGTCCTTAAGCCATAAGTAACTCCTGCTGCACTTGGATCTCCACCCTTTACCATTTCAACACCCTCTTTACTAACATAATCTTCAATAATACACTATTTTTCTCTGATACTGATAAATAACAATATCACATATAAGAAAACCAGTATATATAAACTTTGCGAAGTAAAAATTTATAATCCCCTGATGATTCCTTCTCATTAATGCAACAGACAAATACTCTCAGGAAAAATACTGTTATGAAACTTTTTGATGAAGATCGTGCTTTGGATGAGTTTGATCAGAAGATGGATCTGTTAAATAAAGAAACTGATATCAATAAGCAGCTTCAGATCTTTAAAGAGATGCAAGCGATTGCAAATAATGTTTCTGTGCTTAAAGGATGGCCGTACAATGCAAGAGTGTTCTGGGACAAGGAAGCATTTTTCTGGAAACAGAGGGTTGAGCAGAGATATAGGGAATTTATTTTAAAAGAAATAATAACTAGAATTAATGAATCTGCAAAAAGATCGATTTTAGAGCTAGGCACAGGAAATACCCCTTACCTCAAAGAAGCAATTAATCTAGACATCTCACATGATATGCTAGCAACAATAGGTGTGTCTGAGAGAGTAGAGATAGCTAAAATTGATAATCATGATGGTTATGAGAATAATACAATCAAACGAATCCAGGCAAACGTTGAACATTCATTGCCTATAAAAGATAATTGTGTTGATGCAATAGTCGCTGTGTTCTTATGCAATTATATTGAACGGATTGATGTCATGCTGGCAGAATGCATGCGTGTGCTAAAAGACGAGGGGAAAATAGTGATAGTGCAATCTTTTGCTGAAGTTGATAATTATCATTCTCTGCTAGAAAAACATCCTGCAAAAGAACTGACTTTGATATTAAGGACAATTCTCAACGAGCTTGGGTTTAAGACACAAATTGATGTGAAGGATGTTGATAAGAAGACGATTGTGTTTATTAGCGCAACTAAAAGTTGATTACCCAATTTCTATGAGCTATACCAGTGCGCCCTTTCTATCATGAAATGTGCACCACATTTTCTGCATTGGGTGTTTGAGCCATGTAGTATGTCCTTGCAAAATGGGCAGCGGTTTGTGTGCTCGATAGTAACCCCTACATCAAGCAGGCTTGAGCCGCAGCCTGGACAGCTAGCTGTCTCTATGCCAAGGTATGCAAAACAGTTTCCGCATCTTCTTACATGCAACATAATACTAAGCTAAATGCAAATGTTATATAAAAACATTGCTAATGAAAAAGTGAGAAAGTATATATAATGAATAAAAAAAGAAAATAAAAAGATATAAAACAAAAAATTATTTATTTATAATTATCTACTTCTCGCTTGCCACATCAAGCACTGCCTTTATAGCAAGCACTCCTGCCCCTGATGCGAAGAATACAAGCAGATTCTGGAAAATGTTTACTAGAGTTGCACCTATAACTGGCACATCTGTCAGCACAAGAGTAAATACATTTGAGACGCCTATCAATGTCAATGTTGCAATCAAGAATAGCTGCAGCTCATGGTCCTGGACATTCAGATAACCGACTACTATACCTAATGCTGCCAGAACTAAGACTTTTATGCCTAACCACTGGACAGGAAGTGGAAAAGCGCCTAGCAATATTGCAACAACTGTCCCAACCAAAAATGCGTATACCCCTAATTTTTCCACATGCTGTTTCATGATTTCACCTCAAGATTTTTTACTTGAATTAATTTGTATAATAAATAATTAAATGTACGTTAAACCTAAGAAGTTATTAAATGTTTCTGAAATTAGAAGAATTATTTGACTACAGGCACTAAAGGATCAGCTGTTGTAACTGGACTATCCACTTTACCTTTTGGTGCAGAAGAATAAGAAACGGTGTATCCTTGATCTCTTAAAATCAATACAAATCTGTCAAGGTTAAATTTCCTCTTTTTTCTTGCAGACATATGATTATAAACACTCTCATACTTAGCAGTAACCCTATTCACTAGATTAAAAAGAGCATCTTCTAAACAAATGCCATTGACTTCAGTTGTAACGATAGCAAAATTGAAAGCGCGTCCAGCAACAAGATTTTTGCGATAATATCTATCTAACCCTGCTTGATCAACGCCTTCAAAATGATATCCACCTATCTTACGTATCTTCTCTTCAATTATACAGTATGCAAATACTTTAGAACTTTTTGGTGCATCTGGTTGTGCTAAACCAACTCTTGTTTCTAATGTTGCTGCTGGATCTTCCATAAATGAGAAGCAAATTGCTGCTATCTTATAAATATTATGACACAAAATGCTTAATGTAAATTATAAACTATAAAATTATGTTTATAACTGGGGGAAAAAATAAAAAGATAATTGAAAAAGAAAAAACCTTAATTATTAATAATTAACCAGCACTTCAACATCCTTGCCGAATATGTTCCTTAGGTTTTCGAACAAAAGTTCTTTGATGAACACTTTTGGAGGAATCTCTACTTTTGAGATCGCATGCTCAAGCTCTTCCATTGTAGCAGGCTCTGTTGTTCCTAAGCTGCCATTTTCATTGATTGCAGCTTTAGAGATCTCTTTCTGCTCAGCATCAATGTCATTTATGATGTATGCAACCTTGTCAAGCAAAATCACTTCACCAAATTTGCTACCGTGCTTTATCCTGAGCTTTGTCCTCTCTAATTCTCTGCCGCGCTTCCTTTGTGTATATTCAAGGATGAACCTGATGAGCTCATTGCTGTCTTTATGAGCTTGCTCAACTTCCTGCTTGGTAAGTTTCTTGTCATCAAAGTCTTTCTTAGCTTTGACTATGCTTACCAATATCCTCAGATACTTGTCAGGAATCTTACCTGCTAAAACTAATTGTTTTTCAAACAGCTCAACCATCTCTTTCTCAGAAACTTTTTCGATGCCTTCTAATTTAAGCACATCTCTGACTAGAGTAACAATTGTCTCGTAAGTATGGAGCATTGATTCCTCTTCCTTGATCTTTTCTATCTGTGTAAACAAGCGATTGATCCTCTTCAGGAATTTGTCTGCATCTGTTAAAAGCTCATCAAGCTCTTTGCCTGTAAGCTCTTTTTTCTCGCCATGCTCGATATCTTTTCTTACTTTTATAGTACGCTCAAGGATCTCTACAAATTTGTCTTCAAGTAATTTCTCTTTTTTTACGAAAATATCTCTCATAACTTCTGGAGTTTCTTTTGGAGAAGGTGGTGCAATCCCAAACATCATTATAGCTGCCTGGCTTGGTGTTAAAAGCGCATAATAGATATCTTCCATACCCATGTCTCTTAATTTATCTCTGACTCTTCTAAGCATTTGGTCGCCTGAACCCATGAACATATCAATTGCTTCTCTGCTTGGCTTGATCTTGCCCATCTTAAGCAACTGTTTCCAAGGCATAAACACACCTCTATCATAGAATGGGACTCCGTCTCTCAACAAAGTAAAGATTATTGGATTTGCTTCCTTCAAGCTATCCCAGAAATCTGTCAGGATGTAAACTTGGATGTTAAGCTTGTTTCTGATGCCTGTTACTTCACCAGCTTCTATGCCCATACCAATTATAATTGCACGCAGCTTATCTTTTAACTCTGCTCTTGTCATTTTTTTGACATCTGTGTCATCAATAACAATCCAGACATCAATATCAGATGAAGATGTTGCTCTTCCCTGCACTAAGCTTCCTGCCAAAACATAGCTGACTATATATTTCTCAAACTTCTTTAATACCATTGACTTATGGATTTCTGCAATCTTGACTGCAGCTAACATGCCTGTATCAAAGATAGGCGCTGCTAATGCAACTGTTTGCAGAAGATCATATTTGGCATCATAACAGCTCTGCCATAGCTCACTGCAAATTATTGTCTGGGTAATCATGTTTTTGTCAATTTCAGTTCCCATCTGAGCAATAATTGAACCAAGCTTGTCCTTAAGCTCAAACTTGCTCATTTTCTTTGAGTCAGAATCATCGATCAGGATTACGACATTAATTTTGTCTTTGTCAACTTTTTCTGTGCCTTGCTCTTTCTGCGGAGGCAATAATGCAATGCCCATTATATATTTGTCAAACTTGTCCAGCAAATTCTTCTGAAATTTCTCTAATTTGGATTTGATCGCTTTTAATTTCTCCTGGGCTTCTTTAGGGAGATTAGCTAATGGATCTGGAACAGCTGGAGTAACAGCTTTTTGATCTGTTTTCTGATCTGATTGCTTATGGTCTGATTTTTCAGCTGTTTCTTTCTGGTTTTTTTCTTTGTAGTCTTTAGGTTCTTTGCTTTCTTTGCTCATGGTTATGCCCCCTAATTTTATTTTTAAATTATTAATATTATTATCAATTACTATCATTGACACTTTATCGTCAATAAACATGTTAGTAGTAACAGACTATTAATAAACACTCGTATAGTACAGCAGAAGTTTATGGGACAAAAAAGTCATAGAAGTATGAGCGAAATGTCGCAGATGGAAATAGTAATATTTAAATACTAGTATTACTTTAATACTTAATATGGCACTTAAAACGCTTAAGAATGTTGATGAGAAAACCTGGTATAAGTTCAAGAACTTGGCAGTTAGAAATAGGATTAATATGGGGGCATTGCTCTCAAATATGGTGGATAATTATGATAGCAGATCAAAAGAATTGTGGAACCAGATTCTTTATGGTGAAAAGCTGTTGAACGATAAAGAAGCTAAGGAAATGCACGAACATGTTGCAAAATTAAGGAAAGAATATGGATTCAGAAGATGACACTTGTATTTGATACTTCATTGTTGATAGAGATAGAGAAAAGAAATAAAGCGGTAATTGAAAAGCTCAAGGAATACATGGAATTATACCCTGCGGCTCCACAGATTACTTTTATGAATTATTTTGAATTTTATGATGGAATACAAGGTAAACAACTGCATAATAAAGAGAAAGCTTTGGCATTTATTAACAATTTTAATATGATTAATATCATAAAAAAAACAGGCGAGACACTTAGTGGCTTAAAAAGAAAGTATGAAAAACTTGGAAATATAATTCCGTTAGCTGATTTAATGATTGCAAGCCAAGTGATAGAAAATAATCTAATACTAGTTACATTAGATAAGGATTTTGAAAGGATAGAAGAGATGAATAAGATAATTCTTTCGATTTAAGAAGATGATAAGATTAAAAAAACAATCTCAGAATGACATCATCCACGAAGACAATGTAGATGACATCCTTTCAGAAGAAGATCTCCAGAGAAAAACCATGCAAACATGCCCTAAATGCGGGAAAAACACATTGGAGATTGATGCTGCAAATGGCAGGATCCTCTGCATAAACTGCGGATTTAAGGAAGAGTTTCCTGTGATGAGATAACACTATTCAATTACAAGGCAAATAAAACGAATAATTATTAAATACTATTACAATGCTAGCACATAAGATAACAGATTTATACTGAAAAATTTACAAAAAAGGTGAACAAATGGTAACGGCACAGCACAAGGATCAGAGAGTAGGGGTTTTTATAGATGTACAGAACATGTATTATTCTGGCAGAAATTTGTATAATGCAAAAGTTAATTTTAATGCAATCCTGAAGACAGCAGTCAATGGAAGAAAGCTGATTCGTGCATTTGCATATGTCATCAAGGCAGATGTCAAGGATGAGCAGAATTTCTTTGATGCACTGGAAGCCATGGGCATAGAGATAAGGGCAAAAGACCTTCAAGTCTTCTATGGTGGAGCTAAAAAAGGCGACTGGGATGTTGGCATTGCGATGGATATAATGAGGATGGCAAATAAATTGGATTGTGTTGTATTGGTTTCTGGAGACGGAGATTTCAAGGATCTGTTAGAGCATGTAACTGCTCTTGGCTGCAGGACTGAAGTAATTGCGTTCGGCAAAAGCGCTTCTTCGAGGATAAAAGATGTCACAGACAATTTTGTTGATATGGACAAGACGCCAGGTAAGTTTCTGATTAAGAGCTTCAACAGGCCTGATCATATTAAGAAACCACAACAATAAGAATTAATTTCTAGTCCAGTTATTTTTTTTAGATTTAGAAGGATTTTTAATTTTTCTAGAATTAGATTTATTATTGAGTTTATAATTATCCATCACTCTTAATTAAATCATACCCCGCAGCAACCAAAAATATTAGCTGCAGAACTATGAAAACCATATCTTTGATGTAGATGCTGTAGATAGTCAGAAACAAGCCACCTAGCAAATAATATTTATCTTGGGTTTTTCTTTGTTTTGTAATTACTCCAAGAGCTATAAGGATCAGGCCAACTGCGCCGATTAGTTTGAATAAGTATGGCATTGTGCTTTAGTTATCCATAAATATTATCATGATGATCAAAATCGTAAAATACTACCTTATCCTCAGCTGGAAGGTACTTAAAAGTCATGACAAACGGACCTTTAATATGGACTCTTTTCAGATGCTGCAAAGGCGCATGGAGATTTTTGTAATGATTGACATCTGCACACTTAAGATCTCATCAATCTTATTCATAAGAGCAGCATAAGTATTTCTGTCTTTCTTGAGCAGCTTGCTTATAATTTTCTTAAGCAGGTCTTCTATAGAAAAATCACGCATTTTCTTCAATCTCTTTTCTGAATGCAGCTAAGCTTTTATAGCTTGTGAATTTGCCTTTCTTCTCAATATTCCTAATCTTTTCCACATACTCAGGCCTTAGCTCAGGCTCAATAAACTCTTCCTCAAACTTGTCTATTATCAAGCTGACAGCATCTGACTTATTCTTAAGCCCGAATTTGCCTTTTACAATATTTAAGATGCGGTCTTCGTGCTCGTTCAATGTTATGATTGCTTGTACCATATTACCACTTTGTGCATTATTTTAGTTGATTATCTATGTTTATTACGATTCATTATGTTTTATAATAAATTATAATAATAGATTATATAAATGTTTCTGTTTTTAATTGGATATTTTCTAACTAATTTTTCTTACACAAAATAAAACGCAACTGCAAGTATAAAATAAACGCTGCATAGCTGTAATCCTTCTAACCAATTGCATCTTCCGTCACTTGAAAGATAATTGATTATCATAACTGAGAATATCATCGCGATTATCTGAAAGAATGAGAATAATACAGGAAATGGCTTGTGCAGGATGAATGTGCTTACAAACACAAGTATAGGAACTACGAATAAAGCGATCTGGATTGCAGAGCTTGTGCCTATCTCGATTGACAAAGAGATTTTATTTCTTAATGCCATTGTGATTGCAGCAGATTTTTCAGCAATATTAGTGATGATTGCAACTATGACAATTCCTATGAATGTCTGTGAAAGACCTATTGATTCAGATACATGGCTGACTGTGCTGACAAGAAACTCTGATTCAATAGCAGCAAATATTGTAAATACAAATAAGACAATAGCTGCAAAACGCCTTGTCCATGTAGGCTTGATGCGTTCTTCTGCATATTCATCAGTGATGTCAAACAGATGCTTATGAGTGAATAGTGTAAACAGTAAACCTGCAAGATAGACTAATGCAAGTATTCCTGAAACAAGCAGGCTTAATATGAGCATAGAATCTGTCCTTGCAGCAAATCCACGTATTGTTGGCAGATATGCAAACAATGTCGGCACGCTTAATCCGACAACTGCAATTATTAGCATTGTGGAACTTACTCCTGCTGCCTGCTTGTTGAATCTCTGCTCTGTAAATTTTAAGCCGCCAAAGAAGATGCTTAGACCGACAAGCAATAAGATATTGCCCATGATAGAGCCAACTATGGATGCCTGGACAAGCTCTATATATCCCCTAGAGATAGCAAGTATTGCAATTATGAGCTCAATGATGTTGCCAAATGTCGCGTTGAGCAAAGCGCCGATAGTATTATTTGTCTGGATAGAGATCTGTTCAGTCGCTTTGCCAAGGTACCTTGCTATAGGGACAAGAGATAAGATAGAAGTTACAAAAATTAAAGTGCTGTTATAGTTTAGAAATTTTAGGGCAATGGAAATAGGTATGAACACAAGCATCCACATGAAAAAATAATTTACATTTATCTTGCTTGGCTTAGCTGGCTTTTTGAAAAATTCCTGTTCAAGTTTCATTATAAAACACCATAAAAACTATTTCTTACATAATGCAACTTACCAGTCGCCTTAAATTTTAGCTCTCTAAAAGCGGTGGCGATTGCCGACGAACATTAGCTTATTTCATTAAAGAGTTGCTCCTCCTCTACGTTGTGTTAAGCATTTGTGTTAGTTGGTAAATTATTTTATTAGTTATTTTGTCGTGCCAATGATTGTCATTGCCCGTCGTAACTTGACATGGTTTCTAGAATTATGCCCACTACATTGGCGGTGTAGGNNATCCTGACTATTGCCTGCAATGCTTTTGCCTGTTTTTTTAATTCCTTTGTGTTAATGGTTGCCATCTTTTTATTTTTTTCTAACAACATGATAAATCTTTGCAAACGTATGCTTTATTTTATGGTGCTGAAGTACATATATGCCTGCCAATATTAAAAGTATTCCTTGTAAAGCTGGCAGGAAAAGCCCTATGATGCCCAACAAGATCAGAGAATATCCTGCTATGCTTCTAATTATCGGATTATCAAGCAGTTTCATTCTATTACCTTAAATGTTATGACTCTGACTTTCTGTGTGGTAATGAATCCAGATTGATAAAGTACACAGTAACACAGATGACTGCAAACAATGCATAGAGATCAAGGATGAGATTTCCTGCTGCTCCCAAAACCGTGCTATACTTTGTAAAAGATATCAGGGTGCTGATGCTTATGCCTATCACAAAAGATAATGCAAAGAGGACTAAGAAGAATCCAAATATTTTCCACCATCTGCCTTTGACAAGA